>NZ_JBHTKV010000007.1:0-130873 GCF_042678465.1 Oceanobacillus caeni | reverse complement strand
CATTTTTATATCAATCCTTATGTTTTATAAGACTGATTATACCTTAATGAACAATAAAGGCAAAAGAAAAAGCCTTGGGGCTGTCGCCCAACCGAAATTCATCTCCCCCTTACCATTGGGCTACGCCCTTCACACGCTTGAAGAGGGAGACTTCTTTCGGAAGTGCGTTAAAGAATGACAGGTAAGGAGTTAGTAATTGTATGGAAAAGAGTGAGAAGATCAATAGACATCCAAAGAGGAAGATTAAGAAGCTATTTGTTTCTATTACATTATTTTTCTTATTATCTATGATCGGAAAGATCCACATTGATACAAATACTTTTAAATTAAATCGCATATCGCTTCAAAGCAGTAAGCTAGCCGTGGGCACAGAGATAAGCCTTTTACAGATAACGGATGTACATAGTAAGGTATTTGGGAAAAATAATGAAGAGCTAATAAAACAAATTCAAGATTTAAACGTAGATATGATTGTTCTAACAGGAGATTTAATTGATCGAAAAACATCGGATTTTCAAGATGTTTTTCATTTAATTGATAAGCTAGTTCAGATCAATCCACAAACCTATTTTGTCACAGGGAATCACGAATGGGATAATCCAAGAAAGAAAGAATTCTTGTCTGGCCTTAAAGCAAGGGGCGTTACATTACTAAGCAATGAAAATATCGAATTGAAGAAGAATGGATCCACATTTCATATTATTGGTATAGATGATGTATCAACAGAGCGGGAGAATATGGAAGAAGCATTTTATCAGGTAAACGATCAAGTATATAATATTTTACTTTCCCATTCTCCAAGCGTTATACAGAAATATGCGGATCTTCCTGTAGATTTAGTACTAAGTGGACACACACATGGTGGGCAAGTAAGGTTGCCATTAATCGGTGCAATTGTTGCTCCTGACGAGGGGCTTTTTCCACATTTGCAAAAGGGAATCTATAACATAAAGGATAATAGCTTTTTATATATTGATAGCGGTCTAGGCACAACTGCATTACCTATACGGTTCCTCAATCAAAGTCAAATAAGTCTTATCACCATTCGCTCGAACGAATAGGAATTGCACGGAAATTACCTATTATCGCTGGTTTGTTATTATCTTGTGCAGTCATTGGCGGGAACTTTACCAATTCCCCTAATATAGTGATTGCCTTTATGTCCATCGCATTTTTGGGCCAAGGGATTGCGTCAACTGTAACAGGCGCACTATTGTCTGATATTGCTCCAAAAGGAATGGTGGGTATAACAGGTTCCTCTCTATACTTTGTTGCTAATATCGGTGCCGTCAAAATTACTGCGCGGTATAGCCCCCATCCACAAGGAGTGTTGTACCATTAACAAAACTAGCATCATCACTAGCTAAGAAAAGAACTGCTTTTGCTATTTCTTCTGGCTTTCCAAGTCTACCTTGTGGGTGAAGAGAAGCTAAATGTTCTTTAGCTTTAGAATCAACTTTAGTTAGTAAAGGAGTGTCAATATAACCAGGGCAGACTGCGTTAACACGAATTCCGTCCTTTGCATAGGCTGTACATAAGTTTTGCGTTAATAGCTTCACGCCCCCTTTAGCTGAGGAATAAGCGGTTGGGTTTGGCAAGGAAACAAAACTATGAATGGATCCAGCATTAACAATGACACCACCTGTACCTTGTTTTTGAAACTGTTCAATCGAATATTTATCAGAAAGGAATACTCCTGACAAATTAATATCAATGATTCGTTTCCATTTTTCATAGGATAGTTCGTGTGCTGGTGCATCATCGGCAATTCCAGCATTCGCATACATAATATCCAGTTTTCCGTATTGCTTCACGGTTTCGTTAATCATTTGTTTAATATCTTCTTCTTTGGTTACATCCGTTTTAACAAATAACGTGTCAAATCCATTTGAATTCAACTCTTCTGATAGATTGTTACCTCGTTCTGAAAGGTCAGCAATAACTACCTTTGCTCCTTCTTTAGTAAAAAGACGTACAGTTGCTTCGCCAATTCCACTTGCTCCACCTGTTACAATAGCTACTTTATCTTTTAATTTCAATTTAATCACGTATCTTTTCAACATCTATTTTAAACCTTTATTTTGTATTCTATCCAACAAAACGCTTTACAATATTAGAGTTAATATTCTCCATTATAGGGCTACTTTTCTTTTTACTTAGCCAAAGGTGAGAAGAAACCGTTCCACTTTCTCTACAAAACAAAGACTCCCACCTACCTTCTTTGTCCAAGAAGCTTAAGGTGGGAATCTCACTACCCGTTTAGGTGGGATAGAGCTTTTACATCGGCGGGAAATACCCATCTGCATCGAATTTTATTTCATGTAAATCCTCTAATACTTCGATGTTGTCATTATCTTTCAATTCATTAAAAATTACTTCTGATACAAAAAGCTCTCCAATATGAAGTGTGTTTGGTATCCTCACGATTCTTGCCTCATTAGCTGGAATACCCCATGTAGCCCGGAGAGCTGCTTCTAACGCCTCACGGTCGTTATCAAGGACAATAGGAATTTTAGCTCTATCTAGAAATGTACTTGTTACAACATTTTCATTCATAGCTTTTAAATCAATTTTTTCAAATAAACGCTTCGTTGTTAAATCAGCTAGGCCGATTCCTAATGCATTACCATGACTCGCCTCACTTAGGTTAGAGGCAATAACATATTTTATACTTGGCTTTTCTGGCTCTTCTACTCCTAATACACGGATCCGACCAATGATATTCGTATCCATACCTGTTCCACTATAGTTTTTACCGATTTCATCAACGACTAATATATCCATTTCGTCAACTGGTAAACTTGGCATCAAGGCAAATGCTCGTTTCAATAATTCTCTTTCGCGTTCTTCAATTTGGTCTGGATTAATTGCTTCAATAATCGCTGTTTCTTCATGCGCGTTTTCTACAATCGCTATACCAAACAGTGTATTTGAATTGCCAATGGCCACTTTACCAACCTCAGGCATCATATCACGAATTCCTCTAATACCATGCGTATGTAGCGCTAATGCTTGCTTATGTTTGCCCATGCCTATTGACGCCATTTTTAAGATACCACTTTCAATATCCTTTTTAAAATCAGTATGTGGCTTCACACGCCCCATCACAATAATTCCATCCGCATGGTAAGCATGTTGATCAACATAAACAGGGATTCCTGCTGATGTTTTGCCAACCTCTACAACTTCCATGGAAGAACGGATCTCACAGCCGGTTGATTCCTCTGTCACACCAAGTCCATCTAATACTTCGATTTGTCCTTCAGCAGTAGCACCACCATGACTTCCCATTGCAGGAATAATAAATGGTGTTGCACCTCTTTTTTTAATTTCATCCGCTACGCTTTTAACGATGAGTGGAATATTAGCAATCCCCCGGCTTCCAACAGTAATCGCAATTTCCATGCCTGGCTTAATCTTTTCGTCCGCTTTCACTTGGTTGAATTGCTCTGAAACTGTTCCAACAATATCGTTCAGACTTTCCACTTGAAATCTTTGTCTTATTTTTGCAAATTTCGGTAAAGACATTAAATGTCACTCCTTTCGTATTTCTTTTGCCCAGTATTTATGTTAAATATCCCCGTAAAGCGGAATAAATATATCATTCTTCAACATTTTCATGACATAAAGAAGCTACGTTTTCTTCTACTTTGAACCTTAAGGCAAATGCCTTAGTTACGTTTACGAAAATAGGAAAGTGCTATACTTCCCTATTTACCAATGAAGCAAGAGGTTGATAACAACCTCTTGCTTAACTTTTTATAATTAATTTTCAGGTGCTAATTCAACCGCCATGCGTAGCGCTTCTTTTAGTGATAGCTCGTCCGCAATATTTTTACCAGCGATATCAAAAGCCGTTCCATGGTCAACACTAGTACGTATTGTTGGAAGACCAACCGTAATATTTACTCCAGCTTCAAGACCTAGAACTTTAATTGGTCCATGTCCTTGATCGTGATATTGCGCAACAACGATATCAAAGTCACCGCGTTTTGCTCTAAAGAATAAGGTATCTGCCGGAAGCGGTCCTTGTACATTAATTCCTTCTTCCTGTGCCTTTTCGATAGCTGGAATGATTTTTTCCTCTTCTTCGCCATGTCCAAAAAGTCCATTTTCTCCAGCATGTGGGTTAATTCCACAAACTGCGATACGAGGGGATTTAATTCCTGCCTTTTGTAGTGTTTCATGTGCAAGTTTAATAACTGTATATTGACGATCGACATTAATCTTATTAATGGCATCAATTAGTCCAACATGTGTTGTCACATGAATGACTCTTAATCCAGGGGCAGATAGCATCATTGCGAAATCTTTCGTATTTGTTAGTTCTGCTAAAATTTCTGTATGTCCAGGATAGATGTGACCTGCTTTATGAAGCGCTTCTTTATTCAATGGCGCTGTACAAATTCCTTGGATTTTTCCTTCATTGGCATAAGAAATTGCTTTTTCCAAATAACGGAATGCAGCGTTTCCTGCTTCAGAAGAAACTTGTCCCCATGGTAAATCTTCAGAAACTAAATCTAAATCAATAATATCAATTGTACCATATTCGTACATTGCATCTTCGGGTTGTGTAATGCTATTTAATTGAAGCTCCAAATTTGTTACTTGTAGCGCCCTTTTTAAAATTTTGGCGTCACCGACTACAAATGGACGGCATCTTTCATAAATATTTTTGTCATTTAAGGATTTGGCGATAATCTCAGGGCCTACTCCTGAAGGATCACCCATTGTAATTGCAATACTTGGTCTTTTAGAAGCCATCATAATATCCTCCTATTTTCATATCTTATTTCGCCAAGCCTATTGTAAATGTCGACCATAAGCTTGGCGTTATCACTTTACTTCGCTTATAACAAATTATTAGTTATTTCTTTTCGTATATCCATGCACTTCGGTAACTGTTTGAAGAGCTTTAGTAAGTGCCTGCTCGGAACCAAATGCACCCGCTTTTGTTACAACGGGAAGGCCGTCATATAAACCACCAAATAACTTACCATAAGGGATTCCTGCTTCAACTTCTCCAATAACTTGAATTCCCTCACCTTTTAATGCTTTACATGTAGCTCCTGCAATATCCCCACCTGTTAAAACAGCACCGCAAATGTCATTCTTTTCAATTAACTGACAGGCAATAATCCCCATTGATTCAGCAATAGTATGCCCTACTTCAAAATTCGATAAATCAAGTTCATGTTTCCGTTGTTTCACTCGATCCATCGCCTCTTGCCCACGATCAGTCTTTATTACTAAATCGCCTTTTTTCAGTAATGCTTGACCAGCATGAACAATACGATTAATCTCACGCTTTCGCTCATCTTCATAAAAGAATGCTTCCGGAGAAATAACAATTTCTTCTACAGTATTCCCTTTTTTCAAATCATGAATCTGTTGATGCGTAATCGTGTTCACACTACCCGCCACTACTAATACTGGTGGACGTTGTTCTATTCGCTTGTTAAGTACTACCTCTTCATGGTTACCTGTGTTTGAAAAGTGAGAGGCCACCCCTGCCGAGCCAACCCAAAGGAACTCCTCTTGTATCATTTCAGCAGCATCAACAATCGTTTTGAGCTCTTCATCTGTCGTTGCATCCATGACAACAATTTTGGAAGAATCATCTGTGGTTTTCTCCATCATTTTTTCAAATAAGTGACGTTTCCCTTTTCGTACATCCGAAATGGAGATTAGTTCGACATTGCGCTTACTTTGCTCCTGTAATAGTTTCGGAAGGTAGCTTTCTTTCACCGGGCAGGATGGATCATTTGCAATTTCCGACTCCGCTAATAACACCCCGCGAACATAGTGCTTTCCATCTACGGTTGTTCGCTTACTTTTTGGAAAAGCTGGTACGACAAATGAGGTCTTAAATTGAAATACGTCCATTACTGCATCAATTTCTTGACCAATATTTCCTCTCATGGTTGAATCGACTTTCTTAAACACGTTTGTTACGCCTAATTTGTTTAATTCAGTTGATAGATTGAATACAATATCATAAGCCTTTTGAGAATCAAGTGCACGACTATCTGAATTTAAAACAATGACATCTTCACTTAAATGTGCTGGTTGTAAATGTGTATCTGAAAAAAGTACGGTTGTGTTTAACCCTTTTTTCGCAAATTGAACACCTGTATCATTTGCGCCTGTTAGGTCATCTGCTATCACTGCCAGTTTCAACTCATTCGCCCCCCTTCTCAATCATCTCAGTATATAGTTCTTGCGTTTTCACTTATTTCTACTCCTATTATCTATATCGCATTATATTTATCTCGTTCACGTATTCTATAACGCTTTCAGTGATAATTATAAACCAAAATGTTGCATTTAGCAATGTTTTAATTATAATTCTTCATTTAATTCTATTGATGTTGTATTTTGCATCATTTAAATAGAGGGTTTAGCCACAAGAAAAACGCAAGCTATTCTTTTAGCTTGCGCCATAAGGTGGATCGATTAATTCCTAAACGTTTAGCTGCCCTGGATTGATTCATCCCTTCATCCTCAAGGACTTTTGTAATTACTTGCCTCTCAATTTCCTCTAATGTACCGCTAATATCAATATACGATAGCGCATCATTCCACTTCTCTTGTTGCTTCAGTCGTTTAAATACGATATCCACTTCCGCTTTCTCGATATAATAGGATTGTGATTCCAAAAATAATTGTTCCATTACATGTTTTAATTGCCCTACATTTCCTGGCCAATCATAGTCCATCATCTGCTCCAACGCATCATCACGAATCCCGACTACTTTATTCCCATATTTTGGATGCAAATCAGAAATAAATACGGGAACCAATTCCTCCATATCCTCTTTACGCTCCCGAAGTGGTGGAATTTGAATCTGTAATGGAGATAATAATCGGAATAGCTCGCGATGGAAAGTTTTATTTTTAATCCTTTCCTCTATGTTATCCTTGGAAGATACAATCCATTGTGGCTTCTGCTCGCTTTCATCCTTTAGGACACGCAATAACTCCTTCTGCATATAGGAATTCAATTGGTCAATATTTTTTAAGAATATAATTCTATTGGAGTACTTTTGGAAAAAATCATCCTTAATAAGATCTTTCAATTGTTCTGCACTTATTACATCACAACGCAATGTAATTAACGGTTCGTCTGCAGTTTTTCTTTTTAAATAAATGGAATGGGCTACTAATTCTTTTCCGTTCCCTTGTTCCCCCATGATCCAGATAGGCTCCTCACGATCCCCGTATAGATCGATTTGTTCCAACACCTTCTGAATTGCTTCACTTTTCCCCGAAATAGGGATACGTGAGGCGGATGTATGCAATTCAATTGCGGTTTGATTCGCTTGCCCACTATGCGTAGTTATTTGATTGGAATGTGTCTTTTCAAAAAATAGTGCCACTTTATCCTTGATTGGGCATGAGGTTATTTTCCATAATTTATTATTAATGTAAAGCAATTTTACCTGCTTTTCGTTTGTTAAGGTTGTTTCTTGTATAAGTTTTTTTACATCAGTAGCATTGTCTAAATTTAACCAATGAAATTCGTTATGGAATCGTTCATTCCCATAAACTATTTTCTCATCTTGATTAAAAACCCCGATAGCATGTTCATCACTATCAAGAATTGTTTCCATTAACGTAATATCTCGTTGTAGCCTTGAAAATAAACGATAGGACCTTCTTGTTTCTTCTAAAGCATCCATAATTGCTTCTTTTCCGGATGTAATCAGTACTCCTGTCATCCCTAATTGTTTAGCGGCTTGCATCGTCACTACATCACCGATTACTACCTCATATCCATTCTTTTTTAACCCTGTCAATTTCCCTTTTACTTCATTATCCTTTGTAATCGTTAATGTTTTAATATCTAAATCTAGCAGCTTACATATAGTAGCAGCACCTTGTGTAATATTAGAGAAGCCAACAATAGCAGCCTTACCGGAAAAACCCTTTACAAGTGTTAAAATGCGTAATACATCATAGCCAGAAACTTGAATATCTATCACTGGAATAGATACTGCCTCTTGTATCATTGATGCCGTACCACCACGACTTATAATAACATGATAACCCTCATTTTCAGCATTCTTTGCAATTGCGACACCTTCATATAAGTTACCTAATTCAATGTGTAATTCAATATCTTCTACTTCTTGACTAACCTCTTTCATCATTTCAAGCAATCCCTCATAAGGGACGACTACCAATGCTTTTATCATTTTATTTCACCTTCTGTCGCAAAAATCAAGTTATGTATTCTATATTTTTCTAATATCTAGCAAACTATAAAGGAACTTAAATGGATTATATAATCTTAACAATCCTTTTAATTCACTTTGCGATTTTACAATTTCACAAAGAGCTTAAAAATAATCTATACTATGCAAATTGCAACACTATTAATTATAAGCCATATTCCTTTAAAGTAAAAGTAATTAGTAAAACGGTTTCACTTGTAATGTTCACCATAATCTATTGAAACAGGAAGAATTATAAGATAAAAAACAACCATTTTATAACATCTATAAAATGGTTGTTTTTTCAGTTGTTTTAAACAATCATATCTAATAATAAAGTACATATTAAACCAGATACAGCAACTATTGTTGAAAGTACAGTATATGTTCCAAAAGCCTCTTTTAATGTCATACCTAGAGACTCTTTAACCATCCAGAAGCCGGCATCGTTAACATGGGATGCAATGGCACTACCTGCTCCAGTCGCAAGTGCAACTAGTTCAAGGTTAACATCTGGTATTCCAGCAAGGGATGGAATAACCAATCCTGCTGTAGTTAACGTTGCAACCGTTCCTGATCCTAAACAAATACGTAATATAGCTGCGACTGTCCAAGCAAAGAAGACTGGCGACATAGACGATCCTGCAAAGATATCTGCAACATAATCACCAACACCACCATCAATAAGCACTTGTTTTAAAGCACCTCCACCGCCGATGATTAGAAGTAGCATACCTAAGGAATTGATTGCGGAAGAGCAAGAATCCATTAATGTCTTAATTGGAATATTTCTTCTCAATCCCATTGTATAAATTGCTAGTAATAAAGAAAGCAACATAGCCATTGATGAATTACCAATAAAGCGAATAAAGTTCACTAGCATATTATCCGAAAAGCCTAGAGCAGGTTGAATCATATCAACGATTGCTCCTAAAGCCATTAAGATCACAGGAAATAGTGCTGTAAATAAACTAATACCAAAACCAGGTGTTTCTTCTAGCTTAAATGTCTTTTGTACACCAAATGATTCACTACCCTCTCTAGTAAAAGCAGTTGGCACAATTTTCTTCGCAAGTTTCGGATACAAGATTCCTGCAAAAATAACCGTTGGGATAGCAACAATAATTCCGTAGATTAAAACTAAACCAATATTCGCACCATACTCCGCAGCTACTGCGGTTGGACCTGGATGCGGCGGTAAGAATGCATGTGTTGCCAAAGCAGCAGTAACCATCGGTAGTCCTAATTTCACGATAGAAACTTTTAATTCCTTTGCAATCGAGAATATAATTGGAACAAGCAATACAATTGCAACTTCAAGGAATAAAGCAATACCAACTATAAACGAAGCAAATAGAACAGCCCATTGAATTCTCTTTTCACCAAATTTATCAATTAACGTTACAGCGATACGGTTAGCTCCACCTGAGTCTGCAATTAATCTACCAAGCATTGCACCCATACCAAAGATTAACGCAATATGAGCAAGTGTTCCACCTAAACCGCTTTCAACCGACTTGATAACTTCCCCCATAGGCATTCCAAGCGATAAGGCTACGACAATCGCAACAATGATTAGGGAAACGAATGTGTTTAATTTAAATTTCATAATAAAAATAAGTAGTAATAGTACCCCTATGGCAACAATTAATAATGGCATAAATTAGTCCCCCTGATGTAATTTTTAGCAGTTCTGTTTGTTTTATATGAAGATGTTGCATTTATTTCTTTGTAGATCACTTATAAGTATGCTCCTACGTTACGCTTTCCATAAATGAACAAGCAAATTTTTTCCGCACCCTATTCAGAGCGCTTACAAATTGGGTTTAAAATAAATATTGAACTTACCTTTACCCCCATTCACCATTTGCGAGCCATAGATAGTTGGCATTTTGTACTAGGTAGTAGCATTTTCCTTGTGACGTCAAAGAGATAATTCACAACACTTTTTTCTATTCACTGCTTGAAATAGTTTATAAAGTACTTAAACTGTTGTTTTTCGCATCAAAGTTATTTTATACTGTGTTAACATTCTTGTCAAGGGAATAAATAGAGTTATTTATGTTTATTTTTTCAACAATTCCTTTTTATTGGATGGTTTGAAGTTCAATTTGAAAGCCAATGGGATACATCCAGCCCCTTCTTTTTTATCCTAAATTACTTCGATTGGCTCAATTGTCCCTCTGACTTAACTTGTCGTATAATGGTGGTATCAACAGAAGATTGGAGAATAGAAATTGTATAAATTAATTGCAATAGATATGGACGGGACTCTTTTAAACGACCGTCATGAAGTACCAGAAGATGTAAAATACACGTTATCTGAGGCAAAAAAGCAAGGAATTAAAATTGTCCTTTGTTCCGGGCGCCCAATTGGTGGCATTCGGAGCTACATTAAAGCACTTAACCTTAATCAAGAGGGTGACTTTGCCATCGCCTATAATGGCGCATTGGTGCAAGATACTCATACAAACGAGGTTGTAGCTGAATTATCACTTGGACATGCTGATTTAGTGAAGTTGTATGAACTTAGTATGGAATTGAAAACACCAATGCATTTCTTTGATACGAAAGGGGTTTATACCCCAAACGCTGATATTAGTGACTATACAGTGTTAGAGGCATATTTAAGTGAAATCCCATTAGGTTATCGCCAAGTAAGCGACATACCAACTAATATATCGATACCAAAAATCATGTTTGTTAATCATCCAGACAAATTAAATCGTACCATTGAAGAACTTCCTAAGAGCCTAAATAAGCAGTATACAATTGTTCAAAGTGCTCCATATTTCCTTGAATTTGTTCATCCTAGTGCAAGTAAAGGAAATGCAGTGAAAATGCTGGCTGAACAACTTGGTATTAAACAAGAGGAAACAATGACGATTGGCGATAACGGAAATGACTTATCCATGATCGAGTACGCAGGATGTGGCGTGGCAATGGGTAACGCTATCCCAGAAGTAAAAGCAGCCGCTGACTTCCAAACTCGAAGCAACAATGAAAGCGGAGTGGCCTATGCAATCAAAAAACTTGCTTTAGAACCTTTAAACGAAAACGCCAAATAGAACAAAATACACATACAAGAATCACAAAAATAGGATACTGGTTCGTTTCCAGTATTCTATAAAGAAGACTAACCATCAGTGGGAGCTTTCCTTCATCCCCGACTGATGGTTAGTCGCACTTATCGTACCTTTACGAGCAGTTGATTTCCCACCTACCTTCTTTGTTTCCCCAGAAGCTTGAGGCGGGATAAACCCTTTATCATCCTAATTTCACATCCGAATCCTCATAGTTGCTAGCTGTTTTATGTTTAATAAGTTGCCTTACAAACCACACAAGTACAGCCAACCAAATAACCATTCCTAGAATCATAGAAATACCATAGTCCAGGTTAAAACCCTCTGGCGCATAAAAGACATACGTACTTACTACCGCCGTCATGAATAAAGCTGGAATACTACAGATCCAATGAAACTTATTGTTTTTCACAAGGTACATAGCTGCCGTCCATAACATTACTGCAGCAACTATCTGATTAGATCCGCCAACATACCGCCAAAGGAAACTATAATCAATCGTGGTAAGATATAGCGCAGGTCCTGCTATTGGTATGATAAGTAACGCTAATTTCCCTTTTCCTTTAAAGTCTTTCTTCGTTAGTTGTGTCAATAATTCCGCAAGCATCATTCTAGAAGAACGTAACGCCGTATCACCTGTCGTAATTGGCAGAACAACAATACCCAATATCGCAAGGATTCCACCAAAAGTCCCTAGCGTAGTTAGACTGATTTCATTAACTACTCCAGCAGGACCACCTGCGTCCAGCGCTGTTTGTAATGCACCTGTACTACCAAAAAAGGTCATTCCTGCCGCTGCCCAAATCAAAGCAATAATGCCTTCACCAATCATTGCTCCAAAGAACACTTTTCTACCTTCACTTTCTTTTTTTAATGTTCGAGATAAGATAGGACTCTGTGTACTATGAAATCCAGAAATAGCACCACAGGAAATGGTTACCATTAATAATGGCCAAATTGGCAACTCCCCAGGATGTAAATTACTTAATGTTAAATTGGGGATTGGATGATCAAAAAAGAACATCCCTATTCCAATCGATACAACCATAAAAATTAAGATTGCCCCAAAAACAGGATACACTCTTCCAATTATTTTATTAATCGGTAGAACCGCTGCAAGTATTAGATAAACAAATATAATAATAAGCCATGTCGTAAAATTAAATGGTGTAATTTGTGTTAGTAACTGGGCAGGTGCTGCAGTAAATGCTGCTGCAACCAAAATCATTAAAAATATCGAAACAATCGTAGTGATGATTTTCAACTTTTCGCCTAAATATTTTCCGACAATTGTCGGAAATTGTGCTCCATTATGCCTAAGCGATACCATACCTGAAAAGTAATCATGTACCGCTCCCGCAAAAATACAACCAATAACAATCCATATAAATGCAACAGGGCCATAAAGCGCACCCATTATTGCACCAAAAATCGGACCGGTTCCAGCGATATTTAGAAGCTGAATTAAACTCGCCTTCCACCAACTCATTGGCATATAATCAAGCCCATCGTTACTTGTATAAGCAGGTGTTGGATTTTTGTCATTAATGCCGAAAATCCGTTCAACCACCTTCCCATAAACGATATACCCAACAATTAACAACAAGATGGAAGCTATAAAAGTAACCATCGCCGAACCCCCTTTTCCGAAAATTTAAATATAATAATATACTGAATAGGGTGAAAAATCAATAGTTTTATCATAATTTTCCAGTATTTTTTTACTATTTTAAAAAGGGTGGTTTAATCCATCATTCAAATTTCTCCAATTATAGCTGTCTTATTCCATAAATAAAGGAGACTTCTATCAGTGTGGGGGGTTTCCTTCATCTCCCACCTACCCTTTTTCTTTCCCTAGAAACTTGAGGTGGGAGTCTTACTGCTTGTTTTAAGTGATATAAATAAAAAAAGGGCATAATCTATCCTAATAAGAATAAAATTTCCCTTTACCTAGTTGAATTATATTGTTGTTTTTTAATTCTAGTAACCTACTATAAAGAAAACTTCCATCAGTGGGGGTTTTCTTACCTTCTTTGTTTGTCCAGAGGCTTGGTGTAGGATAAACACACACCCTAAAAACCATATTGAGCAAAAGGCACCACCGAATTTCTAAATTCCAATAATGGATCTTTATTGATTTGGTCAAGATGTTGGAGGAACTTGATGGAATTGGAGATATAAGGCCCTTTATTCATCATAATACAATCCGCTCTTAGTCCCATAAAGGCATCGGTTAATTCAGCCCTTAAAGGTATTCCCTTCTTATTCAAATGATTGAGAATATTAGTTGCCCAAATAACTGGGATATGAGCAGCCCGGCAAATTTCCAAGATTCCTTCCTGAGCCTTTGCCATTTGTTCATAGCCAATCTCTATTGCCAAATCACCTCTAGCAATCATTACTCCAAATAAATCTAAATTTAGACCTTCAAGAATAATTTTCGATAAAGAAAAAAGTGCATACTTTGTTTCTATTTTCGCAATGAGTCCAATTTTCTTCTCTGTATGTTGATCTAAATACCCCTTTAATATTCGGATATCATTAGGATGATGGATAAAAGAAACCCCAATGAGGTCAACAAAAGGAATAATTTTTGAAACAGTTTTAATATCTGTTTCTGTAATGGTAGGAACGTTTAAATAAACCAATGAATCTGGAAAATTAACCCCTTTATGAGGTTTAATATATTCTACTTTCTTTCTCGTAAGGGTGATCTTTACATCCAAGTATTTTTCATTAACTTCCACAACAACTGCACAGATATTTCCATCCTCAAAAAAAACCTTATCTTTTGGTCTTACATTTCTTAGAGCTTCTGGTAAAGTGACACCAATAGATGCTGGTTCTTCATTACCTTTTGGTTTCCCAAGATAATTATGGTTTTTGTAAATTCGTAAAATATCCCCTTTTTTTACCTTAATGGTTATTTGCCTTTTCAATAGATTTGTTAATTTGCACTCTTTGTCATGACTCAGTTGTACAGTAGTTTCCTCGTTTAAAATTGCCGGTTTATTTAATTCAACTTTTAGGCATGTTGGGCTTACTATCTCCAGTACTGTGAAATATCGTTTTCTTCCTTTGGTATCAATAAAATGTATGATTTGCCCCGCAGCAACACCGGTAAATTCATCTATATTTAGTTTTAATACAAAATTATTTATAATAGGGTTATCTTTACTATTTTGGCTCATTAAATAACCAATTGGAGAGGTTTTTTCTGTATTTATTTTTAAGGGGACTATGGTTTTTCTGAATTCATTAACACGAATTTTAGGCCCAGGAAGATCCATGTATATCATACATTTTCCATTTTGTTTCTCAAGACCTATCTCTTTTTCTGCAGTTCGAATACTTTCAACTAAACTTTTCCAGACAGAATAATCACGAGCTAAGTTTATTCGGGCAATAGTCATTCCCGACCTAATTAATTCTTTAAAGATTTCTGGTTTCTCCAACATAGATCTATCTAAAGTAACCATGATAGAAAAGGGATCTTCTTTTGATTTTCCTAACAACTCTTGACTTCGTTGATTCTTTAGATATCTTGCACTTTCCAAATCAATATAATTTTTATTATGCTGATCATCGGGAAACAAATGGCCAATTATTTTATTCAATGAAAATAAAACATGAGGACTCATCATTTTTATAGATGAAAAGCCTTCTTCCACTAAAAAGGAATTAAGCTTTGAATTTGAAAATTTCTGTAAGGCCAAAAAGGCACATAAATTTTGCTTACTAGCATCCGCCATATCGATATGTTGGGTTTTAGAAACGTTAGATAAAAATTTATTAATGTCGTTCCGTAATTGAATAAGTTGATGTATAGTTTCTCTTTTATTAGAGTCTGTAAAATTTACCATTTGGGTCACCTCATTTCTTTAATTTATGACTCCTTTTAAAAAAGCGTGTATCTTTCTCGGATTCACCCATAACCATATTTAAAATCCCAAAAAACTCGCTTCTGTCTACGCCTTATAAGCGATGACAGAAGCGAGTTTCACTATGCATCCATAATTTATTAAGGTAAGATCAACTTACTTAGTAACTATTTAGTTTCAACTAAGACAATTTCATCAATAATCGGAATATCCCTTTTTAATAATGCTAAGACAGAGTCTTCGATTTTATTGTCGATTTCACATATTGTTATCGCAGGACCATTAATTTTTGAACGTTCATTAGCCATGCGTGCAATATTAAAACCTCTTTGATAAAGAAGCCCCGATAACTCTGAAATAACCCCTTTTCGGTCGGTATGACGGATCACAAGTGTTGGTCGTTCTCCAGAAAATTTTAAAGGATAACCCTCTAATTCCTGAACTTCCACTTTACCGCCACCTAATGAACTAGCTAATACCTTTACAGTACGTGAAGAACCAGTTAATTCTACGAGGACGGTATTAGGGTGATAGCTTCCAAGGACCCGTTTCGTAAATTCGTATTGTAAACCATCTTCCTCAGCAATCATTTTGGCATTTGGAATACCGTCATCCATTGTAGTTAACCCCAGAACACCTGCTAGTAGAGCTAAGTCTGTTCCATGTCCTTGATAGGTCTTAGCAAAGGACCCCATCAGTGAAAACTTTACATATATCGGGTTTTCATTTAATAGCTGACGGGCAATGTTCCCGATTCGGACGGCACCAGCTGTATGTGAACTTGAAGGTCCAACCATTACTGGGCCGATGATCTCATACGCACTTTGGTATTTTGCAGGCTCACTACTACTAGTTTTTTCCCCCAAAATGCTTTCTTTTAATTTTTTCCCTGTCGGAGTTGCGGCAAGACCACCTTCCCCAGTTTCTCTCAACCATTCGGGCATTTGCTGTCCTACTTCATGCATCACATGGATCACTTCATCTGGAGGAATAATGCTTGCTACCCCAGCTAAGGCCATATCAGCTGCAGCTTGCGCGGTAATTGCATGTAAACCATTTCGAATGATGCAAGGTATTTCCACCAGCCCGGCAACCGGATCACAAACTAATCCCAGGGAATTTTTTAAAGCAATTCCGACAGCATTTCCTACCTGCTGTGGTGTTCCACCGGCAAGCTCAACCAATGTACCTGCTGCCATTGCGGTTGCTGAACCGACTTCAGCCTGGCATCCACCTGCAGCACCTGATATGGATGCCCTATTCGCAATTACTAATCCGAGGGCAGAGGCAGTGAACATGGACTGTACAATCTCTTCACGAGTAAATTTTCCGCTATCATGGGCGTGTACTAGTACAGCAGGTAAAATCCCCGCTGACCCCGCTGTTGGCGTTGCAACAATTCGCCCCATTGCAGCATTTACTTCAGATACACTAAGGGCATTCGCTGCAGCATGTAACGTCTTGGAATTAACAAAGGAATTCCCTTTTTCAGCATATTGATAAAGACGGTGTCCATCCCCGCCCGTTAAACCGGTTCGGGATGTAACAGGGCTCGTTGTCCCTTTGCGGACAGCTTCTTCCATTACCGTGAATTGTTCCGACATTTTCTCGATGATAATCTCCCTTGAATAACCTTTCTGTTCCACCTCTGATTTAATCATCAATTCCGAAATGGTTGTTTTTCCTTGCTCTGCAAGTTCAATTATCTCCTTTAAACTTGAAAAAGACATGTGATCTCTCCTTTAAAGGACGGTTCCCATGCCACAAGCATAGGAACCGTCCCCTTGTTTACTCTTGTCCGAAATATTCTACTACAACGGCTGCCATTGCCTTTGCCGCAATAACCAGGCTATCCTCATTAATGGTAAATTTAGGATGATGATGGGGATAAACCGGGCCATCCGCTGGTTTTGCCCCAACATAAAAGAAACTCCCTGGAACCTTTTGTAAATAGTATGAAAAATCCTCTGATCCAGATGCAGGTGGCGTTTCGATAACTGCTTTAATTTCAGGAATTTCAGCTTTATTAATCGCATCGGAAACCAATTCCGTCATTTCCGCATCATTCACCAAAACTGGATAATCATGTGAATAGGTCAAATCATAAGTAATATCAAATTCTTGGGCAAGCCCAGCTAAAATTCGCTTAAATTCTGTTTCCACTGTAGCACGAACTTCACTGGACATCGTCCGAACATCTCCTTCAAGTTCGACACTATCTTTAATAATATTGAACGATCCTTTCCCATCAAATGAGCCTATGGTTACTGTTGCCATATCAAAAGGATTAATTCGGCGGCTGATAATCGTCTGGGCCGCGACAACGAAATGACTTGCAGCGACAATACTGTCGTTACTTGTATGTGGCATCGAACCATGTCCGCCTTTTCCTTGGATTTTCACTTTGAAATACGAACGTCCAGCCTGCATTTCTCCGGCACGATAGTGGACCTCTCCTGTATTCGATAGGGACATGAGATGAATGCCGAAAACATTATCTACACCTTCCAAACACCCGTCTTCAATCATAGCAATTGCACCACCAGGAGGGGTTTCTTCCGCAGGTTGGTGAAGAATAACAACATTTCCTTTTAATTGATCTTTCAATTCTATTAGTGCTTCGGCTAAAATTAATAGATAAGCAGTATGACCATCATGCCCGCATGCATGCATCACACCAGGGTTTTGTGACTTAAAAGGGACATCCGCCTCTTCCGTTATTGGCAATCCGTCAAAGTCGGCTCTTAAGGCAACGGTTTTTCCCGGGAGACCGCCTTCGATTGTTACAACTACACCATGTCCTCCAACGTTGGTTCGTATTTTTACATCTTTATCTTTATAAAAATCAGCAATATATTGAGCTGTCTTTTCCTCCTTAAAAGATAATTCAGGATGTTGATGAAGGTATCTCCGAATTTCTATCATTCTCTCTTTTTTCTCATCTATTTTTTGCAAAAGTTGATTTAACATTTTTCTCCTCCTAATTATTTTCTGTTTTAACGGTAAGGGTAATGAGACCACACACAACAATGGCTATTGCCAAGCTGATAAATACGATGGAAAATGATCCACCTGCTAAAGAAATTAAAGCCCCAAATGAGATTGGAGCAATAAAACCTCCAAGCGTTCCTCCAGTGTTGACGATCCCAATTGATGAACCAATTACTTTTTCTGGCAAAATCTTATGTGGCCAAGAAAAAATACCTACAAATATCGTTGTTAGTAAAAAAGTCAATACATATAAAAATACGATGGATAGTGCTAAGGAATCTGAAATTACCAATCCTAAAAATAATACAGATGATAGAATAGAACAAACGATTAAGAGTAATTTTTCCTTCCCATTAAACTTTGTTAATAATACACCGGCAAATAAGGATGCTAGTGCTCCCCCAATAGCATTCACCGCTAGGATGGTTCCAACTGTACTAATAGATAGTGAAAATTTCACCTTTAAGAAAGATGGCATCCAAGACATGTTTCCATAGAAGGCAATATTGGCAATCATCATGGCGATAAATAAAATAATCACATTTCGATTGGAAATTACCGATTTAAAGCTAATTTTTTTGGATGCAACATTCACTTTCTCTACCGGAATGTCCTTTGGAACAAAAAAGATGACCAAAAGCAAGGAGATAGCAAAAAACGCACCCAATGCATAATAACCATACTGCCAATTTATATCAATTAACCGTGCTCCAACAACAAACGCTAAGATGCCGCCAATCCCGTTCGTTGACAAAATGAGTGATTGAATAAAAGTCCGTTTTTCTTTCGTGAAATTGACCGCAATCCCTTTCGAACAGCTTGGCGGGTACCCTGCATGTCCTATACCTGCTAAGAAGCGAATCAGCACAAACACCAGTAAACTCGCACCAAAACTAAATGCAAATGAAAACAATGTAATTAAGTTTGGCTTTTCTTTCATTTAATACTTCTTGAGGAACAGACATATAAAGTCCCCTTCCTGTAACATGGTTTTATGAAAACGTTTTCTACCATTATCTTAAACAATACGGCTGTAAAAGGCTTTCCAACTATTATCCAAAATGTCCCCTTTATTTGTCATCATTTTTATATTCACTTTAATGGAGGACAAAAAAGGACTGCTATTTTTTAACTAATGGCTTAATTTCAAAAAGATGAAAAGCATTTAATGTCAGGGTTGATTGTAAATATAGATCCGAATCAATAGTCTCCTCATAGATTTGTAATTCAGGATAGGTGCGATGCTTCAGGAACGTAATGATTTCACGATCATTGATATCTCCCCGTTGGAAATTGAGCCAATTCATATAAAATGCACCATTATTCCGATCCAGAATATACCTTCGAATTTGATAATGACCAGGAGGCATCCCTGAAATCACAAATCTATTCTCTTTTGTTAAAGAGCGTAAAAAGAGATTCTCCACCGAGTAGGAAGGATTGACGTAGGAAGTGTTATAAATAGCCAATTGGTACCCTTGTTCTCCCTTGGTCAGGACAAAGCCCTCTCCTTCCGCTAAAATCTGGCTGTTCATTTTTGCCATCAATTGAATGTTGAAAAAAGCTGGACGTTTTAATTGATAATAATAAAGTAGAGCAATCCCATTCATGGCAATATGTTCATACTCTTGATTACTTTTTTCTAATGAATGGGTATCAACCCAAAATCCCAATCCGAAAATTTCCTTGGTTACATCAAACATATCTTTAAAAATAAGGGATGAACGAAAGAAGCTTCCACTTAAATTCACCGTATTTCCATAAAGTGTATTCCAGTTTGTCAAGTAAATGGGTCTGTCTGCCAATCCCACAGCTTGCAATTTTTCCTTCAAATTGATACATGATTTCGTTAACAAATCTTTTACACTTTCAAAGGTACTATTATTCATATCCGTAAAGTCTACTTGTTCATTCGGGTTACAGATGAAACAGATTAGTTCACACTCATTAGAGAATTGCTTCAAAAAGGTGGTAACAGAGGCTGTTATTCCTGTTTGTAAAGAAAACGGCACATGAAGGCCAACTTTTGCGGCTGAAGCCCATTTTTTTACAGTTTGATAAAAATCCTGATAAAATGTACTTGATTTTCCACCCCACTCCGTGAAAGCCAATTCAAACTGCCACTTTCCTACAAAGTCGCTGCCAAAATAACGAACACTGTGTTGTAAGAATTCCTCTAACAACTTGATATAATTAGAGCTACTTTTGACTTCCTTTTCAAACTCAACACGGATGAAAGGCACTAAGCCAAGCTTGTGAAACCGGCTGAATAATGCACTAATCTGATAAAACTTTCCCCCTGTTTGCAATAGCGGAGTTGTAGTCTTGAAAGTGGGGGAAAATAGGTTCGTGAAATAAACATATTCAAATTGAAGCAGCTCTTGAATAAGCTGTAATTCTTCTTGGACTTCTTCATGTAAAGCATATTCAAGCTGGCCAATCACTAGTAATTGGTGAGCTTTTTCCCGAACAAAAATAGGTTCTTGTGGCATGTCGATATGTACCTCTGAAACAGCCGATTCCATTAAAGTCAATTCTTTTTCATTTGGTGGGATGTACTTACTTATTTCTATTAAAAAACTAGGAGACTTCAACAATGTATATTCATCACTTAAATGATGTAATTCATCGACATCGGCAGGTTCCTTCTTGTGAAGACCGCGATATTCAGCAGGTGTTTGTTGGTACACTTCTTTAAAAGCCTTGTTAAACGCCTTCGCATTGGGAAAACCATTATTAAACGCAACTTGCATAATATTATAGTCAGTGTATAAAAGCTCCTGAACAGCTGATTTCAAACGAACTTGTTTAACATATTGTGAAAAGCTAACGCCAACCTCCTGCTTAAAATAGCGCGATAAATAGTGAAGAGATAAATATTGCTGTTTAGCGACTTCCTCCAATGATATCGGCTTACGATAATTTTTTTCAATAAAAGTAAGAATATCCCTAATTCTGCCATCCTTCATTCCCAAAAACTGATTCTTGCCAAGATAAGTCGTTTTAAAATTCCGAATTAAAAGCGTAACTAACTTATAAATCTTGCTATTAATTTCAAGTTCACTTCCATCCTGTTTTTGATAATACGCAATCAGAATTTCCGCTAAGAGTTGACGGATTTGATCATATAGAAAATATAACCCATTATCCTCCTTGGTCGAACAGCAGTCGAAATAACATTCATGAATCCCTTGATAATACTGCTCGATAGAACTTAGAGGTATTTGCAACAATAAGACTACATTGTCTTTAATCCCCTTAATAGTATGGACATGATTAGCATTAATGAGCAGAAGATCATTTTCGGCCAAATGATAGGAATTTTGATTGACAATAACCTCAATTTCCCCTCTAATAACAAGAAGTATTTCAATTTCTAAATTAATATGCTGTGAGCGGTGGCGAATATTTTGCAAACTAATATGATAAGATTCTTCTATTACTGATCCAGACATAATTATTCACCCCAGAAAATTGATTAAACAAAGTAGTTGTATCTCATTTACGCAGCTTTTTACTTAAGGATGTTTTTACCCTTTTCCCCATTCCCCTGGTATACATTTCCCAGGATAAGGATACTCCGATTCCAATTTCAACTACTTTCTAGATTATAGATTAAAACTATTTGATCGAACAACCTGTATGTTAGCATATGATTTACTTCTCGTGTTACAGAAATTTTCTATTCGTTATGTAATTAGTTTGTTTTACCCTATAGCCACATTGTACTGATTAACCTTTCTTATTCGCTTCTAAATAACTAGAACGGTAGTAATTGCTCTTAAATAAAATTCACACTTTGTTCAATGTTTCACAATATAATTACCAAAACTCCATGTTATGATGAACCTGTAATGAAGGTGTGAAAATCAAACATACCTGAAGGACAATAGTTGTGTACGAATTTTTAAGATATTTCTAACACTGAAGGAGAGATCACCTATGAAAGCGGTAGTTGTTAATCCAAAAAGTAAAGCAAACATTGAAGTTGTTGAAAGGGAACTACGGCCATTGAATTCAGGTGAAGCATTAGTAGATATAGAATATTGCGGTGTATGTCATACGGATCTACATGTAGCAGCTGGTGATTTTGGTAATGTGGAAGGCCGTACTTTAGGCCATGAAGGTGTAGGTATAGTTTCTAAAGTGGCTGACGACGTTACTAGCTTAAAGGTTGGTGATAGAGTAAGTGTTGCATGGATGTTCCAAGCCTGTGGCAGATGTGAGTATTGTACAACAGGCAGAGAGACATTTTGTCGTAATGTAAAGAATGCTGGATATAGTATTGATGGAGGAATGGCTGAGCAATGTATTGTTACTGCTGATTACGCAGTAAAAGTTCCAGATGGACTAGATTCAGCACAAGCTACTAGTATTACATGCGCCGGGGTTACTACTTATAAAGCCATTAAGGTTTCTGGTGTTAAACCTGGTCAATGGATTGTCATTTATGGTTGTGGTGGACTAGGAAATCTTGCTATCCAATATGCTAAACATGTATTTAATGCCAAAGTTATCGCAGTAGATATTAATGATGATAAGTTAGCACTAGCCCAAGAAATTGGTGCAGATATGACAATCAACTCTATCACTCAAGGCGATGCAGATAAGATTATTCAAGAACAAGTCGGTGGAGCATATGCCGCAGTTGTAACAGCAGTTTCTAAAGTAGCATTTAACTCAGCAGTCAATGCAGTACGTGCTTGTGGTAAGGTAATCGCAGTAGGTTTACCATCAGAAACGATGGATTTGAATATTCCGCGACTAGTACTTGACGGGATTGAAGTAGTAGGTTCATTAGTCGGTACCCGCAAAGATTTAGAAGAAGCCTTCCAATTCGGTGCGGAAGGTAAGGTCGTACCAATTATTGTGCAAACACGTTGCTTACATGAAGTCCAGGATATATTTGAAGAAATGGGACAAGGTAAGATTCAAGGTCGTATGGTTATCGATTTTAAACAGCACAAGTGTAATTGCTAATAAGTGCTATTTCAAACGGTTGCTGTGCGATTCTCTCTTAGAAAATCTCTGAAACGGAATTGACCGAGATTTTCAGTCAGACATATATAGAAGTTTAATAGGAAAGAAAGAGGCTGGCCACTAGTCATAGACTTGTGCCGCCTCTTTTTTAAAATTATTCCGTGAAGGTTCGACTAAAAATTGTAATCTTCCCATCATTCATTTTCCTTGTCCATTATTTTCGAAGCTCAAAGTTATTTGGGTTTTAACTTGAAATGATTATGGGCAGAATAAGCATAATCTCCCTTGTAAACCTTCTAAGACTTCTTTTGGCACTTCCCTGACCTTGATATCCCCACCTAGGAAAAGTAGCCAATTGGTTATTTCGGTCAATTCTTCGGGATTATGGACATTGATAAAAGTCTTTAGAATGGCTGTGGTTTGGTAGGGATTCGTATAGGAAATTGAAATCTTTAAAGGATGGTATTTTTTGAACTGAGCAATTGCCTTTGGACCAAGTTCAAGGACAAGGTTAAATACTTCTTCCTGCCTTCTTAGCTTTTCTAAAAACTTTTTCCTACTTAATCTTTTTTTCGTAGTATATGGTTTGACATTAGTGAGATTATCGACAGGGAAAATCCGCCTTTTTTCATCCTTTAAGTCAAATCCTTCAATCAACCAAATACCTTTTTCATGATAAAGGTGTAAGAGATAAATTGGATAAGACTTTTTTACCTTCTCTTCTTTGATGGTAATCAATAAATATCTATCCAAAATAAGGGTTTGGATGAGTTTTTCTAACATAGGATGGGGTAGGTCTGATAGATCAAGTAGGTCGGGATTATTGGGGTTGGTCCCTTCAAAAAGCAAAATTTTATTTAGAAGAACAAGGTCATCTTGCTGGTTTTCCGAGATAAGGCCTAGTAATTTTTCGGCTAAAGACTGACGACTTTTGAGATAAGGAAGTTGTTGATTTCTTGTGGCCATAAAGGCAATAAAAAGAGCTTTAATCTCATTATCAGTAAAGCGAACAGCGGGCAGAACAGAGTTATTCATGACAAAATAACCCCCAGCCCTTCCTACTTCAGCGACAAGTGGCATCCCCATGGCTTCAATTTCTCTGATATCTCTGATAGCTGTCGAGCGAGAGATGTTAAATTCTCGCATGATTTCAGAGATTGTAAAGTGAGCGCGGTTGTTGATATACCGCATGATTGTATTAATTCGTTCAACTTTTTTCATTGGGGTCTCCTAAACAGTATCATTCTTTGACATGATTTAGTACTATTATAAACTCATCAAGTGAAAAGATAAATCATTTGATTAATATTTTAAAAGGAAGGTTTTGAATATGGCAGATTATATTATAGAAGATAAAGACAGCTTTACCGTTTTGGGTATTGGAATTGAACTTAAAAGCAATTACACAGACTTTGCTGGCATAAATAAGGAAAAGGCAGACTTTTGGCAGACCATCGGCCAAGATGGAACCCTTGACACTTTAAAATCCATTGCCACAAATGACTATATATTTGCTGTGAACGAAGCGGTGAATAACAAGATGATGCATTATGCTGGCGTTATGACAGAAGCATCAATACCAGAAGCAACCAGGGTTATCCAGTTTCCTAAGGGAGAATACCTAGTTGTTAAAGGAGAAGAAAAGACTTCTGAAGAGTTGAGTAATAAGCTTACTGGCATTGCCTTCGGTCAAGTCTTACCAGAAGCAAAGAATTTTGCCTATGTTGGTGGGCCGAATACAACGGTTGAAATGGGGCAGCGAAACGGCTTAGTATTTGGTGAAATGTGGATTCCTATTGTGAGAAAATAAAAAGGAGTACTACAGTAAGTGAATGTGCAAGTGGGGAAATTCAGCCATTTTCTGTATTTTGGTCATTTCAAACCATACTTTTTCCATTCGGACACCACAATAGACGGCTCGTTGACCGAAGTATGGACCGAACAATGAATCACAGGGCGAACCACAATACGGACACATTATATAAACAAAACAAAACGAAATAAAACATTATACTATCTACTACGAATGCGCGACCTTTTGCAGATGGATTTCTGAAAGGGCGCTTTTTTATTCGACAAAATATGACAAAGAAAGTGAGAAAAAAGTGTAAAAACTGTCTAACTTACAAAACCTCCTGCAGAAACGTCATTTCTGCAGAAAAACAGGAGAGAATCTAGTAGAATTATGTCGATGTTTGTCGAAAATGCGAAGTTAGCAACCTTTACAGTTTTAATCGGTTTGATTATGATAGATTCGACATTACGTTTTGCCACACTGAAAAAATGGAAGTTTTGAACTTGAAGAAAAATGATGATCTGTTTAAAGATATTTTCAAGAAAAATGAGAAATGTATTTATTATCATATGCACAAGCTTGGCATCCAGGATCCGTTTGACGCCTTTTATTCAGAATGATTGTATGCCATGTAGATTGCCTATCAAAAATTGAACCAAATAAAGGCCCCCTCGCCACTTACTTCATCTACACCATTCGCAATCTCCTCATCGATTTAATCCGAAAGAAAACCAATGACGAACAAAATGAAGAAAACTACGTGAAAAAGGAAATTGAAGGGCGTATTTTAAGATGTGAAAACCTGGGGACATGGCGATACAAAGCCGACATAGTGACAATAGGATGGACGGAATAAAAGAAAGGGAGATAAAAATGAACTACATAAAAGAAATAAATGCCTTTTATGAATCAATCGAATACAATCCACTAACCAACCCGGCTATTGCCTTATGGCATGCGTTGATGCATATCAATAACAAGACAAGGTGGAAGCGCGAATTTCGTGTAGCGGGAGCGGTATTACGGATTAAAGCAGGTTTGAACGAATCTGCTTTTAAACGAGCGAGAACAGAGCTAAAAGAAAAAGGATACATTACCCACGAACCTAAAGGGGGTAATCAAGCACCCGTTTACCGAATGATTAGTTTGATAGAAAACTATGATGGCGTACAGCGGGTAGATTCGGGTGAAGATGCAGAGGAAACGGATAAGACTTCAACTAGGACGGAATCAACCAAGAGAAACGCAACTGAACAAGTGGAAGGCGTTAAGAAACAGAGGGGAACAGCAGTGGTAGCGAGTACGAAGCCAAAGTCTGAGGAAAAAGGCGTATTCAAGTTCTATCAAGATAACTTTGGTGCCCTAAGTCCATTCGTGATGGATTCATTGAATGATTGGGTAGGAGATGTGGGAGAAACGTTAGTGATGGAGGCGATGAAACGTGCATTGGAGAGAAATAAGACGAGTTGGGGCAATGTAAAAAGTATATTGCTAGCATGGGAAAAGAAAGGGATTCGAAATATGAATGCGGTAAGGGCCGATGATATGGAATTTCGAAATAGGAAAAAGCGACATTATCATTATATTCCTAATGGGAGGCGTGAAGTAATTCCTGATTGGTTTATAGAACAAAAGGAACAGAAGAAGCGGTTGGAGAAAAAGAATCAAAGTATGGTAGTAAACCCGAAAGATGCGGATGCCGTTCGGATGAAGATTAAGCAGTTGAAGGAGGAGTTGGGGTATAAATGATCGTTTGCTTCTCCTCCAACACACCGTAAGCATGGATAATGCCGCTATGTATATCCCCAATAAATTCTAGGTATTTATTTAACAAAAGAGTAATAAACTATTTCAAATTACTATGACAAACGGTACTTTACATTTAATTACCTATTATAGTCGTCAATAATCGATATCGTTTTATTTGCCACTTCACTACCGAGTGAGGCATATAATTTCTTATCGCCAATAACGTAAAATTCCTTTTTAGCACGTGTAGCTGCAACATTCATCATATTTGGATCAGAAACAGCCCATCTAGCCGCCCCACTGCTGTTTGAATCCGCTCCAAGAACAAAATAGACAATTTCTGCTTCTTTCCCTTGAAAGGTATGGACAGTTCCAATATTTTTTATTTTCCCACGTTCTCGTTTTGTGAAGTTAATTTCATCTAAAACTTGTGCAAGTTTATAAGCTACATTTCTAAATGGGGATATAACATAGATTTGTTCTGCTGAACCTGGATCTTCCTGCAAGCGTCTAGCAATCAGACCTTTCAGTAAGTCAGCTTGCTCCTTAACAAATTTGTCATTTGCCTTTCCAGTTGAATCATACCATTGTGATTTTCCTTGTGATTTATCTTCTGATATACCTTGTACCATCAGCCCATCATACGAGATTTCATTTGAAATTGTAAACATCGGATAGTTCGAACGTCTGTGTACCCAAAGTGGTATACCAATCCATTCATCCTCATTTTTTTGGAAACCATATTGACTTGTGGCATCCACAATTGTTTGTGTAGACGCATCAGCTGAGACAAATTTTTCATCAACTTTGTGATATCTTCCAATTAAGGTCAGAACATTTGAGTCTAACGTCATTACTGGTTTTATTTGCGATGGATCCCCAACGACCATAACCTTTTTGCTCCTAAAAATTGCCCCAACACTAGCCTGTGGTAATGCTTGACCAGCCTCATCTATGAATAGATTACCAATTGAATTTTCATTAAGGTTTTTAAACATTCTACCAAAACTAGCAAACGTAGTGCTGACAACAGGGATAGCGAAATTCAACCATTGCCATGATTCTGAAATTAACTGATCTCCATTCTCCTTTCCAATGTATTCAGACTGTTTATTCCAGATAATTCTTGCCACTTTCAAATTCCTTCTGTTTTCATACAGGAATTGCTTTCTAACTTTTAAGGCTGAAATAAATAACTCTGATTGTAAAATACGGAACTGCTTAGTAAACCATGGATTAGACTTTTGAAGTTCATCATACGATAGTGAAAAATCTAGTTCCTTTATGCCGCTTTGACGTTTGAGTCTTTCCAATAAAGCAATTTCTTGTTCCAATTTTTTTAAATCATTTTGTTGAGTAGTCATCCATCGATTGAAGTCAGCTCTTGTGTCCTGAATTTGTTTTTGGGCATACTCACCTTTTGTAGCATTTTTCTTTAATCCATTTTCGAGTTGTATGCGGTCATTCAACAATTTGGTCATTTGTTGAGACAGGTGGTTTAGATGATCATTCGCATTATTAAGATCTTCAAAGTACTGTTCAACCTTTGGTTTATTAAATACTTTCTGAAACCATAAAAAACTTGGCTTTTGTGAAGTAACTACTTCATAATTTCTTTCAGCTTGAACTTGTAAATTAGTTAAATTTTCAATTTCAATGGAAGTATTTGATAAATCCCTTTGGAGATTTACCTTTTCTTGTCTCAGTCTTTCAAGTTCGCGCTTTGTTTCCTCTTCCTGTAAAATCAAATTTGCTCGTTTCTTCTTTTCTTCTTGTTCAAAAGCAATGGCTTGCTCCTCATGCTTGGTTTTTAATTTTTGAAGAGTATACATTTTCTTGCTATATTTTTGAACTCTTTCCCTTTCAGTTTTTAATTCATCATAAAGACGTGTAAATTCTTGATATACACCTGTATTCGCTTGATAATTTTCTTCTAAATCTTTTTCAATTGCTTCGATATTTAAAAGTAACTTGTTAATGTTTGTTGACGCTCCACCTTCCAACGAGAAGGTACCCCAATTTTCATCATTTAAAAGCTCACTTTTAATCACGCGATCCTTTCCGAAACCTTCACCGGTTAATTTAGAATTAGAAATATCTTTAAAATAACTTGCTTCATCTAGTTGCTTTTGAAAATCGTTAGCAACCTCTTTTTTCTTTGGTAACTCCTTCACAATGTTTTGAACCGCTCCATTGTTTGAGCTTGCTACAATAATATTCTTATCTGAAATGGAATGCGGTAAAACGCCAAGTTTAGCATTTTGCCAATAAACTAGACTTCCTTGAATCCTTTTATTAGAAAGCTTTGAGATTTCCGCTGCCTGTTGTACTACTAAATCAGCAAAAATATCTTTTAACAGTGTTGTTTTCCCAGTTCCCGGCGGCCCATTGACACTACGAATATCATTTTCATTATTTAAAGCTAGATTTATCGCAACCTGTTGCATGAACGAAAGCGGATGATCAGGATTACTTGGGAACCGCCCCAACGGATAAAATTTAGGTTGTAATATTGACTTGAAAATATGTGAATTAAAATGAATTGATTCCTTTTTACTATCTAGATTTTTTCTACATCCAGAAAAGCCATTAAAATATCGATCCAAATTTTTATTAGTGATTGTCTTTGCTTTGTTCAGATCTTCAATAAAGAAAGAATGTAGATTTACATCTCCATTATCTAAGTTTTTCACAAATGCATAGCGGAAATTTTCTGTGGTAACATTATATTTTTGTAAAAGTACAGAAATTGTGGTATTAAAATCTTCATCAAATTTCCTATTCAAATCTTCTCTAAATGAGTTTTCTACTTTTAGAAAATCCTTCGGTAAATCACCATGTTGGCGGATATAACCGCTCATCGTAAGGAATAATTTGTCTGCTATAAAATTTAACTGGTTATCAAAATATAAAGAGAAGGTGAATTTCTCAGAGTTACTAACTTCTTCGTAGGTTTTAGCAATCTTGTATTTCTCCCTCAATATATCAACAACCTCTTGGAAATTGAAAATATCAAAATATAATACTAAGCCCGACTTCTTAAAAAACTTATCGGATACATTTTGTTGTTCTTTTTGTTTCGTTAAGAAGTCTGAAAAAAACTTATTCCAGTCCTCCTCCGCTGTATATAAACGCTTTAAGGATTTGTCCCTTTTATTAATAGAACCCTCGGATAGTTGCTCTATCGTAATCCAAGCATTTAAAATGTCTTTCCTTTCATTCATGTTACCACTCCCACTCCTGATGATCCTTAACCGTAATCTTGCCACTTAAACTGAATTCCTTCTGCTCTATATAAAGTTGCTTCATGCTATTCCTCTATTTAGCAAAATACCTATATGGAAACAGGCTTACAAATAATGAAGTTACTTTTGAGCCTTTCAATTTTAATTATACACAACTCAACCAGTGGAATTAACCGTATTTTTGTAACTAGCCAACTAACCTTTTATTCACTTATGATACAGTTCCCGCTTAATAATCTAGATATTCCATGCGGGTTCTTTCTTTTAAACGTTCTATCAAAAAAAGATGCCTCTCCCGCACTCTGGAGAAAGCATCTCTCTATCCCTTATTCTTTTCATGATATCGGATTTCCGGATTCAAATCGATCACCCTAGATGTATTTTTATGACCGCCTTCGATATTTTGGACAAGGGTATCAACTAAACTTTCGGCAATCTTTTCAGTAGGAACCCCAACCGTATAAACTGGGGTTTCAATGGACTTGAACTGTTTGATATTATCATAAGCCACAATCGTTTTATCCTGCTTCCGTTTATCAATAAAATGCAAAAATCCCATGGTGATATCATAGCTTCCGCAAATAATGCCGTCTTCTAGAGTATTCCTTTTTAAAAATTCCATTAATGCTTGTTTGGTGGCAAGCTCGGTTAATCCACCGGAGTCAATCAGCCGTAAGCTTACTTCTCTTTCCTTGCAGTAATTTTCGATAGTTTCTTTCTTTACAATCTGACGTATATCCTTTGTATGAAGGTCACCAATATAATCAATCTTTTGATGTCCTTTTTCTATAAGCAGATCCACCGCCTGCTTCATGGCAACAGCATGATTTACATTAATCATTGGATAGGCCAGGTTTCGGGCCACTCCATAGGCAATGACAGGGATATGATTCGTAATTTTTTCTGGAAGTGTGGTTTCTTCCCCTTCATCAAAAACAATTACACCATCGAAACGCAGTTCCAGAAATTTACTTGCAGCCGTGATTGGGTTATCAATGGAGACTGCCATAAAATACCCTGCATTTTTTAAGGCTTCATTTACATGCGTTGCCAAAGTTGTAACAGCCACCCTGTCTACAGATGGCCAGATTAAACCGATGGTGTTGCTCCTGTTGGAAACTAGTGATCTAGCAGAGTTATTCGGGATATAATTCATCTCTTCAGCTTTATCTTTAATTTTCCTTTTTGTAGCTTCTGTTACGAGCGGAGAGTCCTTCAATGCCTTGCTCACCGTCGAATAACTGACGCCACATTCTGCCGCAATATCCTTTAAAGTAACAGCCATTTTTTAACTCCTTAAAAATATCTATTGATTTCTTTATGATATAATTATATCATAAAGAATAGTCAGATGATTTTTTTTAAACAAAAATAACAACGTTGTTATTTTGCGAAGGAGGATACATATGCGTATTTTTTTATTATGTATTGTAAGCGTTTTAAGTCTATTGACCGGCTGTGCGCAGACGAGCAGCTCAGAAGATACAAAGGAATTTATTCTTGCACATAACCAGCCTACAAACCATCCAATTCATGAATCGCTGGTTGATTTTCAGAGGCTCTTAGATGAAAAATCCGATGGAAAGTTGAAGCTGCGGATTTATGCAAACGGACAGCTGGGCAGTGAACGAGAAGTAATTGAAATGACACAGACCAATGCCGTTCAGTTTACGAAAGTGTCTGCAAGTGCATTGGAGAGTTTTTCCGAAGCCTATTCCTTATTTAGTATGCCTTATCTATTTGATTCTAAGGAACAGTTTCGCGATGTGATGAAAATGCCAGAAATACAAGATGCTTTTTATAATAAAACCGAAGATAACGGATTTATTGGCATTACATACTATGATGCCGGTGTCCGGAACATGTACACCAAGGATCGGATATTAGAAACAAATGAAGATATGCATGGCTTAAAGACACGTGTTCAGCCTAGTAAGACAAGCGTTCAGATGATTGAGGCACTTGGTGGCACACCGACTCCGATGGGGTTTGGTGAAGTTTACACCGCTTTGCAATCCGGATTATTGGATGCTGCGGAAAATAACGAGTCTGCATTAACAGATAATAAACATGGTGAGGTTGCCAAGCATTACTTCTATACAGAGCATGCGATAGTACCCGATATTTTAATTATGAATGTGGAAGCTTATAATCAATTATCGGACGAGGAACAGCAATGGGTCCGGGAAGCAGCTGCGGAATCAACTGCACTGCATGAACCTCGCTGGGATGAACGCATGTTAGAATCCCGCCAGATTGCCGAAGAGGAAATGGGAGTTACCTTCCATAAGATTGATAAAAGCAACTTTATGGAAGCGGTTAGGCCCTTACAGGAGTCTTTCAAAGAAAATGAAGCAACGATAGAACAATATGACTTAATTATGGGAGCAAAGGAGGAAAATGATGAGCAAGATTAAAACGTATATCGATAAAGGCCTACTCACTTTAACAGGGATTTTAATTACTATTATGTCTGTTCTATCGATTTGGCAGGTTATAGCAAGGTATATTCTCAATACACCCAGCACCGCCAGTGAAGAAATCATCCGCATGCTTTTGATCTGGTTTGCTCTTACAAGCGCGGCATATGTATTTGGTCAGCAGAAGCATATCGCCCTCGTGTTTATAAGGGAAAAACTGTCTCCAAAAGCACAACTAGCGCTTTTGCGATTATCCAATTTCATTCTATTAATTGTTGCCATCGTTCTTATGATTTGGGGCGGCATGCAGGTTGTCAGCCTTACCTTAACGCAATCAGCTCCTTCTACAGGTATTTCGATGGCATGGATGTACGGAGCCCTGCCAATTTCAGGACTGTTTATTGTATTTTATGCCATTTACAACTTAGTAACCGGTGACATTACACCAGCCGAGGAAGGAAGTGAACAGCTATGACATTGATTGCGGGACTTGTTTTATTTATTTCGTTTCTTCTCATGCTTGCGTTAAGTATTCCGATTGCGATATCCATTATTTTAAGCTCGCTTTTGACCATGTTTTTGATTCTGCCATTTGATGTAACGATCATCACGGCGGCACAGCGAATGGTTACGGGAATTGATAACTTTACAATGCTTTCCATTCCGCTTTTTGTACTGGCCGGTATCTTGATGAATAATGGCGGGATTGCTTTTCGTTTAGTCAATTTCGCCAAAGTATTAGTTGGAAAAATGCCTGGTTCTTTAGCACATACTAACATTGTCGGGAATATGCTGTTTGGTTCTATTTCCGGATCAAGCGTAGCTGCAGCAGCTGCCATGGGCCGTATTATGGGGCCGTTACAGACAAAGCAAGGCTATCGTAAAGATTATTCTGCGGCCGCAAATATTGCCTCAGCTCCAGCTGGATTACTAATTCCGCCAAGTTCACTGTTAATCGTCTATTCATTAGTCAGTGGCGGAACATCTATCGCAGCCTTATTTATGGCTGGTTACCTTCCAGGGATATTATGGGGAATTACGGCAATGGTAGTTGCTTATATTTTAGCCAAAAAGAATAACTACCCTGTTTCACCTAAAATCGGCTGGAAAGACCGGCTCTTTCTTATTCTCGATGCTATTCCTAGTTTATTGCTAATTATTATTGTTATTGGGGGTATCGTTGGGGGAATATTCACCGCAACAGAAGGAGCCGCAATCGCTGTTTTATACGCTTTTGTTCTATCTCTTATCTATAAGAGTTTTAAAATCGCGGATATTCCAGCTATTTTTAAAGAAACGGTTGAAATTACCGGGATGATTCTGTTATTGATCACTGCTTCAGCTTTATTCTCATTAGTCATGAGTTTTACAGGTCTGCCGGAAGCAATCTCTAATGGAATTCTATCTTTGACAGAGAATCCAATTCTTTTATTACTTTTAATGAATCTTATTTTATTATTTATCGGTACATTTATGGACATTACACCAGCAGTACTTATTTTCACACCGATTTTTCTGCCTATTGCTACATCGATTGGTTTAGATCCGGTTCACTTTGGTATTGTTATTGCGTTCAACCTGTGTATCGGTAATATCACGCCACCGGTAGGTAGTGCATTATTTGTTGGAGCAAGTGTTGCCAATGTGAAGATTGAAAGCGTTATTCGGACGCTTGTCCCTTATTTTATCGCATTAATTATCATGTTGTTGGCAATTACATTTATTCCGCAATTATCCATGTTCTTACCAAATTTATTTGGACTATAAGTACTTTCAACACTATAAATCAAGGAGAGTAGTTTATGACACTAATCAACGAAGACTTTTTACTAACTACAGAAAAGGCAAAAGAACTCTATCAATCTGTAAAGGATATTCCGATTTACGATTTCCATTGCCATTTAAGTCCAAAGGAAATCTATGAAGATAAAAACTATGAAACAATTACGGATTTATGGCTTGGCCATGACCATTACAAGTGGCGCCTTATGCGCGCTTACGGTATTGACGAATCCCTTATCACGGGGGACGGTGACAGCTTTGAGAAATTTAAAGCATTCATTAATATGCTTCCGAAAACAATAATGAATCCGATGTACCACTGGTGTTATTTGGAGCTGGCCCGGTATTTCAATCACTTTGAAGGCGTACAGCACAGTGATGCTGGGGAGCTTTATCAGAAGTTGAATGAAAAGCTTCAGCAGCCGGATATGTCGCCAAGAAATCTCTTAAGAAAAAGCAATGTACGTGTAGTTTGTACCACGGATGATCCTTGTGACGACTTACACTACCATCAGCAGCTGGCGGCAGATGATTCCTTTGATATCGAAGTGCGACCGACATTTCGCCCAGACTTTTATATCAGCCTGAATCAAGAAACGGTTCACAAGGCGATTCAGAAACTGGAGGATGCTACTGGAGCAAGTATTGACAGTTTAGCGGACTATATCAAAGCACTGGAAAGCAGAGTAGATTATTTCCAAGAACACGGGGCAAAAAGTGCTGATCAAAGCTTTACTGAAGTGGTGCTGACAGGACTTTCCGAAGAAGAAGCTGCGGCATACTTCTCTGATTTAAAAAATGGAAAAACACTCGATAACAGTAAAACTCGGAAGCTGGCAGGCTATTTATTAACCCGTTTGGCAAAATCGTATAAAAAATACGGCTGGGTGATGCAACTGCATCTTGGTCCCCTTCGCAACAATAACACGCTCCAATATGAAAGAATTGGAGCGGATGCCGGGTTTGACAGCTTGGGAAATCTGCTGAATGCGCAAGAATTAAATCAATTATTCGATCATCTCAATCAAAATGATTGCTTAACCAATACGATTATTTACCCGCATAATGCCAATGACCATCAAATGGTCCAGTCAACTGCCGGAAATTTTACCTCCAAGGATGTGAAGGTGCAGCTTGGTGCTGCGTGGTGGTATAACGACACTAAAGATGGAATGATTCAGCATCTGATAGACTATGCCAATATCGGCCTGCTTTCAGAGTTTGCTGGGATGCTTACAGATTCAAGAAGTCTGTTATCCTACTCACGACATGAATACTTTAGAAGGATCCTTTGTCAGCTGATCGGCTCTCTCGTAGAAAACGGAGAAATTGAAGATGATCCAGCATTATTGGAAGGTATCTTAAAGGATATTTGCTTTAACAATGCTGCACGCTTATTTCAAATTGAAAATATCAAGGAGATTTATTAATGGAAGGAGTCGAGTAAGTTATGAAATTATCATTTGAAGGAGTTAACATTGTCATTACCGGGGCGAGTGGCGTAATCGGCAGCACTTTTGTTAAAGCGCTTGTTCGGGAAGGTGCGCATGTAGGCCTAATTGGCCGTAGCCGAAATAAACTGGAAAAACTTATTTCAGAAGTAGACCCCAGTGAGAAACACACGCTTGCATTGGAAGCCGATGTCTTGGATAAAGCTTCTCTTGAAAAGGCAAAGGAAGCTTTTCATGAGAAATTTGGGAAAGTCAATGCATTGATTAACTGTGCTGGCGGGAATCATCCTGACGCCACAACCGATGATGAACATTTTGAGAAGGACATTGAGAAAAACCTGTTTGGCCTAAGTGAAGAAGGTGTAGAAAGTGTATTCCGTTTAAATTACACGGGAACCTTCCTGCCAATTCAAGTATTCGGAACGGATCTAACAGAAGCCGAGGGAAATTCCATTATTAATATCTCGTCCATGAATGCCTTTCAGCCTTTAACAAAGATACCCGCATATAGTGGCGCCAAAGCTGCTATTAGCAACTTTACGCAGTGGCTAAGCACTTATTTTGAAGGAAAAGTAAGGGTCAACGCCATTGCACCAGGATTCTTTGAAACATCGCAAAACAAAGGACTGCTTCGAAACGAAGACGGTTCCTATTCTGAACGTGCACATAAAATACTGGGGCAGACGCCAATGAACCGATTTGGAGATCCGGAAGATTTAGTTGGTACCCTGTTATGGCTGCTTGATCCAAATGCCAGCCGCTTCGTCACAGGCATTGTCGTACCCGTTGACGGAGGATTTTCTTCCTATTCGGGAGTGTAAAGAATGATATTGGGAGTTCGCTGGATTAGCGACCTCCCTTTTTATTTTGGGAAGGAAAAACCCACCTGCCTAGTTGATGTGCAGATGGGTTTTTCCTTATTATTAAAATTTCCTTATTTCCACTTCTGTTAATTCATCATTATACAGTGGTAGGGAAGTTCCCTTCTTAACAAAGAAAGGAATATTTGCAAGTGAAACATCAACTGTAATTGTGCTTCCTCCTTCGTAAACCTTACCTGTATAGTAATCTACCCAGCCTTCTGGATTGTTTGGCAAATAGATCTGCCGGATTGTCTGGCCTTCTTCCACAATTGGACAGACAAGCAGTTTGTCCCCAAGCATAAAGTCATCGATGTCTTTATAAGTCTTTAAGTCTTCTTCAAATTCATAAAATGTCGGACGGATAATCGGCTCATAATTATCATGGGCATTTTCTACAAGACTTTGAATATATGGATTTAGGCGTTCATGAAGATGCATTGCTTCCTTCACTTCTTCCAGCACCTCTTCATGCATCCATGCTTCATTAACAGAGCCGTCATCATTCCATGAATGGATAGAGAAGCGAGGATAGAATACACCACATTGAACCCATCTCAAAAATAGCTCAGGTCCAGGCTTTGGTCCGGAAAATCCCCCGATGTCATGCCCGAAATTATAAACTCCGGATAAGCTTAGTCCAAGGGCTATCTTATTATTAAATTTCAATGTATGCCAGCTTGTCCGGTTATCTCCTGTCCAAGTCTGTACATACTTACCCATCCCGGCACAACCTGAGCGACTAATGATATAAGGATGTTCTTCTTTATTGTAAGCAACCTGTACTTCGCGGGAAGCTTTCATCATCAATAGCGGCATAATAGCACGATAATCCTGGAAGTTGCCACCTTTTCCAAAGCCATGTACCTGCGCCTTGCTATCCCAAATTTCAAATTCATTATTGTCATTCCAAGTACAGTTAATATGGTTATCCAGCAGCTTCGTTTTTATTTGATGTTTCCACCAGTTGATTGTCTTCGGATTGGTAAAGTCTAAATAATATCCTTCATCATCCCAAAATTGAACCAACAAAGGCTTTCCATGTTCGTCTTTAATAAAACCATCAAAAGCCAGCACTTCGTCAAGTAATGGATGATTCAGCATGAGGGATGGTTTAATATTTGCAACTATTTCTACTCCAGCATCAACAAAGTGTTTCCCAAATGCCTTTGGATCCGGAAACTTATCATAATTCCAGTTGAACACATAGCGTTTCCCTTCAATGGATGTATAGCCGGAAGAAAGATGGAATGAGCGCACTTTGATATCATGCTGGCCACACTGCTCTAAAAAGTCGTTTAATAATTCCTGCGAATTTGGCAAATCCGTATACTGCATTGTGGATCCCGAATAAGAAATCGCCCATGCCGGCATCTTGGCAGGTCTGCCTGTCAGCCAGCTAAATCGCTTTGTAACGTCTTTAATTTGTGGGCCGGCAATAACATAGTAATCTAAGAAATCACTGTTCGTCTCATAATAGCGGTAATAACCATGATAATTATCTAATTCCTGACCAAAATCAAAGACAGAGTTCTGATAATCATCATAGAAAATTCCGATAGATTGACGGATTTCCGGTTTATAAGTGATGTAGAATGGTATGTGCTTATACAGCGGATCCGTGGTTTCCGCATTATATCCCATTGCATCAATGTTATTCATACGAAATCGTCTACCATGCCGATCAACGGCTCCTGCCTTCTCACCCAAACCAAAATACATTTCCTCTACATCACGTTCAAGATAATGACAGGTAGGCTGATTCGCACTAATATGGTGCCGATAGGCTTGCGTTCTGCGATCTGTCATGACCTGTTCAAAAGATCCTTCCGCATTTTTTTGAAACCAGGTTAAATAGAAACCTTCTTTGTGGATCTCCAGTTTCAAAGCTTCTGTTGTAACTATAATCTTTTCATCCGATTCCGAGAATCGATAATTCGTCTGAGAGAACGGTTTCATTGTATAACGCGAAATACCTTCAAACGGAAGTTCTGTATCCCCTGGTGTAATGGTCCAGGTCGGGAAGTTGATTTCACCCTCAGCACTAACTTTTACATTTATAATGGAAGGTTCCAACACACGAATATGCGCATAAATATCTTGACTCGAGTTATGTAATGTAATTTCATTGTTTTCGATAGCGTTTACAATAAATTTAGCCATTTTTCTCCTCCTAGAATAACAACGTTGTTATTACTAATATGACATACTTTTATAGAAAAATAAAGAGGTAAATTAGTTCTAGATAAAAAGAGAATAACCTAAGTTGCACTAGTAAAAGTAAAACAATATGTGATTTTACTACTGTGTGTCTCGAATTGTTTTTATTTCCGTCACTACAGGGTTTCCCCGCACGCTGAACTCACTTTAAATATCTCTTCGAATGCTGATATAACTAGGGTGTACTGATATCCTGATATTTAATGGACAGACGTTGATATAACTACGGCGGATGCTGATATCAGCATTCACTCCTAAGGCAAACAATACTTACACCATTGGCAAAGGTTATCTTATATATTCGCTACAACATAGTATTCATATACCTTGCCATCAACTTTATGGACATGCAAGTTCTTTAGAATAGTACTATTGGTACTGGTATAACATACTGGGTTGGAATAAAATGTATATCTATACTAAACAACTGGGGGAGAATAAGCTTGAATGATTTTGGTGAACTTTTGTATGCTGGTAAGACCGATAACAACAAAAATGGTTTTGTATTCATTCTTTTAGGAATTATATCCTTTATCGGTGCAAATTTTATCTATGCAAAGATGATGCTAATGGTAATTGGAGTCGTGTTTGCAATTGTCGGATTATACCTACTTTTATTTAAACAAAGTAAAAAATTATCAATCTATGAAAATGCGATTGTTTTGACTTTAGAAGGGCAAGAACTTTCCATTCCAAAAGAACAGATTAGCCATATCGAATATCAGAAGGTAAAAGTTAGAAGAAGTCCTGTCGTGAATTATTATCCAGTACTTATATTAAACGATAAAACAAAGTGTTAATTAATAAAGCATTTAATTCCATTATCAATCAGGATTTCAAGAAAGTTATTGAGTCATACCTTTGAATAGTACGTTTTACAATGGGCAGTTATCTATTTTTAGTAACCGCCCTTTCTTTTTAATAAATATGAACAAAGACATAAATTAGTACTGAACTTGATTTACATACCTTTTTCCTGTTCAAGGATATTTAAAATCAGGGTTGAGTTTTGAAAATCAATCACATATTTATAAAACCATTGACAGTAACGAAAAAACTCATTTACTAGGATACGGTTCACCCTACCGGTCTGTAGGGTGAGATAAAGTGATTAGAGCTCCTCAAAAAATATTATAAGAGGAGCCCTAACATAAAATATAGCCCTTTTATCTTTATTTCGTTTTTTACTTGTAATGTCCTTATTCTACATCTATTTATTAAAGGTATATTTTGTACCCGCACCGTGACCAGTAAATGCAACGCCATAAGACTTTAGTTCCTTAATAAGACGTTGTACCTGTTTATTGTCTTTTTATTTTCATTCTCTGAGTAATCGAGATCTTCAACTATATTTTTAAGACTTGTAATCATCTTTGTCGATAGATTAGGGGGCTCTTCGTGTAAAAACTTCTTTAGTTCTTCAGCGCTTTCGGAAATTTAGTATGCTAAACAAATTTAACGCAAAAATTTCATTAAAAACACGATGAGTAATAAAAGCCAGGAAACCCCAAGAAGAGAACCACCAACGACATCACTGACATAATGAATACCCAAATACACTCGACTCCATCCAATGCAAAAAAGAAAGGCAACATACAATACAACAACCCAGCGAGCAATCAAGGTTTTCCCACTTTTCACCGAGTAGAGGTAAATAATAAATACAATAAGCCCGTACAGCGTTATCGAATATAACATATGTCCGCTTGGAAAAGATGATGATGATCCTTCAATCAAAGGATGTCCATCATTTGGACGGGGTCGACGAATGAGCATTTTCCAAAAATTCCGGATCACTCTTGATCCTATTACACCACCTAACAGGATTAGAGCTTGTAAGTAATTGCGCTTTAATAGAAGGATTAGGGCTAAAAGAGTTGCAATGAGCAAACAAAATTTATAACTTGCCAGATAGGTGAACCCCAATGCTATCGTTTCTAACGATTGGTTATAAAATCCGGTAATGAAATGTCCTAAAAAATGGTCGAATAGCAATAGGATATTTTGCTCTTTCTTTAAAATCCAGACTAAACAAGAAAATAAACACAGACAAATAAAACTTATTAAGGTAAGCTTGTTCGATTCTATTTTCATAACTTTGCATTCCTCGTGAAATCCTTTATTTGTAACACTATATGCCCTCAATAAAGAAATGATGCTGGGAATTTTTAAGACATGCTGGTACGTGAAACGGAGGATTTTTTCGATGAATTCTTATATTGCTTTCTTTGATAAGTATCTGCTGTTGCATTTTTAAAATGAATGAAGTTTTGCCATGAACGGGCGGAAGTCTGGAATATCCTTATGCCTATTGCTTGAAGGGAAGTTTAAATAACTCTATGAATGGTCGTACACAACGTGCGAGTAAGTTTCTTTGTACTCTTGTTATCATACCCCCGCTTTAAATCATAGATGGACTGGATAGATCATATTTCAGATAGTAAAGATAACGTATCTTTGTCAAAAACAACTTTTATTTTTTGCTTTACCTCTATTTATGATAAGGCTCACCGTGGTTATTTAAGAGGCAAAAAAATGGCATTGGGTTGGATAATTCACCCAATGCTGTTTGTAATATATAACAAGTTAATTAACCGCTGATTAAATAATAAACCTATTTTTTCTTTTTTATCAATAATTTATTGTTCTCATCTAGAGATCTACCCTTCCGGAATCCAGAGAATTCCTCCGGGTATTTATTTATACCGGTTGTTAAAATTATTTGGTATTTACTCCTATTTTTTAGATCCTTCCCAGTCAATAATTTTGATATTGACTTTTCTAGATTACTTTTATCAATTCCTAAATTTTCTGGAGTATCAATTAATAAAAACCTCGGAAATGGAATGTCCTCATCTTTTAAAGACAATTTAAGTAATGTCAAAAAGTACATTAACCTTATTGGGACACCCACACTTGCCTCTTTATACTCCCCATCATTGATTATTGGCATATAATTTTCTTCGTCTATTCTTGCATCATTAATATCAGCCTTAATATCTGTTAATAAGTCCTTATATATTTTATTAAACTCAACAATTTGTAGTTTTATTTGTTTATTCGCTAATTCTTCTTTTGTTCTAAGGCTCGCTCTTTTACCTTTTATTGAATTCTCTAGAGACCTTAACTTTTTTTCAATTTTATCAAAGTTATTTTTTACTTTATATTTTTGCTCTAAAGAATTAATTTGTTCTTTTAAAGAATACTTCTTTTGTTGAAGTTCTTTAATTTCAGCAACATTGGTATTTCGGACAATATCATCTTTACCATTACTAAGTAACTGTTGCATTCTTATCTTATTTTCCTCTAGTTTCTTCAATTCTCCTTCATGTTTTGCCAATTCTTCATTACATGATTGAATTGCCAAATCTAATGTCTCTATAGACTTTTGCTTAGATTTCAATATAGTTAGGTACTCATCAGTTGAATAAAAGAACTTTTCATATTCATCCTCTTCAACTTCCCGACCACACATGCAATGGCCTTCTTTTCTTTCAACTTTATTTAAACAGTAAGGGCAGCTGTCAGGAGTGAACAGGTTTAATTCCTCGTGAGTGAGAATAATCTTTTTTATTTGGGTTACTTCTAAAATAGTATTTTCCCTAATTGTTTTAATACTATGAATCTCTCTATAAATCCTATTAATTTTATTGTATATATCATCAATTTCAAGTTCTAAGTCAACTAAATTCTTTTTATATTGTCTAACCTTATTTATGTTTTGTGGAGAATCCACCTTTTTGGAAACTAATTGTTCTTCATATTTATCTAATCTTTCTAACTGTAATTCACATACTTTAATTTCCTTTTGAATTTCATTTATACTTACGTCCTTTAAATCTTTAAATCCAAACTCTTGGGCAATTTCTAAGAATCCGTCTTCTTTATTTTGATAAGAATTTTTTGCTTTAGTTAATTTGTTTATTTCCCCAATTAGCATATAATATTCTGAAAACTGATGTCCCATTAGCATCTGAAAAATAACTTTCCTCATGAATTCTGAGTCTGAAATAAAGTTTCTATCGCTTCTAGAGTCTTTATAAATTTTTTCAGGAGTTGTCGTTTGATCATAATATATTAGTCTAAATAAATCCCCAAAATTAAGTTTAGACCTCGCTGTTCCTTGGAAAAATTCTACAATTGGTATTCCTAATTTATTTAGCAACCAATCCGAAAAGATTTCAACATCACTATGGGGTCTGTATATTAAATAATCATGGATTTCTCCATTTTCTTCAACAAAGACTCTATTATCATTAAAAAACCTTTTTAATTTATAAATTTCTTTATCTATACATATTAAAACCATGACGTAGTTATTTGTATCGTTCACTATTTCCTTATGAACCTTTTTTTCTCTAGAATCAAATTCCTTTACATAATTCCCCAAAGAAAAGTTTAATAGATTTGAAAATGTACTTTTACCTGTTCCGTTTTCTCCCTCTATAATATTTATTCCGTCGTCAAAATCAGGAGATTCGTAATAATAATTATCTCCTTCATAGATCAATTTAATTATTTTTAAACGTCCCATATAATTACCCCTTTTTCTTTAAAAAGCTTTTCAATTAAAGTTTCTAGATTAATAAAACTTAATCTTTGATAGCTTTTTTTAAATTGAGTAATATTTTCAAACTCCGTTTTAAATAAATCAGAATTCAAAAAACCCTTTGGTAATGTCTCAGGTAATAGTCTTACATCTATACAATTACGGGACTTATTTTTTTCTAGAATTAAATAACCTTTCCTTTCAAGAGTAAACAAAATTGATTTAAGAATAGGCTCTCTTAGTTTTGACTTAATATATATATCCTCTAGTAATTTAAGATCTTCTTGGCTTGTACTTGAATTGCCAATAGATCTCACCAATATACTTTCGCTCGATATAAAAGGCAGGATGTAAATTAACTTTCTATAGTCATAGAAATTCACTTTACCTTCATAACAATTAAGGCTATCAAGTATTAAAATAGAATTATACGCAATAAAGTAATAATCACTATCTTTATTAAACATTATTCTTTTCTTAATATTTTTATTATCAAATATCTGCATCATAGAAACCCTTCTCATCAAAAGATATAAAACAACTGTCAATTAACTCTAAAATAGCACCTTTTATAGCATCGTCACTTTTTATTGCATATGTATAGTCCTTAGATTTATCTTCAATATGTTGTTTCGTCCAAATAAATAATTCATTTAACCAATCATCAATATTAACTTTTTCCTCGTTTTCTAATAACGATACTAGTTTTTGCTGACATGCTTCAAAAACTCTGTATCTATAAGATCCCTTTTCTTGATCAGTCAATTGTTCATACTCTTCTTTAATTACTGCAACTTGTCTAGCTTTAATTCCTATTTTATACTTTTTATAACTTGGGTTAACATCTGTAATTTTCTGTTTAAGTCCTCTATTATCCGTTGGAGGTTCTAATGAATTCCAAATATCATAAACCGGGTCTTCTCTCTTTACAATATCCCTTGCCAATTTTAATAATAGGTTTTCAAAATGAATAGCGCTTACATTATTAGCGATTGGATCTGAAAATTCCTCATGTGCTTCAAACCTTGCCTGTAATAAATCAATTAATAAATCCTCTTTACCTGATATATCTATATTTGTGTAAAAGTTTCTGTTTTTAATTTTATTTATAAGATATTTTTCAAGTTCTTTATCATCATATTGGCCAAACTTCCAACTTATTCTCGATAAAAAGTTTAGCCAATTATCATTATTAAAACTCTCTATAACTTTAAGATAACCATTACCTTTTTTATTTTTATATTGTTGCTTATACTCGTAGATTAATCTTTTCTTGATACAATCAATAACCTGATCATCTAATTGATTTTTTGTTAAATAATCTAATATAGGTAATTTGGGAAGCGTAATCTTTAATTCTTTTATAAGTTCAGTATTCTTTTCATAAGTATAATTAACATTGGTATAAAAACAATAGTAAAGATTCTCACTCAAGTCACAATTTAGCCAATTGTCTAGAAAGATGATTAAACTATTTGTTACTTCTTTCGACATGAATGAAAATTTTTTTGACTCATCATAATTTTTATCACCCTCGGTATACGTATCACTTCCTTCAGGAGTTACTGTTTTTATATAAACATCATCTAAGTATTCCGTTGATGCAAAAACTGCAGCCTTCCTATCAGTTTCCTCTATCTTATCAATAAGTAATTCAATTGCCCTAAGCCTCTGAAGCCTAAAACCCTTCGATTTATCTCCAGCATCCCTATTTATTGTTTCAACAACCATAGCTATACTCCTCATTTGAACTATATAAATTATAAGATTGGTACTATGCTTAAATTAATAGATTAATAGAATTGATAAGTACTGCAAAGAAAGAGTAATACGAGTCCAATTTATCATTTAATAGATTTTTAGCCTTAATATCCACACTAATCCCATTATACTATATATTTCAACGTATTTTAATAAATCAGTGAATTAACACTCTAAACAGCCTTAGAATACATTTGTTTTTAAATTCCTTAATCCGAATTCCAAATACTTAAAGGAACTTTAACTTTGGCTATGGAAAATAAAGCCAACATCTTTAATGCTGGCTTTATCACACGTTGCTTTATGGTTCGCAAACTTAGCGGGAACCAAGAAATTACAAAACAAAGGATTTATTTTTATTTTCTCTTATACATTGATGTTGGATTAATTAAACAAAACATTAAAGTCATGGAACCTATAATCTTCTAATTTTGAGTTTCCTGTATAGCCTTCATTATAAAATAATAATTCAACATTAACATTCTGTTCTTCATCAATAAAACCTTCTTTGAATATCTCTTCAAATCCATATATTTTATCAAGAGCATTACTAGGGTTAACTATGAGACCTTTAGGATCAACAAACTTTATGAAATACTTATCGTCAACTTTCATCCAGAAAATAAAATCAGGGTAAAATTCACGATAAACCTGTTTTACCGAGTCATAGTAAGGAATACTTATTTTGTCAGTCCCTTCCTCTAATTTTGAGAAATACCACCATTCATAACCATCCAGCAGATTGCTACCTGATTGTATATACTCTTCTAGCCGATTTATAAAGTTAATCTCACTTTCAACCGAGATCGTATGTTTAAATTTGTTACTATTGGATAGTATGAGCGGTCTATAATAATGTTGTTCAATTTTCTTTAACTGTACCTCAAATAAATCCTGAGCTTCGTTCTCATTTACCCTTTGATATAAATTATCTATATCGATTCCACTTGATTCTGCAATTTTAAGTATAGTATTACTTGGTTTTTGACCATTCTTGTACATATATAATAGATCATTAACTAATTCTTTTTGTTCTTCGTTGTACTGAATTCTATACTTTTCCTTAGAATTATTAATAAGAGTGTTCTTTATTAAATTCTCTAACTTAATTAGTTCCTCTCCAGAATGAGATGTCTGAATTTGTTTGTAGTGTCTTATATCAATATGCTTCGCTTCTTCTCTAAAGCCAATCAATACCTTACTTTTCATATTTAAATGAGACTCAAAGTCACGAAGCAATTCAATAGCCCTTTTACTTGTAGGCTTTTCATCCTTAATTATTAATCTTTCTTTTCTCTTAAAGGAATTTATTGTTTGAATACTTATTCCATCACGAACAACTAATAATTTATCCACGTTATTATTAACAAACTCTTCAACAACCTCATAATCCTTTTTGCTAATACGGAAATCTTTAGAATTATAGTTAACAGTTTTATAAACAGGTACCATTAATACCTCTTTAATATTAGTTTTTTGAATACCTGAAAGAAGATTCCACTCAACATCTTCAATATTAATTTCTTGTAAGATGTTAGACACAACTTGTTTATTAGTTGCAAATACAAATAGAGTTTCTAATAGCTCACCGTATTGTTCAATTTGATTGCGGGCATTTTTGTTAAATTGACTTATACTTCTTTCTGTAAATTTAAATCTAGTTCTTACATTTGGAAGCGGCTCTACTCTGACTCCACGTCCAATAGCCTGTAGAATCAACTTAGTATTGTCATCATTTGTTCCCATATTGATGAAATTAATGACATTAGGTCTGTTACTGTCCCAGCCTTCAATAAATTGTCTAGAACCCATCAAAATATTAATTGGACTGTCCCTTTTATGAACCTCTTTAAACCTTGACTCACCAGTAACTATATCATCATTAAAACTATAGTTTTGCAATACATTTTTCTTCCAATTATTAACATTGGATGCTTTTATGATAGCAAATGGTTCAGAACTAGATGTCTTTAAGCGGAAAGATAGCTCATTATTATTTGAGCCAATTTCTAACACTTCAATAGCACCATTTGAATTTGAATTAAAAACATATTTTAAAATATCACTATATGTTACAGATCTAATTATACTGATTAGATTATTATTTAAGTCCGTTTCGCCAAGTGTATATTTCATATTATCAGTTAAATTCTTTGCGATAACATCTTTTACTTCATCTAAATACTCATCGGATATTCGATTAGTAGCAATTTCCCTCATATATTTAAAGAAAAGCTTCATATCTGCATTTTTTGTGTTTATTTCATTCGAGATAGTTAGCATTAACGGATTATGATATAGATCTTTATTAATCCCTTTAAGAACTTCATAATTTTTTTTAATAGCAGTTAATACTATAAAAGATTTCAAGATAATCTCAATCTTAGATGCATCACTTAAATTGTTTTCTTGCTCTTTTTTGTTTTTTGCTCTAAAGTTTTTAAATTCCTCATCAAGAACCTTAATATTCTTACCATAGCCTGCTTTTACGAATTCAGAGAGGTTGAAATTGGCAATTGTGGAAACTATATCTACGTTGTCTGTAAATGTTGCTGAAAAGTTAAATAAGAATCCATTCTTAGCAAGAATATTTATATATTGCTTTCTTATACTTTCTTCAGCCTCCCCCTTGTGGGCCTCATCTAAAATAATGTACCATCCTTCATTTTCGATATATGATTTATAGTCAATCATATTTTCTTTGTTCTCTTCAGACAACACTGTTGTTTTTGTATGATATACAGTTAATGAATCTGGTTGGAGAGGATTAATTCCTGCAAATTCTCTTCTCTCATATTCCCTTATGTTCCTTAATAATATCTTTTTATATCTAAAGTTCGCGTCATTAAAGGCACTAACATGATTCTGAATTTGACCTAATATATTATCATTTGGAGTAATAATAAGTACTTTCTTTATCGGTATTATTCCCTTTTCCATTAGTTCATATAGAAGCTCCATTAACTTAACAATAATTAGAGTTTTACCCGATCCCGTAGCCATCCAGAATGAAGCCCTATTAAGAAAGTTGTGATATGATATTAACTCCCCATTCTCATCCTGTTCATTATTTATTGTTCCAAACACATGCTTTAATAATTGATAATGCTTGCTTGTTGGAAATACTGATAATGCCTCTTTAAGCTCTTGATCTAACTCATTATCATAAAACTCTAATAAATTCCTTTTGCCATGTTCAACACTAAAGTAATATATTAACAACTTCGCTATACTCCCTAGTGATGCTTCCTGATAATCAAATAACACTTTGTTATTATCGAACTTTTTTAAATCCAAATGAAAATCATTAATATCTATTTCCCTATCTACATAACCTTTTATGAACTTTTCGAGAACAATTTGCTTCTTATTAACCATTTTCTTTTCCCCACCAAATTAAAGCTCTTAAATACATATGATCTTCCCAAGACATATTATTAAATTCTATTTGACTACCATCAGCAAAAGTCACCTGTTTCCCATTTAAATTACGTATTTTTTTCCCAGTTAAATTTGAAACTGTTTCAGCAATATCTATATTTGGGTACAATTGCTCTAATTCAACCATAACCCTATCTTGCTCAACCTTAATTGCATCAAGTAATTTCTCACTATTATATAAGATGTTTGCATTATTAGTATCTACAGGTTGATACTTTGCCTTTCTTAAAACATCTTCATACTGTTCTAATTCGTAGTATTTAAAAAATCCGCCACCTTTATATTTGGCTTTCTCAGTTATTTTAGTCCTTTCGTCACCAATTAACACTTTCTTGAGGCGAGGTAAAACTACGCGATAAAAATGTTCTCCCATTTCAACCCCAATCCACTTACGCCCTAACTTATGAGCTACACTTACCGTGGTACCACTTCCGGTAAAGAAGTCCATAACATAACCCTTATTGGATGCACCAGCAATCATACGATATAACAGTTCTTCTGGTTTCTGAGTACCGAATCCCATGCTTTCAGTTTGTGGAGGCATATATGGAATATCAGTCCAAACATCAGAGGGTGCTTTTCCGAGCGGATGTATTTTACTTTCTTTTTTCCTATTAAGACGTTCACCATCTCGTCCAGCACCCCTACTATATACTAATTCACCATCTTCATTTTTTCTTAACGATGCTAAGAATTTTTCACTATAAGGCTGTCTAACTAGGTCTTTATTAAAAATGTAATTTTGAGGGTCTTTCGCAAACCATGTAATATACTCGTGATTCCTTTCCCATTTTTTGGCATTTCCGCCAATCAAAGTATATGACCAAATGATATTATTTAGATAGGAATCTTTACCAAAAATCTTATTTAACAACACCCTCCCATAATAGGATGCATCTTCACCGAGATGAAGAAATAGACTTCCATTTTCAGCAAGTAACTCATGACTTAATTCTAACCTTTCATTCATTATAGTTAACCATGTACTATCTTGATAATTATCCTTATAATCAAAGTCTTCTCCAGTATTAAACGGGGGATCAATATAAATTAACTCGATTTCGCCACCATATTTTCTAAGAATAGAGTTTAGTGCCTGATAATTCTCACTCTTGATAAGTACACCATCAAGTTGACTGTCAATATTATCAAAGTTACTTATGATTTCATACTTCAACTCTTTAAAATATCTTGTATCTATGGGTAAATTCTTAAAGTTTTCATTTAAGGATTTCGTTCCATTTTCATCAATAAATATTATCTCTTTTTTATCAAAGGAAAGTGCAAATTCAAATTCCTTCCACTCCCTCTTAATTGTTCTATTACTGTCAACATCAACTATTGGAGCATGTAATTCCTTCCATTCATTTATCTGTTTATCAAAGCCTGCGGAATTTACTATTTTTTCGATTAACTCGATGTTATTTAATTTTCCGAGTGTCAATACATAATCAGAATTCAGTACAAACTTAGGCTTTAACCAAATTTCCCTCAATTCATCCTCAAACATTGCAACATAATCAATAATTTCGTTAGCCACTTTCTTTAACTTTTGTATATCAGATATTCTATCTTGATCCCATAATGTATTTAATTCTCGGTCATTAAAAAGGTAATCATAGATGTACTGATTGAACTGTTCCTTTAAAAATGATGATGCATCCTTGTGAATAAAGTAATCGACTTCTTTTTGCTTTTTATATATTCTAAAAGCCTCTTTAAGTAATTCCTCCTCTACTTCCAGAGACTCTTTTCTTAGGTAATCCAAGATATCCTCTATGCCAGACACCGTGAGACTTATAATTACTGTTTCCAAAAAGTCATCGATATTTTTTACATTAATAATTTTTCTAAACGCAGTTTTTGAAGAGAAATGCTTTAAGTTGATACTATTCTTTTCTATCTTGATATTCGGGTGTTCAAAATTCTCGATATTATTAAAAATATAATCCTTAATATCATCTGGCTTATTGAGGACCAAATACCTTTTTAATCTTTCATATTTTTTAGCAGACCCGTCTTTATAAATCACCTTAAATTTAAGTATATTACCTTCTACTTCATAGAGGTGGAATTCTATTTCCTTCTTTTCATTATTCTTTTGGTGATCCAACTCACTTGCATCAAACTCAAATTTGTAATTATTAATATCAAATTTTAAAGAGGTATACGTTGCTTCGGTTTTCACATAATGTAATCTCTGTGTTTTCCAAAATAAGGCTAGATCTTCTCTATCACTATATACTTTTTCATATAAATTCTTATGTAACTGTGTTTTATTGTAGAATGGAGTTCCTGTCTCATTCAGATAACTATCAAAAAAGGTATAAAGCTTATTATATAAGTCACTTGTACTTTGCTCTCTACCTTCAAACTCATTATCTATAGTTTCTTCTATTAACGGCTTTATTTTCTTAAAATATTCATTCCTAATGCTCATAAGATTCGTGTAACCTGAACTACCTTCTATTGCGGTTCCCACTTCACCTAGAAATGTGTTCGATAATGCACTAAAAAATCTCTGCTTTGCTACATAAACAGTTGATTCCATTTGATATATTCCAACTCCTTTGGGTAATTATCAATATCAAGTTGATATTTCATCTTATTACGTCCCAATCTTTGCTCTTCCCATTTTTCAAACTTCTTTTATTTGTTATTGTCATCTAGTACTCCAAATAACCCTCTTTCAAATCCATTCTGTTCACGACCTGTAGACACCCAATCCGGTAATAACTCTAGATAATGGGCCAGCCCTTCAATAGTTTTATGAAAGGTTGGTTCATGTTGTGCTTTATCTAAAAGTTCCAAAACTAGCTTAAATGTGTCTAAATAAGGGAGATATTCTGTACGATTAACAATATCTCGAAACTTAGCAATTAGCTTAGCCTTTTCAATATCATGCTCAATTCGATTTATTTCATCTTTATCGTAAACAGGAACTTCAACGAGATCGTCTCCTTTTCCAATTAGAAATTGCCCCTCATGTTTCATGATAACAGGGTGGAGATCTTGTTTTAATTTTTCCTTTTGAATCTCTAGTTTATCTATATCGGTTAATTCCTTAGAAAAATATTTAGCATCTATACCAAAGATATTCTCCAAAGTCGGTAGATGTTTTTTGGAGATATTCTGCTTTCCCTTAATCCAAAGATTAATATTTTGCTTTTTGATACCAAGCTTTTCAGCCAATTCAATATGCTGCATTCCATATAAATCTAAGATAAATTTTAAACCTATCAATTTATCACCTACACATATATTGTCTTGGTCAATACATTTACATTCTAATAGGAAAGTCGATTGTAGTCAATTAGTTATATAGGCCGTTAGTATCTAAATAAGGGAAAATTTCAATATAACTGGAGGGGGATATATTATTATCCGTAGCGATTATCTAGCTTTTACTAAATAATTACTACGGATTTTTTATCTTTAGTTGTTTAAAGGATTATTTTATTATGACACTCTTACTCAGTACTTTACAATTTAATATTCATTTCTTATCGTATAGGAATCCAATGGAATTAATCGAGGATAGAGGACTATGAATTAACCCGTATTTCCCTTCAAAAGTATTAATACAATTATCTAATGTTATAATATCAACTTTTTGTTGTTCGCAAAGTCCTTGCAAGTGAGTTGCTTGTTTATAGTATCTAAATAAACGAGAAGCTGTCACGGAAATTATTACATCAACTTTTTCTTCTTTAGCATCATTTATCGCTCTCTGAAGTCCTACATTTAATTCAGGCCCCAAACTATTTTCCTCTTTATAAATCTTACACAACTGCCAATTTTTATTTTTGATATATTCCTCTATCGCTTTCACCTGCATCGATAAACTAGACTCACTATGTTCACTACTTGCTGTTCTTACATATGCTGCACATTTCATAATATAAATCTCTCCCTTTAATTAATTTTAGAACAGTTACTTTTATCTTGTGTATCTATAGATGCACTCTATAAGATTGAACTTACAATCTCTTCTCGCTCTGTCTATTTTTTAATTTGAAAAACATCATGAAATTCTAAACCTAATTGATTTGATATTTTCTTTGCAACCGCTGGGCTGGGGTTTTTCTTATGATTAATAATTTGGTTAAAGTAATTCTCACTTAATCCGGTATGTCTCGAAAACTCTCGTTGCGAAAATCCCTTTTCAATCAACATTGCTCGTAGTTTATCGGAATCTTTAACAATAATTTTCATGTTTTAATTTTTCCCTCCTTTTGTAAAATGTGTGTGTTTCAAGATAAATAAAAAGAGAAAACCACCTTTAAAAGACTGCAGCATACACACATCGCTGTCACTCTATAAAAATGGGGTTTTCCCCTTTTTTGTTCATATTCGATTTTAGTTTTTGACTGTTATAATCATATTCTAACAATCTTTTTCTATATTTTAAGAGATCAACCACATTAATCCACTTCATTTAAAAAACATCTTTGCTATTTCATCATTTTCCTGTTTAGATATTATTTCTCTAACACTTTCTTCAGGCATAACAACTGGGAATGTCATTTTTTCAATGCGACTTTTTATCCTCCCAGCAGGATACTTATTTTGGAGTGACTGTATTGGCATATTAGATGTGATAATAGTTGGGCATTTGTAACTCATTCTCTCATCTAAGATTTGCGTCAAAACTTCTTCCGACCAATCCGTTGTTTTCTCTACACCCAAGTCATCCATTACCAGTAATGGAGCATGCTTAAACGATTCCATTAGACTATAAAAGTTTCTATTAGATTCTTTACTAGAAAATGAATGCTTCATCTCATTTAGCATATTTACTACCGAAATATACAGTGGCTTGATCTTATACTTGATGATAAGTTCATTTATAATGGCAATTGATAGAAGCGTTTTTCCAGATCCTTTTGTATTACTGTAAAAGTATAATCCTTTCCCCATATCCTCCATCTCTAGATATTGTTCAACATAGCGTGTTGCAATTTTCCTAGCATATTGCGCTACTTCCACACTTTCCTTTACCTGATAGATTTTCGTATAAAAATCATGAATTCTTTTACTTAAATAGTCATCTGGAATTCTAGCAGTCTTAATTTTTCGCAACAGTTCTTTATGTTCTCTGCATTTACATATCACCATGACCTCAGAACCGTCTTCTCTGATTACATGAATCAGTCCAGACCCGTCACATTCTCTGTACATACAACCATCTGTTGCCTTTGTTAATCTCCCCGGCATCTTGTATAATGGCTCAACCGTATCGTTGGAAGTATTCGTCTTGGGCAATATATCCTGTAGCTTGTTCATCCTCTAGTACCTCCTGTTCAAATTTATAAGCTTGATCAAATATATAATTAGCAACATACCGAAAGGACCGGATATTATCTAATTTGTGTTTTGGTTTAAAGTTATTGAAACACTCCTTTATCCAACCAATAACTCGATGAGTCTCCCAATTCTCTCCAACAACATCCTTAATCGCCTTTTCGTCATTAGACGATAACTGCTTGTTTTTGCTAAGGCTCAAGTAGGTTTTACTAATTAATTCAAATTGATTTGAATCATAAATGTCAATTTCATCTTCATTTGACGAAGATGTCTCTGAATTAATTTTTGGAGTAATCTCTGTAGTAATCTCTGGTATTGCAGCGCAACCATTGAGCTTCGAATTAACTTTTTCTACATTCGGTAAAACAATTTGTTTACTCGAAGCATCGTTTTTTTCACTTCGTAAAAACTGCTTGTATTCATCTATCGGATATCCCAAACTGCTTAAATCTAACATGATTTTCACTAAGTTAACACGATATTGTAAAGTCTTATCCCACTTATATCGAGGGTTATTTCGTCTTTTAACATAATCTTTTTCTACTATCATACCTAGATACTTTCTAATCGTATTAGCTGATACGCCAAGCATCACTTCATCAGCTAACTCCTCAGCTTTTTTATAAATCCAACCGTGTTTAAAAGAATCTGCTAAATCATTGTCTAAGCGTCCTCTTTCCTCAACTTTGTATTTCCCAGCATCTTTCATACGATCTATCCAGTAAATTAATTGGCCTAATATTATGGCTTCTTCCATGCTGCCCGTTAGTACGAACAAATCCTCTCTGATGACAGCTTTTTTTATTTTTTGCAATTGAATCTCTCCTTTTACTTAATATATTTTCTATCTCAATTTGAACTTTTTTCCTGATTATCATCTCCTCGTCTCCGTCTGCCATTAGGTTTTTTCAAATAAAAAAAGAGAAAAAGAGAAAAACCCAAGACAGACGTAGCAAAATATATACACGTAAGTATGTGTATATTTCACTACTTCCTCTTGGGTTTTTCCCTTTTTGTTGAGAAAGTCGATCAATTTATTTATTTGACTATCATTATACAACGATGATTTTTTATTGCAAGTCTTTTTACTTTTATTTTATAAACACCCACTCACTATTGAATTTATTTCTTTTATTTTATAGGACTAGGAATATCAAAATTTGACAGTACACTATTTAAAGAACACTTTCCATTAAACAGTAACCACCCAAATAATAAGGTTACTGATAAAAATTAGCAGCATTTAAGTTAATTATTCAGGAGAAGTATATTACTTACTGAAATAGCCTGCATGTAATCAACCTTTTATATAGCTGACAATAATAGTGAAAATTGAAATTCTAAAAGTGTTCTGGCTAGCAAATGTCATTCACCCAAAGGGAAAGGAGAAAAAAACAAATGCAAGATAAAATCATCTTAAAGAAAAATGCGAGACAACGATTAGAACTTACTAATACAGATTTAAAGTTATTAGCATTTTTAGAACAACAACGGTTATTAACTTTGCAGCAATTCTATCAAGCTGCTAAACACTTATTCGAATTGGGGATTAAAGAATATAGTTTTAAAAATCGAATCAGAAAGTTTGAGGACTATCATCTAATTCGTTCAGAACATTATTCTAAGGGTTTTGAAGGGGAACGTTTTAAATTCTTGGCAATCGGAAGTAAGGCTGTTGATGTATTAATAGAAAGTGGACTTCTAGACGAATCATACAACAAACCAAAAATATATAAATTTAATCAAAAGAAAAACTTGTTGCACTTTATTGCAACACAACAAGCAGCACTAAATATATTAACAACCTTTAATAAGAAAGCTATTAAAGATCCAAATACAAATAAAACAAAGTATCCAATCATTTATAATCAAACTTCATTTTCCTATTCACCAGCAATGTATCCATATACCGAATGGGTAAGAAAACATAAAAATCTACATCGACAAAATAACGGAGCATTTCATGCGGAAATAGCAAAATATATGACTACAGGAAGTAAAGCTGGTAATAAATTAAATGGAGCTACGATGACAATAGTAAAACCAGACTGGATTATTAAACTAAAAGGAACACCAGAAGTAAGGGACGCTATAATAAATATTGAGATGGATATGGGAACGGAGCCTATCGAAACCCTAGCTCAAAAGTTATTTAAATACGCAATCCTTGCCGAAAAGAATCCAGAAGTTCTTCATATCATGGATATTGTTATTGTCGATAACAGCTTATCAAATCGTTCTAGTTTTAGTGATGGAATTGGCAGAACGAAAAATATACTACAACGATTTAAGTCAGACTCAGCAGTTATAAAGAGATTAAAAGAATCTGGATTAAAACTTATCGTTCACCCTTTAGGACTAAATGTAAATCAATTATATAAAACACTACGTAAATACTGATTATCACTTTTCACGCACAGTCATTCATTTGGAATGACTGATACATAAAACATCATTGGTAACCATTATTGGATACTATAAATAAAGACTATCATATCAACACTTTCCCTTCAGTTACATCTCTCACCTTGCTATTCACTTTTACTATTAGTTACGATTAATAGTAACCATTATCCAGAGTAATACACTCATTTGATAATCGTTAACATCAAAATAGCCATTAACATATGAATGGTAACCATTAATAGAAACCAAATCAAACATTGACTGGCACTGTATTTCACTAATTTTATTGCTCTATTACTCTGCATAGTATCTTTTATTGGTAACTAATAATAGTTACCATATATTATATTATCTTTAATAAACCACTGTATTAAATTCTAATGTTGTACATAAAAGTTACCCATATTAGAAGAATATTAAAGCTAGAATAAAAAAAACAGTAAAGAATGTTTATATCCTTACTGTCTTTACGTATTCGTAGTAGTACGAGATCATTTAATCAATATCTTTAACATTCTCTCCGGATCAAACCCGCTTATCCACTCTCCATTTATATTGGTTTGCGGAACCGTCAATCTTTTCGTTTTTCCTATTACTTTCATCCTTGCTATAGGATTTAAGTCTACAATTACTTCTTTATAAGTGATATCAAAGGAGTCTAGAAAGCTTTTTACCATTCCACAGACAGGGCAGAAGCTTGATGTATATACCGTGACAGTTTGATTCATTTGAACATAACCTCTTTTACTAAATGAAAATCCTGTTGAACTTCACTTGATTACTTACTTTTATCAATACAGGCAATCAGTCTTTCTTCAATGTCGGTTGCAATTTCCTTTAATTCTTCATCTTCTACCATTTGAATTAGAGCAGTTGGTTTTGGTAGCCCTATGTTAGTTTTCCCTTCATTATCCTCGTAAACAACGATTTTACATGGAAGGAAATATCCAATTAGCTGATTCGTTGACAACACACGCTGCGCTTCTATAGGATTACATACTTCTAAAACAGTAAATGGATGGTCTAGTTCATATCCTTTCTTTTGCAATGTTTCCTTAATGTCAAACTGCCACTGAACACCAAACTTTTCTTCCTTTAAATTTACTTCCAATGACTTAATGGCATCTTCTATAGATTTGTGTGTCTCTATTGTGTAATGAAACATCTTTTGATTTCACTCCTATCTACTTAGTTTTTATTCACTGTTTCCATTCCAATTATTCATTCCACCGACCATATCTTCAACTTTGAAACCTAATGCCTCTAGTATTCCACAGGCAGCTTTACTTCGATTACCTGATTGACAAACAACCACATAGCTCTTTTCCTTGTCCAGTTCACCTTTTCGTAATGCAAGCTGACCTAAAGGAATGTTGTTGGCACTTGGGATTTTACCACTAGCTACTTCTCCATTTTCACGAACATCAATTATGAATACTTCTTCACTATTTTGAAGACGTTTAGCTACTTCTTCTGGTGCTATTTGTTTTGCCATCACTTGTCATCCTTTCTAATACCAAGCACTCATTCCACCTTTTACATTGTAAATATTTTCGAATCCTTGTTTTTTCAGGATATTTGCTGCTTTTGCACTTCTCATTCCGCTTTGACATATAACAACAACTTCTTTATGTTTTTCCAATTTGTCTACTTGGCTAGGCAAGTTGGAAAGTGGGATATTTTTAAACGGTTTGCGATGATTTGCTTTATATTCACCCGGTGTACGGACATCTATAAATTGAACACTTTTATCCTTAAATTTATCTTTTGCTTCTTGAACAGTTATATTCGTAATGCCCTTTTTGGGAATAAAACGATTGATCACAAAGAGTGCGATCAAAATAATAAAAATCCATTGTATAATATCCACTCTACCTTCACCTTCTCTTTTCTTAATTTTTATCTGATGTCATTTTACCTTCTGTTCTAATTGTTTCATTCGGTTACTTCCATTAGACTAGACTTAACCATATACCCATCGGGGTATGTTTTATTTAAAAAGAAAAAGGTTGTTAAATTTCCTTTTAGTAAGAAAATTTTTAGAACCCTTATCTACTTTTCACTAATAAATTTACTGCTTCTTTTACAAGTTCTTTCGTATCTTCATCATTTTCAATATTCTCTCGAACACATTGTTCTAAATTCATACTTACAATTAATCCAATTGTACGATCAATACCAGTACGAGATGCTGATAATTGAGTAATTACTTCCCTACAATCTTTATTTTGCTCAATCATATTTAATACGCCTCTAATTTGACCTTCAATACGTTTTAAACGATTTATAACAGATTTATCATACTCCATCTATTATTCCTCCTTTACATGCACAACCTATAATCTCGAAACTACTAACACTATATCCTTTTCTTAATAAAAATCTCACCCCTAGATTAATATCCATTCGATCATTCGCTACAACATGAAGTGACTGATCCGGAATCTCACTGTAGTGTCTTCTCAAATAAGCGTAAGGTATCTGCATTGCCACATTTTTTAAAGTTCCTTTTTCGTTGTAATCTCTTAAATCTAATATAACGATATCCTTTTCGCCAATTCTATTCTTACAAGTTATTCCCATAATTGGGAAATACCTTCTATATAATTCGTAACATAATAAAACAAAAACTACACATAGCAAATATATAATCATAATTGATCACCTTTTAATAAGGAATACATAAATAATAATATACCCCATAAGGTATATTGTCAAGATTTCAATATTATTTTCTATTAGTCGCTTTTGATTTCTTTAACAAAACTTATACACATCTTGAGATTAGAAAATAAATGGAGGATACACCAAATAATGTACCTCCGTTTCATACTGTTAAATAATATTCTTCAGATTTTAAGTCTACTTAAAATTATATTCAGTTACTATTCTTTCTCTACCAGTAACTAAATCATTAAAATATTCATAAAGGTTTACACCCAAATAGGAACCAGAAATGTTGTATACATTCTCATATCCTAAATTTTGTAATGCCATTACCATATTATAACTTCTTTGACCTGAACGACAGTGAATGTATACGGGCTGACCTTTTGGAATTTCATCAAGTCTCTGTCTAAACTCACTTAAAGGAATATTAACTGCGTTTTTAAAATAACCTGCATTATATTCACCTTTTTCTCGTGCATCAATAATAAAAGCATTACTTTCTACTAGTTCTCGAACTTGGGAAACTTTTACTTCTTTGTATCTGCCTTGTAGTAGGTTTAGCCCTACTAAAGCGGCATGATTAACGACATCTTTAGCTGTTCCTAGCATTGGGGAGTAGGTCAATTCTAGGTCTTTCAAATCTTCCAACGTTCCATTCATTGTAATCATGGTTGCAATAATATCAATTCGTTTATCTACATTTCCTTTACCAATTGCCTGCGCACCTAAAATTCGACCTGTTGGATATTCATAAACCAATTTAAAATGCATCGGATTGCTGTCTGGCATGAGTCCCACTTTATCTCCCGGCATTAAGTAAACATAATCGTACATCATTCCTGCTTGCTCAGCTGTTCTTGCATTAAGTCCAGTAGATGCTGCATTTAGATCAAAGAGATGGATGGATGATGATCCTATTACACCGATATTTCTATTTGGAATTCCATACATATGATCTGCAGCCGCTCTGGCTTGTTTTTGGGCTGGCCCAGCTAGTGCTAGTCTTGTTTGTTTTTGTAACAAACGATGATACACTTCAATGGCATCCCCAACTGCATAAATATCTCTATCACTTGTTAAGTAATTGGAGTCGACCTTAATAGCTCCTGTTTCTCCAATCTCAAGACCTGCCTCCTTAGCCAAGTTGGTTTCAGGTCTTACACCAATCGCTAATACCACTGCCTGCGCATCAATTTTCCTACCGGAGTTTGTTGTAATATATCCATCAGAAATTTTAGATAACCCATCATCTAGAATAAGTTCAACTCCGTGATCCACCATTTCTTTATGAAGGATTTGAGCCATATCGTAATCAAATGGTGCCATTACTTGATTTGCAAACTCAACTAATGTTACATTATAGTTCGCAAGTTTAAGATTTTCTGCAACCTCTACTCCAATAAAGCCACCACCGATGACCGCGATATCCTTCATACCTTTTTGCTTGATATATGAATTGATATTCTCAATATCGACTACGTTTCGTACTGTAAAAACATTAGAATTGTCTATGCCTTCTAAATTTGGTCGAATAGGTGAAGCACCGGGAGAAAGCACCAATTTATCATAGCCCTCTTCGTATGTTTTATCTGAGATCAAATCTTTTACAGTGATTGTTTTCTTATCCCGATTAATTTGAATAACTTCCTGTTGTACCCTAGCTTCAATATTGTAGCGACTCTTAAAGATATCGGGAGACATTAAAACAAGCTTTTCGCTATCTTCTACAATACCGCTTAAATGATAAGGTAACGAACAGTTCGAAAAGGATACGTGAGGACCTTTTTCAAACATAATAATCTCTGCACTTTCATCTAATCTTCTGACTCGTGCAGCGACAGAAGCTCCACCAGCAACTCCACCAACAATCAGTACTTTCTTTCCCATATTTAAGCCTCCTATTCTATTTCACCAACCCACGCTAACATTCCGCCAGTCATATTCGTAACATTATATCCTTGATTGATTAAAAATTCACATGCTCTTGAACTTCTTCCACCAGAACGACAAACCATGTAATAATGTTTATTTTTATCTATTTTGTCTAAAGAATTTGGGATGTCCCCCAAAGGAATATGTTTAGCTTCAGGAATTTTCCCCTCTGCAACTTCAACGTCTTCCCGGACATCAATAATATGGACGTTTTCTCCATTTTTTATTTTCTCATGTAACTCTACTGCTGATATACTTTTCATCAGTCTGCATCTCCTTTATTATTGTCTATTTTCGTATCTAGAAGGTTTAAAATATTATTTAAGTCAAAATATCTATCCAAATTTTAATAGCAGTACCCGCAATCAAAAGTGCTAATATCACTTGTAAAATTCGGGTATTCATTCTCTTTCCTACTTTTGCTCCAAGTGGTGCCGCTAATAAACTTGCTACAATCATAATAGCAGCTGGCCAATAATCTACTTGTCCAGTAGCAATTTTACCAACACTTCCCCCGATAGAAGAAATGAACGTTACTGCTAAACTTGTTGCAATTGTCATTCGTGTTGGAATGTGCAAAACCGTAAGCATGATTGGTACAAGTAAAAAGCCTCCTGCCGCACCGACTATACCAGATGCTATTCCCACAATTAATGCTAATATTGCCGCTAGCGGCTTGTTGAAGGTAACTTCATTTAATGGTACATCGTCCATTTTTTTCTTTGGTACAAACATCATTACAGCTGCAATCACAGCTAGAATACCATACACAACATTTACTGCTTGCTCGGATAAGAAACTCGATCCATAACTACCAATTAAACTTCCTATTAGGATAGCTCCACCCATATAAATGATGAGCTGCTTGTTTAGGTATCCACCTTTTCGATATGCCCATACACCTGCAATGGAAGCAAACAGTACTTGTACTGCACTTATTCCAGAAACCTCATGGGCTGTAAATGCTACTAGACCAAATAAAGGGGGAATATAAAGTAGCATTGGGTATTTAATAATGGAACCCCCAACACCTAACATACCGGATAAAAAGGAACCAATAAACCCAATTGCAAACACAACGATGATAAAAGTTAAATCCATTACTAAACCTTCTTTCTTATTTAGAAAAGCGAGTAGTTCACGCTACTCGCTATTTGGTTTTCTTTATCCTTTTTGAATATAGAAGTACAGAACATCCTCTTCTGTTTTTTGTTCTAATACGGTATGGCCACCTGATTTAGCCCATGCTGGGATATCATTTAAAGCACCCTTATCTGTTAAAAGTACTTCAAGTACTTCACCAGAGTTAATCGTATCCATTGCTTTTTTAGTTTTTACAATTGGCATAGGACATGCTAAGCCTTTTGCATCTAATGTTTTTGTAATGTTCATTTAATTTACCCCCATTTTTTTCTATTGATTAATTAGCGAACTGCACAACGGTTTGGACCGATTTCCATTTCTGTTTGTTCGTCATTATTAGGTGTGATTTTCCCCATATTTACCTGACGAATTTGTTCATACGCATTTGGCTGTGGTGGTAGGTTATCTGTAACAGTACGACGGAATTCCGCTTCATCCTCGATGTTTAATCCATGATTCTCTTTAAACAAATCACCTAATCTTCTAGCCACTGTACCATCTTCATTTAACTCATCAATAATCATGAAATGTGCAGGTAACACCACTAGGTCTTCAGCTAGTTCACGATAACGGGAATATAATGTTTCTCGTAAGTCACCTACCCAATCTTCCGCAAGTCCTGCTAAATCGGGACGACCAATGGAGTCGATAAATAAAATATCACCTGTTAACAAGAACTGATTGTCGATAACAAATGAAGTAGAACCAATGGTATGACCCGGTGAATAAAGTGCATTTACATCAATTTGAGATGCACCAATTTTTACATTTAATCCTTCTGTAAGTGGCGTGTAATCAAACACTACCTCTGTCGCATCTTTTGGTGGTAGATAGTAAGTTGCTCCTGTATTTGCTGCAATATGACGTCCACCTGAAATATGATCTGCGTGTAGGTGTGTATCAAATACGTGCTTGATTTCTACTCCTTTTTCTTTCGCAAAGTTTGTGAATACATCCGTGAAACGCACTGCATCAATAATAGCTGCTTCGCCTTCAGAAATTACCATATAAGATAAACAACCTTTTCCTAAACGAACAAATTGGTATAGCTCCCCACCATTTTCTAAATCGGAAACTTTAATTGGTTCTAGATAACTACTCCAAGATTTCATTCCACCTTCAAGATATGCAACTTCACGACCAGCTTCAGAAAGCATTTCTGCTACCATAACGGAAGATCCTTCCTTAGCACATACTACTAATACTTCCTTATCTGTTGGAAGTTTAGGCAAAATCTCTTCTACACCATCTAATAATTCGAAGTAAGGGATATTTAAATACTCGAATTTATGTCCTTCAATTTTCCAATCCTCAAATGCATCATGATTACGAACATCTAAAATAAATAATTCTTCGTTATCAATTACTTTTCGAGCAACTTCTGCTGCAGTCCATTTATTTACTGTCATTATTGAATTACCCCCCTAGGTATATTTTAAATTATTTTTTAGCAGTGGAGAATTTCTCCACTGCATAAAGATTGATCATCTAATTAGAAAGTTAATGTTGGTGATGCATCTTTTGCATATTCTAGGAATGTTACTGCTCCACCAACTTCTATACCATCAACGAAATCTTCTTTCGTAAGTCCCATAACATCCATTGTCATTTGACATGCTATAAATTTAACACCTAGTTCCTGTGCCATCCCAACTAGTTGTGGGATAGTAGGAACATTTGCCTTTTCAAACCCTTCAGCAAAATGTTCCTTTCCTGCTGGCATTTCTAAAGCGTGCATTGCTTGTTTATGAATTAAGTTTAGTCCTTCAAAAGTGAAGAAGATTTGTACCTCTTTTTCTGAAGCTGCTGCTGCTGTTGCGATATTGAATACTTTGTATGCATCAAACATTCCACCGTTTGCTGCGATAATAGCTACTTTTTCTGACATAATAAATTCCTCCTAGATTTCTTTTGTTATTTTTCCGTTCCACTCATTCATACCCGGTAGAACGTTATAAACTTTTTTATAACCATTGTTTGCTAATAGTTGTGCTGCCAAATCAGAACGTTTCCCTGTACGGCAGATTACATAGATTTCTTTTTCTTTATCCAATTCTTCAAGGCGTGATTCTAATTCACCCATTGGAATGGACTTTGCACCTTGAATATGACCAAATGCATATTCTGCTGCTTCACGCACATCTAAAATTAAACCGTCACCTGATTCAATTTCATCAAGTGAAACAGTGTGTTCAAATGTTTTTTCCACTTCTGGTTCATTAGAGCCTTTGCGAATGTAATGATAAAGAACATCGCCTTCTTCCAATGTTCCTAGATATTGGTGTCCAACAGTGCTTGCCCATGCTGCTAAATCGGCTTTAGATCCTTTGTCTGTAGCTTGAACTTCCAATACTTGACCATCTTCAAGATCCGTAATTGCTTTTTTAGTTTTCACAATTGGCATTGGACAAGCTAAGCCTTTTGCATCTAATTGGTGATTTGCTTGAATCATACATTTACCCCCCACGGTATTGTTTTTAACAAAAAAATTTACGATTTGGTATTTATTATACCTCTATGGGTATAATATTTAGCAATAAATTAGTCGTTATTGATAACGACGTTTGCAGTATACCTTTTATAGATCTCCATTGATTTAGCTTGTTGAAAATCAATTACAAGACCAATAATATACCCCCTAGGGTAAAATGTCAACCTTGTTATCTAATTTTTTATAGATGCCTATTGAAAAGTACTTAATTTAAATTATTATCCATTTTGATTTTTCTTTAAAACAAAATCAAAAAGGAGTTTCATCAAAAATGATAAACTCCTTTTTCAATAAGACGTGCATTACATATTTTTACTTTGCTGAAGAAGTTTTGATTCACCTGTACGTTCCCATTCTTCTACAGTCTCATATGCTCTTTCAGGAGAATAGCCTTTTCCGACGAGAACTCCCATGAGAATAAACTCTTGAAGGATATGTGTAGCATTTATTCCTCTCTTAACGTCTTCTAATCCTTCTTTCACTAAAAACTCTGTATACTGTACCCATTCATCTGGAGTTCTACCGAAATAAGTTGGATTGGCCGAATTACCGCCTTCTTCCGCAGCCATTGCATCTGCTTTCGTTTGGTGAATCGTTCCAAATGGATGTTCTGGAGGTGCATAAATGGTATATAACTTTAATGGCTTATTTCCAGTGTTTGTTAAATTATGCCATTTACCAGTAGGAACCATGATAGCATAATCTTCAGAAACCCTTCTTTCATAGTTCAAATTATTTTCGGTGTCACCCATTTGAACAAGCCCCTGACCTTCTTCAATACGTAGAAATTGATCTACATCTGGATGGACTTCCAAACCAATGTCTTCTCCAACACCAATACTCATCAATGTAACCTGTAAATGATTTCCGGTCCATATTGCCGTGCGAAAGTTTCGATTCCTTTCCGCAGCTTCCTCTATATTTATTACGAATGGCTGTTTCCCTTGATCTTTAAATGCCATATTTTTTGCTCTATCTTCTATTTGCGTTGGTTGATACATGCTCCCCATATTTGTTTCTTGTGGGTAACCCCAATATATAGGCTGTTGGCGAACATGGTGCATTGGAACACTTACATAGTAATTTGGATACATATATGGTGAATAATACATCTTCTCACTCCTCCATTATTGTCATATGTATCCTATGTATCATTCTTAATAAATGTACTTTTGTATATTGACGTTTATAGAAGTTTATCTGCAGTTTTTTAATATTATTCATTAAAGGGGCAAACAAAAATAATGGCTTCCTGTTTCCCAGTGTTGTAAATCGAACAACAACCCAACATATAGCATAAGATAAATAAAATTTAGATACTGGGAGGAGAACTATTTGTATTATTCTAATCGATTACGACAAATTGATAATTTCGGTGCAACTGGGGCATTAAATGCCTCCACATTAACCTTGCCTCAAATGTTGACTTATGCCCTCCAAGACGAGTATTTAGCTCAAGCAAGATACAATAATATTTTGGAAATCTTTGGATATATTCGTCCATTTGCGCAAATAAGGGATGCTGAATTAAGACATATCAATGCACTATTACCCCTTTTTTATCGCTATCAGATTCCTCTACCTGAAGATATATCGTACACATTCATTACTACTCCGGAAAACATTAAAGCAGCATACGCTGCTTGTGTACAAGGTGAGATAGACAATATTTCGATGTATGAAAAATTTTTAGTCCTTAATATTCCAAATGATGTTCGATTAGTCTTTACCCAACTGCGCAATGCTTCTATAAATCATCTAGCGGCATTTGAAAGAGGCCTTGCACGAAACTAAATTGTGTCTGCCCCCTACCATCGTAAGTAGGATACCCATCTCTTCTGTTTAATGAACCACAAGTTAGTTTTGATGTGACTAAAAATTTCCATCTACCTCTGATAGAACTTAACAAATTATTTTAATATAAATTTTCTTGAATAAACTATGGCAATGAATATATGCTAATATCTCAAATTGCAAATTCAATTAGTGATATGTTATATAAGTTACTTTGATCATAAAACAACATTGATTTTCAATAAAAATAAACAGTTCAATTTACACGCGAATGAATTGAACTGCTTATTTTTTATTTATACTCATATATCGAATTAGTTATTATAAACAAGTTAGAAGCCCGTTGTTATTACTATAAGCACACTTTTCTAGCAATAGTAAATCCCCTTGTTCATTTACGTCAAGAAGTCTATCTTCAATCTTCTTCATAAACTGAATAACTAAAATCGATGAAATCCTCCAGTTTTACACTGTTAGGCTGATTCGTCCCCCAACCATACCGCTGATAATCCTTGCCTCCATCTAAAAATATAGATCCACATTTACATCGTTTAAAATCATGACTATGTATTGATTCAATAATATCGTCACACTTTTTACAACGAACCTTGTTCACTAATACCCTTCTCATTAGATAAAATTCCTTTCTAACTACTATGTGCGTGCGTTCAACTGGTCTTGTAATTAACAATAATTATCAAAAAAAGAAGTTCCCCTTTTGGATACTTCTTTTTAATTAATACTTTACAAAGTATTTTATATAATGATCATGCTTTTTTATCCATCTTTTGTATCTGTCCATATTAGATAAAGTTAAACTAAATCGCTGGGCAGTGTTACGAGTTCGGATCTCATCCCAATTCCCCGTTATACATTCGAAAACTTCATCCATTCGAATACTTTTGCGATTACTTGTAGAAGCAACATAGTAACAAGCAAATAGGAATGTCAAATCTGCTAAGGGCATTGTTACTCTTCTTATTTCCACCATGATACTTTGGGGTACTGCATAATATCCATATTGTTTAATCAACATAGCCGGAACTTCTTTACCATCATCAATCATGTAACGAATAATGTATTCACCACGATTAATGCTTACTTCCCTATCTTCAAATAAAGCTTTTGGTATTTCTGATAAACTTGTGCTTTTAACCATTACTGTCTTGATATCCCCTTAGTCTAATTTAATAGTTATACGATTTGCCTTATTATAAACTGATTCAGCTCTTCTAGAAGATTCCTGCTTTTCCTTTTCAATTAGTTCCAACTCAACATCATATGCTACACCTTTATTTTCTAATGTAACTCCAAACGTTTGACAGATATAACCTTTTGCACCCAAGAGAGCCATGATTTCATTCGTTAGTTCAGGCGTAGATCCTTCATGGGCTTCATCTGTCATAGTTTTTTCATCGCTAGTTTTTACAGCTGCTACAATATCTATAACCAATTTTCCTTTGAAGAGATTCATTGAAGACATAATTCGCAACAACTCCTTTATCTTTTAGGTATTAATAATGTATCAACAAAAAATGAAAGTGCATCTTTAAACGCCACACGGTAGGTCAACTTACTTTTCTGGAATACCTGTTGAAAAATATTTGATTTAAGATCTTCAATAAGATTATTCTTTGCCTCTTCATCAAGATCTTTAATGCTTGACGATAGCTTCTGTTCCAAATCCTTATAAATCCCTTCCATAAACATCTCATATTCTTCACTAGTAATGATATCCTCCAAACGACTTTCAATCAGTTGATTAACCAATCTTGGGAAACCATCAATCATCTAAAATCACCCTTTTATTCATATTATGAATATATTTATATTATGAATATAACATGATATCTATTGATTGTAAAACTAGAAAATAATACGATAAAGGAAATAGAATGAGAAGGGAAATTAAAATGGACGATTTACAGGCTGGTAAGTTGATACGTAGGTTAAGAAGAGAAAGTAAATTAACAATGGTTGATTTTGCAAAGCAAATTGGTCTTTCTCAACCTTCTTTGTCACGAATTGAAAGCGGCAATCAAGAGATCACCTTCTCCTTATTAGAAAGAATATGTAAGGCACTTAGTATATCAATGGGTGATTTCCTATATGCACTTGAAGGAGAAAGCAAACTACAAAAAATTAATTTAAGTGAAGAAGATAATGTGAATGCCGAAGAAGAACTAGATGCTATATTAAATAAAATGATTTCTTCGTTATCCTTTGAACAGAAGAAAGGATTATATACACTTCTGCTTCCATATATTAAGGACTAAATAGAACGAATCTTTATATTGTCGTAGGATAATTTGTACTTTTATTTCGTATTTCAAATATGATCGTTCTTGCTATATGAAAGTCTAATGACTATAATAAATATGTCTATTAGTACTACAAGATTGATTAGCGCTACGATGAATATTTCTGGTGTTAGTGCAATTTGTAGGTCTGGAAAACGGAAGTGTCATAAAAGGCATTTCCGTTTTCTTTATTTATCTATACTGGATTACTCCAATTCATTTCGTCTTCAATTTATCCATTATTCTTTCTTCTACCTATTGAAGTTCCTAAATCTGCCGTGTCAAGACAATAGGTTAAATTTTGTTTATAGTCTTTTTCCTGACCATCAACCATCCTTTGCAGAAATTTCTCCCACTTGTCATCCTCCAAATAGAAAAAGTCAAAATAAGAATATTTTACTTCTTCCCCAAATGACCCTTTCTCTGTCAACATTCTTTGACCATATCCTTCGTTTTGCGATGAATACATATGCTGCAGATTAGAAATCAATTTGTTAAATCGCATATCAGATTGCTGTTCCCAAATTCTTTGTAACAGAACATAATTCTATTTATCCGTTCCTTCTCCCGCATTTTCCGCCTCTGTTTTCTTCTGAATCCATTCTTTGGAATCTACCATCGACAAACTCCTTTTGTTAATAACTTTTTACCACGTTTGAACAATACATTCAAACGGCTATATCAAGTTGAGTAATTTTTAATGCCCGTGAAATAACCATGTATGACCACTATCTGACCTGCTATGACTACGAATCGACCTGTTGCAGAAAAGGTATATAAATTTTCCGAAGTAATCGTTATAATAGCGGTAACAGGTAAAGCAAGGGTCAATAAAGTGCAACGGAGAAATTTTATTGAGGAGGGACACAAATGGGAGCATTCTATATTCTTGGTATTATAAATAAATTCGAAGCAAAATTTACTAACTCACTTGATCAAGTCCATTGGGAACAATACATAAATGAGAGAATCGATCTAGAGCAGTATACTACAACTCTGACTGACTTTACTGTAAAGGGCGAATTAAAGGAAGTAGTCTTTAGAGAAAATATCGAGAGCTTTTATAAAAAGCTTGTCGAGATCACTAACGACGATAACATAGCCACTTACTTCGATGATTCTAAAACAGACATAGACAATTATCAAAGTAGGCGTACAGTGATGACTTTTCAGTATCCAGATACACAGATAACCATATCGGCTGAAATTTCCGTACTATTCATTGAAGGAAAAGTATTTGTTGAAGAATTTAACTTTGAACCGAAGATAATTAATTGGTTATTCCGTCATATTGATATTTCAAATCCGCTTACAGGTTGTGTTATGAGTGATGTGCTTAGTTAATAAGGGTAAATAACTAAAAGACTATTCAAAGTAGGGTGAACTATATGGATTTCTTTAAAATTGCTTATCTCGTTAATGCAATGGCAATCAGCCTCAATGTTGCTGCAACATATACAGTCATAATAAATCTTCTCTTTAACCAGCCTATTTATCCCGGTCTGATTGTTAGTCTAGTCATAGGATATGGGGTAATGATTAAATATAACTTTTTATTCCATGAACTTTGGGATAAATGGTTTAGAAATAATAAATGAACGATAATATAAATTATTTCCCGCGTGTTAATCCCCCCCAGATTGTAAAAGCAAATGGAGGAAATTATATGAAAAGTCACGTTGTTATTGGTTTTGACGCTAGAGATCATATTGTAATCGGAAAGGTATTTGAAGATCTAAGTGCAGCAAATGAGTATCTTCATTATTTAAATACCGAGATGATTGGAAAACTCATCGGAAGAGAGAATCGCCAATTGGGTTATGCGGATATATTTGAGATGGATTACGTTTCAATAAAATAATAACAGTAGATTAATCGTTAGTAGCTTACTGTTATTTGGGAAAAGGGGTTTACTTAATGAATTTATTAGACAGTACAGGTTTTGAAATCTATCAAACAACTAAGGTTCGAATACGTAATTTTACTAGTAAAGGAATAGCAGTGTATACATATTCCAAAGATGGTAGCTTGGGTTTTATTTCATATTGTAATTTGCTATCCGAAACAGATAGTTTATATGAAGGAAAATCACTTTATGTCCATTATCTTGGATATAAAGAACATTACCTTATTTTTGCTGAAGAAGAAATTTTCATTTTACCTGATATGCCGCCAAAGTTTATCCAGTGAGAATAGGCTAAAGAAATAGACAGGAGTATCACTCTGGTCTATTTTTTATAAGATTGAAAAGAAGTATATCGAAATATAAGCTGATAAAGAAATCAGAGTAAAAATAACACTCCATCTAAAACGATAAAATTTATTGTAAACTATTACTGAATTCGTATGAATTTGATTATAAATATCGCTTTTTAATTCTTCCTCACTTTGTTGTTCCTTAAACCTTTTAAAGGTCTCGTAGTCCTTAAACTCCTTTACATGACCCCAAAACAATAATGTCTTTTTGCTATTATTAGTTTTAGCCATTAATCCTCTTATACACATAAATATTGACAACAATAGAGATATACTAGTTAAATAAATTAATAAGATTACTACAAATTGTTCCACCTTTGTACCACTATCAAGTAAATTCCCAACATTTCGGTTTAATCTATCATTTGATATTATAAAACCTGAGAAGACACCTATAAAAGCTAACACAACTCCTAGCTTTGTATCAGCATTATTTATCCAGTCATCAACTTTATCAAGTTGTTTATATAAATCCTCTTTGTCCATAACTCTCACCTTATAATATTAGTTTGTATAATATCATTATACCGTTTAAAGGAGTAATGTTAATATGGATATTTTTGATTTAAAAAAATTATTAGAAGAAGAAATGAAAAATATATTATCTTCTGACTTTAGCATTACTATCACAGATACAAGTACTGTTCCATCAATAACCGATTCTGACATAACTTTTCCAAACCTAGATACCAAATCTCAAAAAGCTAAACGTATTGAAACTTGTATCCTATATATAGACATTCGTAAATCAACCGAACTAAATTTATCTCATAAACCTATAACATTGACAAGATTATATAGTTCTTTTGTTCGTTCTATGGCTAAAGCTGCCGAGTTCTATGGTGGCAAGGTAAGAAATATTATTGGTGACCGTTTAATGGTTGTTTTTGATAGAGAAAATTGTTATAAAAACGCTGTAAATACTGCAATTCTGCTAAACTCATTAGCAACCCGAATACTTAACAAGCATTTTAAAAACAATGAAGTTAAATGTGGAATTGGAATAGATTATGGAAAAATGTTGGTTTCTAAAGCTGGAATTAGAAAAAACGGTGCGGATAATACACCATATAAATCATTAGTTTGGCTAGGACGACCTGCAAATATTGCTTCTAAATTAACTGATCTGGCAAATAAAACAATTATAAATGAAATTTCTTATCAATATCCATATATTGTTGAAGGTTACTATTACAGGCGTTTAAAAGAATGGGGTTGGTATGACGTTGAAATTGAACAGTTTCTTAATAAGAATCTAAAAAAGGAATTAGAAACAAGAACAGAACAATATGATTATAGACCGGTTTACCGTCATAGTGACGATAATTTTCAAACCTTTTTTCTCAATACCAAAACTAAAAGTGAAAGTTCATCTATTGAAACATCACCAATATTAATGACAAAAGAAGTGTACGATGGTTTTGTAAGAGAAAATCCAGATGCAGATTCTATAAAAAATGGCTGGTGGAAAAAGCAAGATGATAGCCTTTTAGAAGGCTATGATATTTATGGTGGTGATGTGTATTTTAAGGCGTTCGATTAAATTTTACTATTAAAGACAAAGGATGATACATAACTTTCAACCAACGAGTCAAATTTGTTAAGTATACGAACCTTTTGAAAAAGCAATATTTAAAATTTCCATTGTTGTATAATAGCATAAACAACTAATTTAGAGGTGTTGCTATGAGTGAAAAAGTAATTATTGACGAAACCTTAATAAAACTCAAGGAAAACAATTATGACCTATCCGAATTAACCTCGACAGAACTTGAAACCTTACTAAAATATTCTCCTGAAATCATAAAAGCAATAAACAATATGGGAGAAGTAGGTTCGAAATCTCAAGAAAAAGTTTATAGTACAATTGATAAAGCAATAGAGATATTTTCTGAGCAACTAAAAGACCCAAATCTTAGTGAAGAAGCTAGAGACAAACTTAATGACCGTATTGAGCGTATGGTTGAAAAATCTTATCAAAAAGACTCTGAATTCAAAAGATGGATGGTTGCTTCGGTCTGGGTAGGAGTAGGTGGAACTGCTTTAGCTTTAGCAGGGAAAAACCCCGAAATAAGAAAGTCTGCATTAAAGTTACTAACCAAAGGTAAACCAAACTAACATTAATACTTTTTGTACTGTTTATTGAATAGTTTCCTTTATCTACTAGCCTCCTCAAATCTAGCAGTCAATCTAATAGGGGACTTTTCCATGAAATACGAAGATTTGGTTTAAAGATAACGAAAATGTTTTTTATTAAGCTAATGAGTGCTTTCACACAATAAGAATAAATAACGAGTCTATAATACGCAAGTTTTTATGAACTATATGCGTTTTATAGACTCTTTTTGCATTCATAAAAGATACTGTCATTTATAGATTTGGTGGTTGCCATAAAAAGCACTAGTCCAGACCTTCAAATTGAATTTGGGGTATTTTATTCCAATATACAAATAAAATAAAAATATTTTTGATTCTCTCTTAAAATATCATTTTTTCGCTGTTATCATGTTTCAGCAAATGACGAGCCGGCTGTTATTTGTGTCTTAAAATCACAAATAGATAAGGGGAGATCATTAAACTATGACGAAAAATGAAATATTAGATTACGATAAAGATTACAGACTTAGACTTGCAACAAGTAAAGAGTTAACAAAAATAAAAGGCTATGACTTTCTAAATTACCTAACAGATCTAATGGTTAAATACTCTGATTCTATAGGAAAGGGATTTTCTATTGAAATGGAGGGGGGAAGATGACAGCAAATATTGAAATGTCAGGTATACAAGTTAATATGCCAGTAAAATATGTTAGAGCTTATGCATACGTTCGTGTTAGCACAAATAAACAATTAGATAACACTTCTATTGAACAACAAATTGAGGCAATAGAAAAGTATTGTAGGGAAAATAATATTATTCTTGTAAAAATATTTGTAGAGGAACCTGCTTCCGGGGAAAGCTTTTCAAATAGATCTGAGTTTAAAAAAATGTTTTATGATGTTTTCCAAGAGGAGAATAATATTGATTCCATCATCGTATTTAAACAAGATCGCATATCACGTAATTCTTTAGATTCCCAATATATCTTTAATCGTCTAAAGAAAGCTAACAAGAACTTAATTTCTATCGCTGATAATATCGACACAAACGACCCTAATTCAAAACTAATCTATCAGATATTAGGTATTATAGCAGAAGTCGAAAAAGATCTAATCGCCTTTCGTACATCATTAGGTATGGAGAAGACATTTGAAAATGGTGACTTTAACGGTGGAAGAGTATTTGGCTACAATTTAATAAATAAGAAATTAGTAATTGACAAAGATGAAGCAAGAGTAGTTAAATACATTTTTGATTGTTACTCCAATAAAATGTGGGGTTATCGAAAAATAGCTACTAATTTAAATATGCAAGGTATTAAAACCAAAAAAGATAATCATTGGTCAATTACCGCAGTCAGAACTATTCTCAATAATAAAATCTACAATGGTTATGTTAAATGGAAAGGTAAATATAAAAAAGGTAACCATTATCCTATTATCAGTGAAGAGCTTTGGGAAAGAACCCAAAAACTCTTATCACTACGTAGTTATACCCAAGAAAAAATACACAACGGCTCCTTTCCATTATCGGGTATATTAAAGTGTCCTACTTGTGGAGGCGCAATGGTACAAGGGAATGCAAACAAAAAGTACAAATATTACGTGTGTGGCCGTTTTAAAAACAGTGGTTCTAAAGCATGTAAGTCGAACCTTGTAAAAAAGGAGTATGCAGAACAAGAGGTCTTATCACAGGTTATGAATTACCTAAATGATTTAAACCTCTCTGTACCATTACAAAGAGTTGTTATTGATAATCTAAAAAGTGAACTTGAACCAATTGAAGAGGAACTTAAATTACTAGAAAAAAATTTAACTGAATTAAAAAGAGAGAAGCAGGATCTCTTGCAACTTTATACGAAAAGAATAATCGACATAGATACACTTAGTGAAGAAATGAAAAGGGTTCAGAATCAAGAAAGTGAACAAAAGGAGTTCATAACACTACTAACAAGGCAGGTAGAGTTAAAGAATAACAATGACTTATTACCGGTAATTAAGCGTATTGCTAATGATTTTAATTCATTTTATAACCTATTAGATGACTATGATAGAAAAGAATTACTCCGGTTTCTTATCAAAGAAATTCAAGTAAATACTGGAGAAAAGCCTAAAGATCGAACGATCAAGAATATAGTTTACGAGTTTGATCAAGAGTTATTTGAGGAGATTAGTCATGAACTTATTTAATCACTTGTGTTATATTACAGTGCATAATTCTTTGTCTGGAACAAAAAATATAGCAGTCTATTTTCAAACGAATAGACTGCTAATTTTAACCTTTGATCTGCTAGAATCAAAATAAGGGTAAGGGTTCGCAACTGTACAAAGCATATTACATTTTCTTTGTCCAGAGGAAATCCCACCTGAACTCTTTATCATGCTGACCGAAAATGCTCACAACATTCTCGGTTTTTATTATGCTTATTTTCTAATATTATTATACATCTCATTGAGATTAGGTTCAATTACTGTTTTTGGTGATAGCCCTTATTTTTATATTAATATGCAATAGTATGCATTGATTGTTAGAAACAGTTATAGGTTCCTTAATTTCATTAAGATAGAATAAGAAAAGTAGGAAGGTTTTATTCCCTCCTACTATTTCTTATTCTCCTGTTTCTGCAAATCGTTTAATCCGTTCTCCTATTTCATCACGAACTCGCTGAAACACTTTCCAAACTTCTTCTTCCGTACCTTCAGCCTTGGCTGGGTCATCAAATCCCCAATGTTCCCTTTTAACATGAGGCGGTGTTACTGGACAGCGGTCTTTGGCATCTCCACATAACGTTACCGCCAATGTTGCCTTATTCAGAAACTCTACATCAATTGTTTCTGATCTTTGGTTAGAAATGTCAAGTCCAACTTCATTCATGGCTTTTATCGCATTGGGATTTAACCCATGCGCTTCAATCCCTGCACTTCTAACTTCCCAATCATCTCCAAGGTACTTTTTTGCCCAGCCTTCAGCCATTTGGCTTCTGCATGAGTTCCCTGTACATAAGAAATATATTGATTTTTTAGCCATATTTCATTCTCCTTTTTAAAATAATATAAGTGTTAGATAAAGACCTACTAAAGTAATAAATAGAATTGGGATAGTTAAAACAATCCCCGTTTTAAAATAGGTTCCCCATGAAATTTTAATTCCTTTTTGGGAAAGTACATGGAGCCACACTAAGGTTGCTAGTGAACCAATTGGCGTAATTTTTGGTCCTAAATCCGAACCAACTACGTTAGCATAAACAAGCGCTTCTCTTAATACACCAGAAGTATTCGTTTCAGCAATGGCTAATGCATCAATCATTACGGTTGGCATATTATTCATAATCGATGACAGGAAAGCAGCTATAAAACCCATTCCAACTGTAGCAACGAATAATCCTTGTTCAGCCACAGTTTGAAGAACACTTGCGAGCGCAGAGGTCAGCCCGGCATTTCCCAATCCATATACGACGACATACATTCCAATTGAAAAAATAACGATATTCCACGGAGCGCCTTTAATAACTTTTTTCGTATTAACAGCGGCACTACGTCTGGCCATTATGATAAAGAATATAGCTATGGCCCCAGCAATAATAGATACTGGTAAATTTATGAATTCGCTACTAAAATAGCCAATTACTAATAATCCGAGAACATACCAAGAAAGGCGAAACATCTTTATATCGTTTATTGCTTCTTTCGGTTCCCTAAGTTTCGATAAATCATAATTCTTAGGGATACTTTTTCTAAAGTAGATTAGTAATACCGAAATGGTTGCAATTAGTGAAAATAAGTTCGGAATAATCATCCGCGAAGCATATTCAACAAATCCAATGCCAAAGAAGTCTGCAGAAACGATATTTACTAAGTTACTTACAATAAATGGTAATGAAGTTGTATCCGCAATAAATCCACTTGCCATAATGAAAGGGAATATCATTTTTTCTTTAAAATTCAAATTTCGCACCATTGCAAGAACAATCGGTGTTAGGATAAGTGCCGCTCCGTCATTCGCAAATAATGCTGCAACAACTGCACCTAAAATACTAATGTAAACAAACATTTTTATTCCATGACCTTTTGCTACCCGTGCCATGTGCAGTGCTGCCCATTCGAATAATCCAATCTCATCTAGTATTAAAGAAATAAGGATAATTGCGACAAAGGATAGCGTTGCATTCCATGTGATGTCAATTACTTCAAGAACATCACTGAATCCTACTACCCCTACTAATAAGGCAATTACAGCTCCACCCATTGCGGACCAGCCAATGTTTAAGCCCTTTGGCTGCCATATTACTAGTACTAGGGTTGCAATAAAAATTAATATTGCGAGTATAAGCGTTGTAGACAAAATAATACCTCCAATTTAACAACAAGAAATTCGTGTACCATTTTCTTCAAGTTCTTTTAATTTGTAATCTTGATTAGGTAATTGATCAAGAATAGGTTTAATAAATGAATAATATTCATTTTCCTTATCTACGGAGTAAAATATCCATTGCCCTTTTCTTTCTTCCTTAACCAATCCTAAGTCTTTCAACTTACGTAAATGCTGACTAATCGATGGCTGACTGACTTGAAATATTTCAACAAATTCACAGACACAACAAGCTTGATTATCAATTAATTTCATAATCGTTAATCTTGTTTTATCACCCAATAATTTTAAAATAACTGCAGCCTTTTCCATTTCAATGGTTGTTTGCAGCACATCATCTCCTCCTTATAATTTCATTACAACATTAGCATATAACTATTTGCTTATATATACAATAAAATATTTCATTAAAATGTGACATTTAAAATAATGTTTTATTCAACAACCTGTATCAATAATACATAAAGCACGTTTAGCAATAATGCATGTATAATTATTGATGTCTATTTTACTTTATGTATTAAAGTTACAAACCAATAATATTTCTCAGTTACTAAAAAACTTAAAGTCGTTACTCTGTGGTAAAATGGCGTGAATAACAGTTATCTTGTCGTTGGGGTGATTATGAAATGGGTTTATTCGAAAAGATGTATACATTTATTATTTTCTTAGCAGTAATCATAGGCATAAGTCTAGGACAATTAGAACCAATAAGAACGAGTGCAGAGAGTTTTATTGTACCGTTATTAATATCAATGCTTTATATTACCTTCTTACAAATTCCTTTTGAAGAAATAAGAAAGTCTTTTAAAAACTTAAAGTTCACATCTACTACAGTCATCATGAATTTTCTCTGGACACCTCTTTTAGCGTGGCTATTAGCTTTACTATTTTTAGGTGATAACCCTGCATTATATATTGGTTTTATCATGTTAATGGTTACTCCTTGTACTGATTGGTACATAATCTTTACAGGTTTAGCAAAGGGAAATGTTGCTTTATCAACTGCTATTTTGCCTTTAAATTTACTATTACAGGTTTTCTTACTACCCGTTTATCTTCTAATTTTCGGTGGAACTACAGGATTTATTGAACTTTCCTTTTTGGTTGAAAGTATACTGATTGTATTATTCATCCCATTAGCTTTATCAGTCTTAACAAAAGCATTATTGAAAAGTAAACAACAGTTCGCTAAAAATCTATTATCGAAATTAAGTGCGCTACCAATTATTTCTCTAAGCCTTGCAATCGTTGCAATGTTTGCTTCTCAAGGACAATTACTACTTGATAACCTAAATTTATTGTGGAAGTTAACAATCCCTATTCTTCTATATTTTGTAATAAACTTTATCGTTGGCCGGAAAATTGGGCAGCTTCTGAAATTCTCGCAATCTGATAAAGTCAGTTTGAATATGACCACTTTAGCTAGAAATTCACCTATAGCTTTAGCAATTGCTATGACAGCATTTCCGGATCAACCTTTAATTGCTTTAACATTAGTTATAGGTCCATTATTGGAATTACCTATACTTGCTATTATCACTCAGATTTTATTGTTTATCTCTAAAGGTAAGACCACATAAGAGAAAAAAAGAACACATCAAATTTTAGCTTATGATGCGTTCTTTCTATTCTATCCTGTGTCTCCATATTAAATAAATTGGTTTACATCTTCTTTAAAGATTCTCCCTTTAATTATCGGATATATTTTAAAGAAGTGAAAATAAGTCGTTGAATGTACCATTAACTGTTCAACACATTAAAATCTGTTACAACAGGAATCCCTTTTGTTAATGCACCAGTTTTGTCAAAAGCAATCGCTTTTAAGGCACCCATTTCTCCTAGATAAATTCCGCCTTTGATAAGCACACCTTTTTTAGCTGCATTTCCAATTGCTGAAACAATTGAAATAACTAATGCACAAGGACAACCAACGACAAGAACAGCTTGCCCTTGATAAGCCCAAGTTCCCCAGCTCCCACCAAATAATAATAGGTGTATAATATTTTGCAAATTTATCTACAAACGCTTGAGATGGTGTGCGTTCATCTTGTGTTTCTTCTACAAGGTGAATAATTTTGGAGTTTGTTGTATTTCTAACTAGCTCTGTTACTTAAATTCTTTTTGTATTCTTTCTTTTATTCTCTACTCTCTCCTTCTAGGTCAACTTTGTAGTTCTCCTTCCCTTTTCATTAAAATTTCAGAAGTGCATTAATCTTGGTGATTATTCCATAGTAGTAGCAACGAATGTTTATTGTGTCAGATAGAGTTATACAACTTACCTATATATATGTAAATAATAGCAAGTACCTCTCCCAATTCAACTACTAAAAAAGAACCTACCCGATTTGGATAAGTCCCTAATTTAATAATTATTCTACTGATGACAATTCACTTTCCGTTACCCACTTGTGGTTTTTTACTTCATCTCCTGTATCAGTTGTTACAAAATCAACCATATATACCGTTGTTTCTTCGGCAGAATCAATAACTGCATCAGCCCCGTTCATTCCTTCCATATGATCCGTATTTAAGGTCACCTCAGTACCCGGTTCAAATGGTTCTTCCCCGGCTCCTTCAATCTCCTCGTGGATGACCCATTTGTGATTTTCTACCGGTTCCCCACTGGTTGTAGGCGTGTAGGAAACAGTATATACCGTGGTATCATATGCTCCAACGATTGTTGCCTCTGCACCTTTCATTCCCGGCATATGATCAGATTCAATTATAGCTTGGCTGCCAACCTCATAAGTTGGGTTATCCGATTTTTGTAAGCCTTCTGGGACTTCGCCAGTGCTAGAATGGTTCATACCAGAATGATCCATGCCTTCCATATCTTCGTTGGTATCAGATTCTTCCATATCCATTTCATTATTATTGGATTTCATGTCCATATTTTCTTCAGTACCTGATTCGGTTTCTGTATTTTCTTCTTCATTTGCACCTGTACATGCAGATAAGATAAGTACTGTGAATATAGTAATTATCCCTATTACGATTTTTCTACTTTGCATTTAAACAATCCCTCCTAATAAAATAAAGCTTGCTTATATTCTAACCAGTAAATTTGCAGATTATATGCAGACCTTGCAAAACGTAAATTACGAATATTTCCAAAATAAATCTCCATTCCTTTTCCAAGTGGATTACAAAAGGTTATAAAAATACAATGTCATTTAATATCAATGACATTTCAGTAGAATAATCCATTTATACTCAACATCTAAATTTAATAGTGATTAGTTTTTACTCCAATTATGCATTATTTCTCGATATTTGTTCGGTATGATAATTGCGACGATAGATTGAATGGCAAGGGAAGGAGGAAAATGTATTAAAGGTAATTTTCTAACTCGTGGTGATTACAACTAAATAACTCATCAGAAATCTAAAATGCAAAAACCGAAATGATATTTTCAACAACTTATACTTGACGAATAAAGGAGCGAACAAATGAAAAAAAGTATATTGACAGGTGCAGGCTTGTTGCTAATATTGACGGGTTGCACAAACATCACAACAGAACAACAGTCTGTAGAACAAACTATGGAATCTGGAGAAATGCAACATGAAGAAAATATGGATATGAACCACGGGGACATGGAAGGTATGGAAGAACACATGGACCATGATAATATCCCCCCTCTTCAAGCCTCCAAAGGAACTCAGGAGTTAGTAATACCACCCCTGCTAGAAAAACAGAAGGAATCAGATTTCGATTATGAGGTGGTCGCACAAGAAGGCACGACGCAATTCTTTGATGGCTCTCCAACCAATACTTACGGATATAATGGGAATTTGTTGGGTCCGACTTTACAGTTGAAAGAGGGGGAAACCGTTAAAGTGAAGGTCCGGAATGAATTAAACGAACCAACAACCTTTCACTGGCACGGTCTTGAAGTACCGGGAACTGAGGATGGTGGTCCGAGTGATGTAATTCAGCCGGGGGAAAGTAAAATCGTCACCTTAAAAGCCGATCAGCCGGCAGCGACATTGTGGTATCACCCACATCCACACAAATCGACTGCTGAACAAGTTTTCAAAGGGCTTGCAGGAATGCTCTACGTGGAGGAGACGGATGAAGAAGCTCCTGCTTTGCCACATACTTATGGTGTAGATGATATCCCTCTCATTTTTCAGGATCGTCTCTTTGACGAAAACAAGCAACTGGATTATAAAAATCTGATGAACAGTGATGGAACAATCGGAGATGTATCGCTCGTTAACGGTACGATTAATCCGAAACTGACTGTGACAAAACCGCTGATGCGTTTTCGAATCCTAAACGGCGCGAACGCCCGAAATTACACGTTCCGTTTAAGCAATGGGGCCACATTTACTCAGATTGCTTCAGATGGCGGGTTATTGCATGAACCGGTTGAAATGGATGAGATTACGCTGTCCCCATCGGAGCGCGCTGAAATCCTAATTGATTTTTCAGCGATGGAATCCGATGAGCCAATTGCCATTACTGATGAAGAAGGTAATGCTCTGTTGCCTTTTGATTTGGATATCGACGGCGGAACGGAAGAAATGGAATCCATATCTTGGACCGATGACACTACCTTCCTTAAAGAAGAAGAAAAATCCTTACCGGTCTCCAAGAAGATCGAACTGTTTGGAATGATGGATAAGGTCACCATAAACGGCAAGAAATTCGATCCTGAACGGATTGACTTGCGGCAAAAGAAAGGAGTTTCGGAAGTTTGGGAAGTTTATAACAAGCCAGACGAAATGGGGGGAATGATACATCCATTCCATATTCATGGTACTCAGTTCAAAATCATATCGCGTGATGGAAGGGAACCAGCTCCGAATGAACAAGGGCTGAAAGATAGTGTTCTTATTGAACCGGGCGAACGAGTAAGACTGCTCGTCACCTTTCCAGAAGAGGGAATCTATATGTACCATTGCCATATTCTAGAGCATGAGGATAACGGTATGATGGGGCAAGTAGAAGTATACTAATTTTACGGAATAAACATTAAGAAGGGCTGTACCGATTGTTTTGGATTACGTACAGCCCCTTTTTATTTTGCTGACAATTCATCCTAAAACGTTGGTTAATGCCAAGAGATTTTAGGTATCCTTGAAATAATCTACTGTTGCCTTCGAAAAGTTCCACTAAAAATATTTATATAACAATTTTAATTAACCGTTTATAATATTTTCATATGATATAGTAAAAGTAAATTGGTACTTAAATCACTTTTTTGGTTCAGAGAAAAAGTGAAGTCGAGGTGAGATATTTTGTGTTTTTCCTATAGTTTTATTGAACAACAAACTCATGAAATGTCCAAAAAGATATGGGAAAGCTCCTTATACAAATTAATTAGGGTTGACTTTGCAGGTGGCAACTGTTTTGAAGTCCAAAGTAGATTAAATGATTGGGTAAGTCTTGAAACGGAAATGGGGAACAAGTCCGCTTTAATTACAAAAGTTATTTTGGAGGACTTAGAAGGAAAGCATTATTCTATTGAACCGAATGACAATGGGGTAAGATTTGCAAAAGGAGAAATCACTTATAAAGAGTATAAAATTCTTCAAAAGAAAGGGAATGCTCTTTGGATTACAATTTTTATTGTTGGGATTTTAGTATTTTTTACGTTGATGTCAGTGTTGGTAAAGTTTGTTCTTTAATACTATCTAATTTCTAATGGTTAACATATTGGTTCCCTTAGTGAAAGTAACATTATTTATCCAAATTTGAAACCACCCTCACACCTTATTAAATGTATATTAAAAGGCTGGTCTTCTCTATGAAAACCAGCCTATTTCGTATATTTAGGCAACATCATAGCCTTGTTCTTCAATTGCATCTTTCATGGCATCAACATTTACCTTTGATTCATCAAAAGTAACATCTACTTTTCCAGCTTCTAAATTAACCTCAGCTGCTGATACGCCATCTAATTTTTTCAATGCACCTTCAACTGACATTTTGCAGTGACCACAAGACATGCCTTGTACGTCTAATGTTTTCTTTTCCATTATATTTTCACCTCCTTTAAATAAATTTAATATATTTTATAACTTCACTCTTTTTAGTCGAAGTGAGTTAGTAACAACACTTACTGAACTTAACGCCATTGCTGCGCCAGCAATCCACGGCGCAAGTAATCCAATTGCTGCAACTGGTATTCCGGCTGTATTATATCCGAATGCCCAGAATAGATTTTGTCGGATATTTCTAATCGTTGCATGACTGATTTTAATTGCCTTCGGTATAAGCAATAGCTCACCACCAAGAATCGTAACATCAGCAGCCTCAATTGCTACTTCTGTACCAGTTCCAATGGCAATCCCAATATCCGCTGTAACAAGTGCAGGTGCATCATTAACACCATCCCCAACCATTGCAACTTTCTTACCTTGTTCTTGGATTGCTTTTACTTTAGCTGCTTTTTCTTCGGGTAATACTTCAGCGATTACCTGATCAATTCCAACTTGTTTTGCTATTGCTTTGGCTGTTCTTTCATTATCACCTGTTAACATAAACACTTCTATTCCTAAATCTTTCAATTGCTTAATAGCCTCTGGAGCCGTTTCTTTTATAGTATCTGCAACAGCAACTGTTCCCCGGTACTCACCATCAATGGCAATCAACATCGCTGTTTTACCATCAGTTTCATAATTAACTAATTTTTCTTCATAACCTGCTGTATTAATTTGATGATCATTCATTAACTTTCTATTACCAACAAGAATGTTTTTTCCGGAAATTTTTGCTTCAATACCATGACCCGGTACTGCCTCAAAATGTTCTACTTCCAAAAAGTCGATATTATTCTCTGTAGCATATGCCACAATTGCTTCTGCAAGTGGATGTTCAGACCCTTTTTCTGCACTAGCCAATAATTGTAATGTCTCTTCATCACCTGAAAAATCAATTACTTCTGGTTTTCCTTTTGTGATTGTACCCGTCTTATCAAGTACGATTGCTTCTAACTCATGTGTTCCCTCTAGGTGTTCCCCACCTTTAAATAAGATTCCACTTTCTGCAGCTTTTCCTGTTCCAACCATAATGGATGTTGGTGTTGCAAGTCCTAAAGCACATGGACAGGCAATAACAAGTACAGCAATTGCTGCAACTAAAGCAGGTTCTAACTGACCCGGCTCGACTAAAGTAATCCATATAATAAAAGTAAGGATAGCAATACCGACCACTATTGGAACGAAATAACCTGAAATAACATCTGCCAATCGTTGAATTGGCGCCTTTGATCCTTGAGCTTCCTCCACAACCTTGACAATAGATGCAAGGGCCGTATCTTTTCCTACTTTTGTTGCTTCCATTTCAATGGAGCCATTTTTATTAATAGTAGATCCAATTAATTTTGCCTCTGAATCCTTTTCAATTGGAATTGATTCTCCTGTAAGCATGGATTCATCTACCGAAGTTCTACCTTTTACAACCATACCATCTACCGGTATCTTTTCTCCCGGTTTGACAATTAAGCGATCTCCAACGACAACTTCTTCTACAGGAATCATTAATTCTTTACCATCTCTAATTACACGAGCTTCTTTTGCTTGTAAATTAAGCAATTTGGATAAAGCATTTGTTGTTTGACTTTTCGCTCTCGTTTCCAAATATTTACCAAACAAAATTAACGTAATCAAAACAGCACTGGTTTCAAAGTATAAATGTGGCATATATTCTGGATTGCCAATAGTCTTAAATGCTTCGTATAAACTATAGAAATAAGCCGCACTTGTACCTAAAGCAACAAGTACATCCATGTTTGCCCCACCATTACGTAGGTTCTTATATGCACCTTCATAAAATTGCCATCCAATGATGAATTGAACTGGTGTCGCCAAAGCAAATTGGAACCACGGGTTCATGAAGATATCTGGTATACTCATCCCAAATAAATGAACAAGCATTGTTAATAATAATGGTGCAGATAGTAAGACTGAAATAATTAATTTCGTCTTCATATTTTTTAGTTGTTTTTCTTTATAAGTTTGTTTTTCTTTCGCTTCTGCCTTTGGTTTAGCATCATAGCCAACATTTTTGATTTTATCAATTAATGATTTTACATCAACTAACCCCGGATTATATTCAATCGTTGCACTTTCTGTCGTTAGATTAACAGTTGCATGTTTTACTCCATCTTGTTTGTTCAATACTTTTTCAATACGGGTAGAGCAAGCTGCACAAGTCATTCCAAAGACATCTAGGTCTGTTTTCTCCGTTAGAACACCATAACCAACATTCTCTATTTTTTTCGATATGTCTTCAATAGAGGTTTTCTCTGGATCATAATCTATCGATGCCTTTTCTGTTGTTAAATTAACTTGAGCCTTGACCCCATCCATTTTATTCAAAACCTTTTCAACACGATTAGAACAGGCTGCACAGGTCATCCCTGTTACACCAAGTGTTGTATGATTTGTTTCACTCATAATAATTCCCTCCTTACTTAGAAAACTGCTTCATGACATTCAATAATTCTTCAATGGTTTCCTTACCTTCACCTTGTTTGATAGCATCACTAACACAATGTTTAATATGTCGTTCCGTGATAGAAAATCCTACATTTTTTAATGCCGATTGAATGGCACTTATTTGTACTAAAATATCTACACAATAACGATCATCTTCCACCATTTTCTGTATTCCACGAACTTGACCCTCAATTCGTTTTAAACGATTAATTATTTTTTGCATTTCATCTTTTGTTCTTGGTTTACTCGGATGATCATGTAAGAATTTTTCCTCCAAATGAATCACTTCCTTATCTTTATATATTTACGATACCCCCGTATAGTATTATTGTCAATGGATAAACTTTATATTTTGTTATATTTCCCCTATTATTTAACAATCACATTAAAACGCACTTTCTATTAATATTTTGAGATTCTCTTTCTTCATTATTACCTTTGATTAATATTTGCTGAAATCTGCACAAAAAATGGACATTTTTTTTATATGTTATTTAATGGATAAGACTATTAAAGGCAAAGTGAGTGAATTGATATGTTCGAACTTTTTAACGAAATAGGCATCATGTTAAATGAGCCACTTCAACAAATTGCATATGGATATGAACATATACCGCTGTTATTTGCATTTTTTCTTGGTTTAATTGGCGCAGTTGCTCCCTGTCAACTTACAGGTAATATTAGTGCAATGACTATTTATGGGAATAAATCATTAATTGAAAAAGTCCCTTGGTTACACGTATTTCTATTTGTTTTAGGTAAAATAGTCGTTTTTTCAATTATTGGTTTAGTGATTTGGTTACTCGGAAAGGAAGTACACAGTACTCTTACACAAATGTTCCCGATTCTAAGGAAATTAATAGGGCCATTACTTATACTAGTTGGTATATTTATGCTCGGATTATTTAGTTGGAGGAAAACCGGAAAAATGTTTAAAATCCCTACTAGGCTTAGAGACAGCTATCTAGGAAGCTTTTTAATGGGTGCGAGTTTTACGTTAGCATTTTGCCCTACTATGTTTGTATTATTTATACTAACCTTAATGCCAGTTGTATTAGAAACATCATATGGATTTGTATTACCTTCTGTATTTGGAATTGGAACCTCACTTCCACTTTTATTAATTATTTTTCTTATTTGGTATTTTGGGGCAAGTGGCATTATATTAAAGAGAAGCAGAAGAATAGGATCACTAGTACAAAAACTTGCAGGAGTTATCATTCTTGTTATAGGTATTCTGGATACTTTAACTTACTGGTAAAAGAGGTCAATTATGTTTAATAAATTATCCTTAAAAATTGGACTATTATTCTTTGTGTTCATGTTAATTATCGAGGTTTTTGTTTATTTTATTCTATATACAAATATAGCAAATGAACGTATTGATGAAGTGATGGATAGTTTATTAGCTCGTGCCAATACACATAGTGCTGTCTTGGAAAATAATTTTGATTCATCAACGTTAGAGCATGTTGCTATCATGGAGTCAGAATCGGAATTTGCTGTTATTATTACCGATGCCAATGGTAACATCATCATTAATTCCGATCCTGTTGAAAAGGAAATGTTTGAAGTAATTGTTCATACGGATTATAAGGATATACCCAGTGTAGGAAAAGTAGTAGAACAACGTTGGTCGGAAAAACAATATATAGCGGTTGATAGCCCCATTACTATTGATGAGGAACATCAAGGGCATGTCTTTATGTTTGCTAATACCAATATTGTAAAAAATATGGTTAATTATTTGAGTGATCAATTTGTCATAGTTGGACTAATCACCATTGTTCTAACCATCTTTACCGTTTTTATTCTTTCTCGTTTTATTACGTTACCATTAATGAAAATGAAAGAAGCCACCGAACAACTAAGCGAGGGGAAAAATAAGGTGCAATTACATATGGAACGAAAAGATGAACTAGGTGAATTAGCCGGTTCTATCATGTGGTTATCTAGTGATCTAGAACGATTAAAAAATGACAGAAATGAATTTTTGGCAAGTATCTCTCACGAACTTAGAACGCCATTAACCTACATAAAAGGGTATGCGGATATCATCAGTAAGCAAGACATAACGGACGAAGAAAGAAAAGAATATCTGGATATCATACGGGAAGAAACGGAGCATTTGACAGTTCTGGTTAAGAATTTATTTGACCTAGCTAAAATGGATGAGAATAAGTTTGTAATTAATCGAAAAAGTGTTAGTTTAAGACAACTAATCCAAACGATTGAAGAACGAATTGCTCCAGTAATGGAAGAAAAAAATATTACACTTTCTACTTCATGCCCAGTAAATATCATAGGTAATATTGATCCCGATAGAATCCAACAGGTTTTATTAAATATACTGGATAATGCCAGAAAACATACACCCGATGGAAAGTCTATATCATTAGAAGTAACCCAGAATGATAGGGAAATTACTATAACTATTTCAGATGAAGGGGAAGGAATTCCAAAAGAGGAATTACCATATCTATTTGAACGGTTATACCGTGTAGAAAAATCGCGTTCCAGAGAAAGTGGTGGAACGGGATTAGGATTAGCTATTGCAAAAGAAATTATAGAATCTCACGGAGGTACGATTGAAATCGAAAGTGAACTTGGTAAGGGTACAAGGGTTATTATTCATTTAACAAGAGGTGAATATAATGGTTAAAGCTCTATTAGTAGATGATGAAAAACGAATGTTAGATTTATTAGCATTATATTTGAGACCGCATAATTTTATATGTAAAAAAGCTATTAGTGCTAAAGAAGCATTATCTTTATTAAAAGAAGAAACCTTTGACATAGTACTTATAGATATTATGATGCCTGAAATGAACGGCTGGGAATTATGCCAAGAGATTAGAAAAGATTCGGACATCCCTATCATTATGGTATCTGCTCGTGAACAGAAAGAGGATATTATAAAAGGGTTAAAATTAGGTGCAGATGATTATGTGACGAAACCCTTTGATGAAGATGAGCTATTAGCAAGAATAGAAGCGGTATTACGTAGAATGAAACCTGCGAGGAAGATTGAAGTAAATGGTCTCTTATGGAATGAGGATGAGTTTGAGTTATCATATAAAAATAATACATTAAAGTTAACGCCAAAGGAATTTACCATGCTAGGTTATTTTATGAGAAAACCAAACCAAGTGTATACTAGAGAACAATTAATTGAATTAATTTGGGGATACGATTCGCACACAGAAGGAAGAACAGTTGATTCGCATGTACGGAACATGCGAGATAAAATTCGTCAATCTGGATTTCCCATAGATGATTATTTAATAACTGTTTGGGGTATTGGATATAAATGGGTAAACAAGCCTTCATTATAGGTATAAAAAGGTCTTTAATACAATTATAAAAGAAGACCTTTTGTTTTGACACAAATCTTTTACATAAAATCATAGCCTAATTAATACTGTACAGGGGTATAGTATGATATAGTATGGATAGAAGGATGAATAATACAGAAAATAATAGGAAATTCATCTAAATATCCATACCAAAGGAGGAGTAATAATGAATAACAAAGGAAATGAAGAGAATCAACACAACCACAATAAGCATAAAGAACATGACCATCATAATCATAATCAACATGAGGAACAAAAACATCACAGTCATCAACATCATAATCATGAACATGAAGATATGCATGGTCATCACAAACATGGACATGAAGAACACAAAAATCACGACCACAGTCATGGAAATAGTGGGCATCATGGTGGACATGGTGGACATGGTGGACATGGTGGACATCACGAACATATGGTAGAAGATTTTAAGAAACGTTTTTGGATATCCCTAGTATTATCAATTCCTATTTTATACTTATCTCCAATGATTCAAATGCTGATTGGATATGAAGTAAATTTCACAGGTGATACCCTCTTACTTTTCTTGCTTTCCACGATTGTCTTTTTCTATGGTGGAAAACCATTTTTACTTGGTGCATGGGATGAGTTAAAAGAGAAATCGCCTGCAATGATGATGTTAATTTCTTTAGCTATCATCGCCGCTTATGTATATAGCACACTGTCAGCATTCTTTATCGAAGGCAGCGACTTCTTCTTTGAACTAGCTACTCTTATTGTAATTATGTTGTTAGGACATTGGATAGAAATGAAATCCCTGATGGGTGCTTCAAAGGCACTGGAAGAGCTAATCAAGTTAATGCCAAAAGAAGCCCATAAACTGGACAAATCCGGAAATATTGTTGAGGTAACAGTCGAAGATTTACAACCGGGTGACCTGATTTTAGTTAAATCGGGTGAAAAGATTCCAATTGATGGTGAAATTTACGAAGGAGAATCTACCGTCGATGAGTCTATGCTTACAGGAGAATCTGTCCCTGTTGAAAAAGGACCCGGAATGGAAGCGATAGGTGGTTCCGTCAATGGTGATGGTGTATTAAAAGTTAAGGTAAGTAAAACAGGAAATGACACCTACCTATCCCAAGTTATTAAATTGGTAAGCGATGCAGAAAAATCGAAATCAAAGGCCCAAGGCTTTGCGGATATTGCTGCTAAATGGTTATTCTATGTTGCTCTTGTAGTAGGGATTATAACCTTTGCAGTTTGGTGGACTAACGGGGATTTAGATTTTGCTTTGGAACGAATGGTTACCGTTTTAATTATTGCTTGTCCACATGCACTTGGTTTGGCAACACCACTAGTAACATCTAGATCTACTTCCATTGCAGCTAAAAACGGCTTGTTAATTCGAAATAGAGTAGCATTTGAAAGTGCATTTAAATTGGATCGCGTGGTGTTTGACAAAACAGGAACACTTACGGAAGGTAATTTTGGTGTTACAGATATCCATCCAAGTGAGGGAATTAGTGAAGAAGAATTATTGAAATTAGCTTATTCTGTTGAAACACAATCAGACCATCCAATTGCTAAAGGAATTGTGAAAGAAGGAAATGATCGTAATTTAAAACCCCTTGATGTAAAGGATTATCAGAATTTAACTGGGAAAGGGTTAGTAGCTAAAATCGGTGATGCAGAAATTGCTGTTATTAGTCCCGGTGCTATGAAAGCAAATAAAATTTCTTTTGATGAAAAAATTTATGACCAACTGGCTTTACAAGGGAAAACAGTCGTATTTGTTCTTAAAGATAATGTCTTACAAGGAATGATAGCCCTAGCTGATATCATCCGTGAATCTTCTTATAAAGTTATTAAAGAATTAAATGACCGTGGCATAGAGACGGTTATGATGACTGGTGACAACACACGTGTAGCAAATTATGTAGGAGAAAAATTAGGTATTTCCAAAGTCATCGCTGAAGTACTTCCCCATGAGAAATCAAATAATGTGAAGTATTTAAAACAAAATGGAAAAAAAGTGGCGATGATTGGAGATGGAATTAATGATGCCCCCGCCTTAGCGGAAGCTGATTTGGGAATTGCTATTGGTGCAGGTACAGACGTTGCGATTGAAACAGCTGATGTCATACTAGTTAACAGTAATCCAGTAGACATTTTAAATATCATTAAATTGTCTAAGGCAAGTCGCAGGAAAATGGTTCAAAATTTAGGATGGGCTGCTGGGTATAACATTGTTGCTATTCCTTTAGCTGCAGGTGTATTGTACAATGTTGGGTTTGTCATAACCCCTGCCGTCGGAGCCGCAGTTATGTCACTCAGTACCATTATTTGTGCAATAAACGCTCAATTATTAAAAATCGATTAATAGAAACAAATAGTTTATGTTTGGCTAAGCATGTATGGTATTGCTTAGCCTTTTATTTTTCTGTAGGTAAATTTCTGTTCATAAATAGTACAAAGAATCTGCTTAATTTCTGCAAACTTGTAACGTAATCTAACAGAGAGTGTCTTTAGATAATACCACCGTTATACTATATTTCTATAAGGAGTGATACATACTTATGAGTTTGGAGGAAACAAAAAAGAAGAAGAAAAATAAAAGGAAAAACAGATTAATTTTTAGAACTTCTATATTAATTGTAATGGTTGGAGCTATTATATTTGCATTAGTGTCCAATATACAAGCGGATAAAACCATTTATCAAGTCGGAGATGAAGCACCTGACTTTGAATTAAAGCAAATTAATAAAAATAATGAATTAGAAACTATACGACTAAGTGATTTTAAAGGGCAAGGTATTATGCTGAACTTTTGGGGTACTTGGTGTAAACCGTGTGAAGAAGAAATGCCTTACATGCAAGAGCTTTATCCCGTATATAAAGAAAAAGGAATTGAAATCATTGCAGTTAGTTTGGATAATACAGAATTGGTTGTAGATCGATTTATTGATAAATATGATCTAACCTTTCCAATTCCCCATGATAAAACAGGAGAAGTCAGGGATTTATACAAAATAGGACCAATTCCAAGTTCCATATTCATTAATCCGGATGGGGAAATTCAAAGGATTGTAAATGGGGCCTTATCATTAGAAAGTTTGGAGAGTTACTTTAAAGAAATATTACCAAAACAATAGACTACGATTTTCTAATAAAGGGGGATAAAATTTTTGAATGAAATAAATATATTTCTAGCTTTTGGTGCTGGTTTCCTTTCTTTTATTTCACCGTGTGTATTACCACTATATCCGGCATTTTTATCTTATATTACCGGAATGAGCGTAAGTGAGATAAATGAAGAAAATAAAAAATGAATAAAAAAGCTCTTTTACATACCGTTCTATTTTTACTAGGGTTCTCAAGCATTTTTATTATGATTGGTTTTACCACCTCTTATATATCGGAATTCCTATTAACCTACCAAGATGCCATTAGACAAATTGGTGCTATTTTAATTATTTTCTTTGGACTAGTAATTGTTGGAGTATTTAATTTTAAATTTCTAATGAAGGACAAAAAAATAACATTCAAAAATCGCCCCGGAGGTTATGTTGGTTCTTTTATAATAGGAATGGCATTCTCTCTTGGATGGACTCCTTGTACCGGTCCAATATTAGCTATTGTGTTATCATTAGCTGCAACCAACCCCGATGTTGGTATGATTATGATGATTAGCTATGTTTTAGGCTTCTCTATTCCGTTTCTTTTATTGGCATTCTTTATTGGTAAATTAAAGTGGATTAGAAAACATAGCCTTAAATTAGTTAAAATAGGCGGATACGTTATGATCTTTATGGGTGTAGCACTGTTCTTTGACTGGATGACTAAATTAACTTCATTTTTGGCTGGTTGGTTTGGTTTTTATGGATTTTAAATATACTTTCCATAATTTCTCTATTACATTTGCACAAATAATGCACATTTGAGTATTATAATACGTTTTATAGATTTTGTTATAATGTAGAAAATCGTTTAACATAGTAATTGATAATAGCATTTAACTAATTAGATGAAAGAGGAGTCGAATAATATGAAAAAAGGATTATTGGCAGTAATTGGATTATTACTTATTTTAATAGTTGCTGCTTGTAGCGAAAGTGAAAGTACATCAAACGAAAACGAACCACAAGATATCAAGAAAGTGGTCCAAGAATACAGCATCGGGGATACTGATGATGTGTCTGCTTCTATTACTTCTGACGAGCTTATTGTAACTGATAGTGATAATAAAGAGACTACCTACAATCTTCCCGAAGACGAGTTCTTTGTTTCCATCGCACCATTTGTTGAGACAACACACCCTTGTACTAATCATAGCTTAACTGGTTGCCAAGGAGAATTAGTAGAAAAGGAATTTGATGTTTATATTGAAGACGAAGAAGGCAATGTTGTTGTTGATGAAACCATGACTTCATTAAAAAATGGATTTATTGATTTTTGGTTACCACGTGACAAAACATATAACGTGAAGATTCAATATGATGGAAAAACAGCTGAATCTGAGATTTCTACATTTGAAGGGGACAATACTTGCATAACAACAATGCAGTTAATTTAGTCTGGTTCCTCACAAATCCTTTTAACACAAAATATAATCATTTAAAGCAAATAGGAAAATGGATATAAACTTTTATAATAATATTTCTAACAGAACCGAGTCTTATCAAAGATAAGCCACTCGGTTCTGTTTTCTTAATTTACTATTTAATGTCTAATTAAATATTGAATATTAAAATCAAGTGGATCAATATAACTTAATATCAGAAATAATATTGCAATGGTAAAAATCAATAAGAATGGATGTTTAAAAAAGGAAAAGGTTTCTTGGTTAGCTTGTTTACGAATTGATTCTTCTGCTGTATATAAAACAAGTAATAAAATCATTGTTATCATCAAAGCCATTATATTGATGATTGCATTTGGCCTTGTCATAGCTACCATGTCTCCTAGCATTGCTCCCATCATTCCCCCATTAGTCCAGATAGTATTCCGTCAATGACAGCAGGTAGACCAATAGGTATTCCTGCAAGAAACCCAACAACCACTCCAATTAATATAGAGTAAACTGTTGATTGAAACAAATCACCATGAAAAGCCACTCCTAGAATGGTTCCTATTAAAATCCCCACCGACATCCCTAATGACATAGAAATCAACATCCCGTTCATTTTTGTTAGCCATTTTCGGTGATTCGTCACATATATTATGGTTGTTACAACTTGGGTGGTACACAACAAAAGTATAAAAAGTAAAGAAATTGACATTATTACAACTCCAATCATAGTATGTATGTCCACTTTTATTGTATTCACTGTTGGATTGCAATATGATATACCCCTATAGGGTAGAAGGATTAACCTTATGAAACAGTATATAGAAGGTTTGATTTAGTTAGCCAAGCCTAGTTCCTAATTAGCAGAACAAACACCATGATCAGTTTTAGGTCATTTTTAGATCGGGTAAATATTTCAGATGAAATATTATACTTTAAGTTAGATTAGCTTCCTATTATCCTGTTAAATTTAAAATCACAACTTCTAAATGTTCTCCATAAAATCTCGATAATTTTTAGGTATGATTTATTTAAGAAAGGAGATGTAATAAATGAAAAAATTATTAATAGGTATTTTAACCGGAGCCGTACTATTAGGAAGTGCTTCATTTGTTGCGGCCGAATCAAATGGAAGTGGAATCTTAAACTTTGAGGAGATGAAACCACATATTGAAGAAATGCATCCTAATTTATCACCAGAACAGCAGGAAGAAATGTTCAACAACTGTCATGGCGAAAATGGTATGATGCAAAACAATACTGAATTCCGTGATACGATGCATGATTTATAGTTTAAAGAGGTGTTCCCGTATGGTTGGGATGATGAGTATGAAGGTTCATGGGTTACTGGGATGGATACTTAACCTTGCATCCATCGGTATTGTTGTGTATTATGCCACCAAATTAGCATTGAAAAATAATCATAAAAATTAATAGTAACTTACAATCCCTTTTAAGTGGTAAATGTCCCCTTAGTTGGACGACAACTAATTGACCATTTAGATAATAATAAAGAAGCCGCCACCCTTTGATCTGCTAAATCAAAATAAGGGTGACGGTTCGCTATGCAAAGTAAATACATTTTTGTTTATCCAGAAATAATTCATTCAGAACAACATTATCATGCTAACTAAAAATGCCAGCAGCATTCTCGGTATTTTTAAGATGTTTGATTTCTAGGATTAAAATTTGCCCCATTTGTTAAATTAGGAATGAAAATAAAGCGTTGAATGTACCATTCTCAAACATGATATAAATCCCTAGCCCTATAAATACAATAGGGACAATCCAACGTTCATATTTCTCAATTTTTTCTGATACAAAATCCAAAGAAGCTAAGCGATAGCTGACATAACATAGAACCCCAACCATAATGAAGAAGACAATACTAGCAATAAGTATTTCAACCGTGTTTAATGCCGTGAAATAAGGTATATAAATAGAAAAGTCATCTGCACTGGAAGACAGCACAATAAATATGACTGTTATATACAATTTATTAAACCGATTTGAGGAAAATAAAGATAATATATTGCTTTCATCTTCATCCTCCTCTCCCTTGATCCAAATCTTAATCCCCAGATAAAGTGGAATAAGCCCTAGAAGACCTAAAACCCATTGCTGAGGGATTAACCATGTAATACCTAGAGCTACTAAAAGACTGGCAGCTATAATAATTGCCGTACCTATGTATTGTCCAATCCATATATGTTTCGCTTGTCCTTTTTTTATTTGTGAAAACAAAAGGATTAAAATAATAAGATAATCAATCCCTGTTGCTACATAAACTGCAGCCGCAGTAAGTGCCGTTGTAATCATTTTTTTCATCTCCAATATTTCAGGATTGGGCTTTTCAATAAGAAGAAAAGCCCTGAGATTGCAAATTTAGTTAATATTTATCTTCTTCCACTCGCATTAGTCTTAAACCATTCAATGCTACTAAAAGAGTTGCTCCCATATCTGAAAGGATGGCAATCCAAAGTGTTAGCCAACCGGGGATAACCAATAATAAGGCAATGAATTTAATTGCTAATGCGAAGGTGATGTTTTGCTTAATTATAGTAAGTGCTTTTCGGCTTAGTTTCACAGAAAATGGAAGTTTTCTTAAATCATCTCCCATTAAAGCTACATCTGCTGTTTCAAGGGCAGTATCTGTCCCTGCTCCACCCATTGCAATTCCAACTGTAGAGGCAGCTAACGCAGGGGCATCATTGACACCATCCCCAACCATCGCTACGTTGCCATATTTAGATCTCAATTGTTTAATAAATTCTAATTTATCTTGAGGCAATAGTTCTGCTTGAATATCCGTTACCCCAACATGACCTCCAATTGCATTGGCTGTACCTTTGTTGTCACCTGTAAGCATGATGGTTTTTTTGATTCCAAGTTGATGTAACTTTTGAATGATTTCCTTGCTGGATTCACGTACTTCATCGGCTACTGCAATGACAGCAAGTATTTCTTTTTCAGTTCCAACCATCATTGCGGTTTTACCTTGATTTTGTAGGTTCTTAACAATTTGCTCTTGTTTATTATTAAAGTCAACTGACAGATTCTCAAATAATTTCGGATTTCCAATGTAGTAAGTCGTACCGTTGATAGTCCCCTTAATTCCTTTTCCTGTGATAGAAGAGAAATCATCCACGATTACATGAGTGTAGGAAATGTTCTCCTCATCTGCTTTTTTCATAATAGCTGAAGCTAGAGGATGCCCGGAACGATATTCTAATGCAGTAATGATAGACAACATATCTTCTGCATTTACCTGATTGTTCAACATTTTAAAATCTGTTACAACTGGAACTCCTTTTGTAAGTGTACCCGTTTTATCAAAAGCTATTGCTTTTAAAGCACCCATTTCTTCTAGATAAATTCCGCCTTTGATAAGCACACCTTTTTTAGCTGCATTTCCAATTGCTGAAACAATAGAAATAGGAGTTGAAATAACTAATGCACAGGGACAACCAACGACCAATACTGCTAGCCCTTGATAAACCCAAGTTCCCCAGCTGCCACCAAATAATAATGGTGGTACTACAGCTACCAGCCCTGCGATAATCATAATAATAGGCGTATAATATTTTGCAAATTTATCTACAAACGCTTGAGAAGGCGCGCGTTCCCCTTGAGCTTCTTCAACAAGGTGAATGATTTTGGAAATTGTTGTATCTTCAACAAGCTTTGTTACTTTAACTTCAAGTATTCCCTCTTCGTTTAATGTACCTGCAAAAACTTCATCATCCACTGTTTTCTCAACTGGGACTGACTCGCCTGTAATAGTTGCTTGATTAACAGCCGAGTAACCATGTACTACTACACCATCCATAGCAAGCTTTTGACCGGGTTTCACAATCATAATATCGCCAACAGCAATATCATCAACATGAATCATCATTTCTTGCCCATTTCTTCTAACAAGCGCCTCTTTCGGAGCAATATCCATTAAAGATCGAATTGATTGTCTTGCTCGGTCCATAGAGAAACGTTCTAAAGCTTCACTAATTGCAAAGAGAATAACAACAATTGCACCTTCTGCCCATTCTCCAATAATAGCTGCTCCAATAATAGCCACTGTCATAAGAGTTTTCATGTCAAATTCAAAATGTAGTAAGTTTTGAAACCCGACTTTAAAGAGTGAATATCCCCCAATAACGATGGCTGCTGCAAACAATAGGGAGGTAATAATATTTTCTTCCCCATTAACAAACTGAGAGATATAACCAAAAACGATTAATAAAGAAGCGTATAGTAATGTGCTGTGTTTTTTATAAAATGGCTCTTTCTCTTCTTTAACCTCTTGTTTCTCTTCCCTTAATGGTTTATCTGGAGCGACTTTAAGGTTTTCAAAAGCACCAGCTTTTTCTAATTCCTCGATAGTTGTATTCCCATATACCTCAATTTTAGATGCACCAAAATTTACTTTTGCATCATGAACCCCTGATAATTTTTTTACATTCTCTTCGAATTTACCCGCACAATTGGCACACGAAAAGCCTTCAACCCGATACACATTTTTATCCTGATGAACAACAATTGGTGTTTGCCGTTTTGGTTTTTCAGGCATTACTTTAAGATTTTCAAAAGCGCCAGCCCTTTCTAATTCTTCAACCGTTGCATCACCATATACGGATATTTTAGATGCACCGAAATTTACTTTTGCATCTTGCACATTGGGCAGTTTCTTAACATTTCTTTCAAATTTCCCTGCACAATTAGCACATGAAAAGCCTTGTACTCGGTAGGAAGTCATTTCCACTTCAGACCGTTCAGCTTGTTCAGACATTTACCTCCACCTCTTTCTTATGTGTTAATGCAATCATCATAATTTGTTTGATATGTTCGTCGTTTAATGAGTAAAAGGAAAGCTTTCCTTCTTTTCTATAGTTGACAATCCTTTGCTTATAAAGTGTTCGTAAATGATGAGAAGCATTAGCAACTGTAACGCCTAAGATATTAGCTATATCACAAACACATAGTTCATCTTCCTGACACAAAGCATAGGTGATTTTTGCTCTATTTTCGTCGGCAATTGCTTTTAACATTTGAGAGACACCTGAAATATCTACTGTTTGTAGATCACCCTGTATTCGATTAACCTTTTCCTCGTCATAACAAAAAATTTCACAAGTATCTTTCTTATTCAATTCATCACCTCATTCAAGTATTCGCTTGATTATATAATAACTTTTTCCAGCGCAACATTCAAGCATATACTTGAATGAAATAAAAAAGAAATCGGTATTTCCAATTCTAAAAAGTACTTCTTCAATTTCCCATTTAAGTCAAACAATCACATAAGGTCCCATTTCTCTTATCTAGTATTTCATTGTAATATCAGTATGAAGGAGGATTAGATATGGATATATCAAGAGTTGCAATTTATGCTCGTGTAAGCACAGAAGAACAGGCAAAAGAAGGTTTTAGTATAGCCGCGCAACTTCAAACACTTCGGCAATATGCTCAAATTTATAACTGGGAGGTGATTGATGAATATGTCGATGAAGGAATTAGTGGTAAATCCGTAAAAGGACGGCCTGAAATGAAAAGACTAATTAAAGATGTAGAGAATGAGAGATTTGATGCTGTAATAGTTTGGAAAATTTCCCGACTTTCAAGAAATATGCTAGAAACACTCATGATTCTAGATAAGTTTGAAAAATACAACGTGAAATTTATATCCTACTCAGAAAACTTTGATACCAGTAGTCCTATAGGTCGTTTAGTACTTCAAATTATGGCCTCAGTCGCTGAAATGGAGCGAAATACATTAGCGGAAAACGTTAAGCTTGGGATGAAACAGAGAGCTTTGGAAGGGAGATGGAACGGCGGGGTTGTATTTGGATATGACACTGTTAAGAAGGAGCTAGTTATCAATGAAAAGGAAGCTGAAGTAGTACAGTTAATCTATCATATGTATGCAAATGGCAAAGGGCTAAGAGCGATTTCTAACCACTTAAATAAAGCTGGATATAAAACCAAGCGTAATCGTTATTTCTCCATCAATGGAGTAGCACAAATCCTAGACAATGTAATATATAACGGTAAAATCAGTTGGCTAAAATTTGAAAATTGGGATTCCAAACGAAGAAAAGGGAAAAATCCAAATCCTATTCTTGTAGAAGGAAAACATGAACCTATTATTTCGGACGAACTATGGAGCGTTGTACGAGCAAGGAGAAAAAGTAAATCATTTAAGCAGCGTCAATCAAACGAACCATTTTTACTTAGTGGCCTTTTACGCTGTCCTGATTGTGGTCAAGGAATGGTTCCGTCAATTACAACACATACACGAAAAGATGGGACGAAACGAAAACATCGTTATTACGTCTGTAGCGATTTTCATAACAAAGGATCTGCTGCTTGTAAAGCTAATTCCATTAAGGCATATAAAGCAGAAGAAACGGTTATCAAGAAAATTGAACAACTTAGTTCTAATAAGAAGAGGTTATATAAGATTCTCACAGACATTAGTTCTAATTCCGCTCATTCGATAAGCCAACTTAATAAAGAACTAGTAGAGATTGAAAAGCGGTTAAAGGAAATTGAACAATTACAGGCAAGGTATATGGAAGCCTTTGAGAAAAACACTCTTCCTGTGGATATACTGCAAGAAAGTTTACAAAAGGTTTCCAATGAAAAAAGAGAATTAGAATCAGAGAAAAATGAGATTGCAATCCAATTAAGTTCTATAGATTCAAAGGTAATTCAACCAGATTTGATTGAAAAATTACTAGAAAAGTTCCTATCGGTTTATAAGAAGTCATCTAGAGAAAACCAAAAGCAATTACTACAGTTATTAATTGATAATATTACAATCAAACAAAAAGATAGATCCAGAACAATTAAAAACATAGAACTTGAATTTGATTTTACTGAAATGAATATATCCAAAACCTTTATACTTATCCATTTGTTATATCGTGAAACGGATAATGAAAACACATTTTCAATACCCGCTTCCGACAAAGAATTACCACCTTACCTACAACAATTTTTGCCTCTATTTGTGGTACGGTTCCCCCCGATTTATCCGATATCCCCGATACACTTGCTCCAACAAAATCAATCTCATTACCTGATGAGGAAACGTCATTTTAGAGAAAGATATCGCCATGTCGCTTCTGGATTGCACTTCTTTACTAATGCCAAGTGATCCACCAATGATAAACGCAATTTTGCTTTTACCGTATGTCGCTAGGTCGTCTAACTTTTTTGCGAACTCCTCAGAAGTTAGCATCTTCCCTTTAACTTCAAGCGTAAATACATATGTATCGTCCCCGACATGGGACAGGATACGCTCTCCCTCTTTCCGTTTTACTTCTTCCATTTCCGCTTCACTCAAGTTTTCTGGTGCCTTCTCATCTGCTACTTCGACAATATCGACCTTTGCATAGGCTGATAACCTTTTTAAATATTCTTGGATTCCCTGTTTTAAATATTTTTCTTTCAGTTTTCCCACCGATACAATAGTAATTTTCATTTCCTTCGTCCCTTCGCCTAAAAAAACCCCACTTTTATATAAAATGGGGTTCTCTACTTATTTTATAATTTGTACTTTTTTTATCGTACGGTTATCGATTTCCATAATCTTAAAGGTTAAATTCTCCCGCTCAATGACTTCATCTTCCTCAGGGAATTCATTTAATTCCTTTAATAAGTAACCGGCTAACACATCTTCTTCTTCGGGAATGTCTGTATGAAAGATAGAATTTAACCGATGAAGCGTGATTTTACCGTCACAAACAATCTCGGTTTCTGTTAGCTTTTCAACTAAAGCATCCGTATCTAAATCCATTTCATCGGAGATTTCTAATCCAATCATGGATTCAATCACATCTTCATGTGTCAATATTCCCTCTGTACCACCATATTCATCTAATACAACCGCCATATGTTTCTTTTCCTTTGTCATTTTGAGAAACACCCATTCCACCGAATGAAATTCATAAACGAGTAATGGATCAATATCGCTAAATTGCTTAAGTGGTTTTTCGGGTTCTAATGACCATTGGATTAAATATTTAGAATGAAATACCCCGATAATATTATCGATATCTTCTTTATAAATGGGATATCTTGTAAATGGGTTTTCGACAACTACCTTTCTTACCTCTTCATATGTAGCGTTGATTGGTAGTGCCACTAGGTCTACTCGAGGTGTTTTTAACACATCTTTTACATTCAAATTCTGAAAATCAAGGACGCCACGTATACGATACGATTCCGCTTTACCGAATGTCCCTTCCGAATCAGCTATATCAACCATCGTTCGAAATTCTTCTTTTGAAATAGAAACATCTTCCGGGTTCCCTTTTGATAGGGCTCTAGTGATGAATCCCGTTAAACTATTTAAAATAAACGTGATTGGTTTAAAAATAGTGACAAAGAAGCGAATAACCGGATACACAATTGCTGCAATTTTATCAGGAAATGCAGCCGCTATCGATTTCGGGAGTACTTCTGAAAAAACGATAATGGTAATAGTCAGAATAGCGGATGCCAATCCAATATTAAATCCGTATTCAATCGCTATCGTTGTAACTAAAGTTGGTAAAAGTATATTCGCAATATTATTCCCTATAAGAATCGAAGTTATAAATTCACTAGGTTTGGAAACCAAGTCTAAAAGCTTTTCTGACTTTCTATCACCGTTATTCGCTTTTGTCTGTAATTTCATTTTATTTGTTGCTGTTAATGCCGTTTCACTTCCTGAAAAGAAAAATGAAACAAATAATAAAAAAATGATCGCAATGATCACGGGCCTATTTCCTCCTTAAGCTCCATAAAAACTTATATTTATTTTTATATGATTTATTGGGCGCTATGAATAGTATTCCTTACCTATTCCAATTTAAAACAAATTATCTAAGAATAGTCGTACAACATCAAATCCTCCAACAAACGTACCAACAGAGCTACCAATGTTTGCCAAAACAACAACTAATAATACTCGTGATACTTTGTTTTGCCAAAATCCCTTAACCGTAAATACATCCTCAGCTAGATTTTCAAAATCCCGTACAGTTGGTCTACTAAAATAAGCTTGGACAATTCCAGAGAACCAACCAGCTGCCAGTAGTGGATTCAATGAAGTAATAGGAGCAGCGATAAAGGATGTGACAATGGCCAAAGGATGTCCTAATGCAAAAAGAGTTCCTAATGCGGAAAAGGAACCATTCCATAAAACCCAACTAATGGTCTGCTGCCAACCTGCTGCTGGGTTTGAAATAAATGTGTAAGCTATCATGGCAATAATTAGAATTGGTATGGACCATCCAATAATTTTTGGTACATTCGACTTTGGCGGTCGTATGGACAGTTTTTCTAAATCATGATTTTTTTCTATTTCCTTCGTTATGCCGGGAACATGTGCTGCACCTAATACAGCTACTACCTTGTCCCCAGGAGCTGTTTTTATCTTTTGGGATAAAAATTGATCTCGTTCATCAATTAATGGTTTTTTGAGTCTTGGGAAGTGTTCTGTAAATTCCTGAAGCATCGCATTAATTGTATCTTGTTGCTTCATTTTTTCTAATTCTGCTTCGGAAATTTCCTCTTTACTAAAAATACTGGCCATTATTTGCGTTAAAAGAATAGATTTGCCTTTCAATCCTAGGTTTCCCCATATTCTTGCAAACGTAATTTGAATATTACGATCTGCGAGAACCAATTCCGCACCAATTTCCTCAGCCGATTCCATCCCTTGTATCATTTCCTGACCGGCATTGATTCCAAATTGCTTAGCCATTCTTTTCTGGAAGGAAGATATGGCGAGGTTCATTAATAAAAGCGTTGCACGTTTCTCTTTTATCACTTTAAAAATGTCCATATCCTTCCAAGAGTTACCTTCTTTAATTGATTGGTACCGCGCTTCATCTAATTCAATACAAACTGAATCTGGCTTTTCTGCTTCGATGACTTCTTTTACTTGTTCGGCACTTTGCTTGGAAACATGTGCCGTTCCAATAAGAATAATTTCCTTATGATTCATATGTAAACGAGTTATATTCTCTTCCGTCATACGTACCTTCCTTTTTCATTTAAACATAGTTTTATTTTAAACTATATAAGCTAAAATTAATAATTTTATTACTCTGGGAATTACATAAATTGGTAAGGGGGAAAATTTTAGTCCGTAAACAAAGCGAAAAAGGGAATCCTGTTAGATTCCCTTTTAATTTAAATTATGTGTTGCAAGAATAGTGACCATTGTATCTTGAATGGCTGACATGGAATCTTCTATATAATTATTATTTAATATAGAGAAGATTAGTTTTTCACCATTTATATTCGTAACATAACCAGATAAGGTTTGTACACCGGTAATGGATCCTGTTTTAGCTCTTACATTCCCCTTTAGATTGTCCATTCTGCTTCGAAGTGTTCCACCTACTAATTTTTCCGACTCACCTGCTACGGGAAGTGAATTTTCAAACACTGTGAACCAATCTTTTTGTTGAATCTCATAAAGAAGCTTCGTTAATTCGCTGGAAGAAACAAAGTTTTTATGGGACATTCCTGAGCCGTCACGAAGTAGAAAAAGATTCGGATCCATACCAAGATTTATTATAGACTCTTCCATAACTGCAAGCCCCTTCTCCCAACTCCCTTCCCCATGAACGGCCTTACCCATCTCCTTAACTAACACTTCACCAATCGTATTATTACTTAATTTCATAAAGGGAAGTAACAATTCCTTTAAGGGCATTGACTGATTTTCTGCTAATAACGTTGCATCCTTAGGAACCGCATCCAATCGTTGTTCCAATTCCGATGAAAAAGAGATCCCATTACTTATAAGCGATGATGCAAAGATATTTAATACATAACTAGTTGGATCCCATACAGCTGCCCAAGTTTTTTCTTTAGATGCCCCGATGGGTATATCACCTTCTACTATGATTGTATTCTCTCCGTGTACTCTATCTATTGTTAGTTGTTTTTTCTCATCTTTATGAACTGTTCTTGTCTGATTCAAAATTTTCACATAATCTGTTTCAGGTATTACATTTACTTGGGCAACATCCCCTTGTCGTTTCCCAGGAATTATTTCTAACATTACTGTTCCCGCATCATAGTCCTTATCCGGCGAAAGCGTTAAGGCCGAAATCTGCGCCCCCGTATGAAATGGTTCGTCCGACCAATTCAGATCCTGAGATAGTCGAATATTATCATACCAAGTGTCATCTGCAACCAAATCCCCTTCAACTTTCCGAACCTCTAATTTCTTTAAATGGTTAACAAGTTCATCTATATCTTCCTTTAGTAACGTTGGGTCGCCTCCGCCTTGTATATATAGATTTCCTTTTAGAACCCCACCAACTAGCTCACCGTCCGTGTAAACCTTTGTCTTGAATTTATGGTCTGGTCCTAGAACTTCCAAGGCAGTGGACGCTGTTAATATTTTCATATTAGAAGCAGGATGCAAACGTGTATTTCCATGGTGAGAGTATATTTCCTCCCCAGTAACTGCTTTCCTCACGCTTATACCAGTTATAGAACCTTGTAGTCGCTCATCCTCTAATATTTTATTTAGCTTTTCTTCCAATGACCATGATGGATTTATTTCTGAGGTGATACTTTCAGAAGCATGAATCAATTCAATATTAAAAAGTGGAGCAAAAAATATAGCGAAGAGAAAAACTTTTATGTACTTTTTAATAAACATTTTGAACACCTACAATATTATGTGATGATAGTCGGAGGGTGAATGCTGATATAGCGTTACGTGGGCTGATATCTCGAGTGTGAGCGCTGATATTTGATGCGTGAGTACTGATATCCTGGGTGTGAGTGCTGATATAGTGTACGTGTGCTGATATCTCGAGTGTGAGTGCTGATATATGCTGCGTGAGTACTGATATCCCGGGTGTGAATGCTGATATAGCGGACGTGTGCTGATATCTCGAGTGTGAGCGCTGATATTTGATGCGTGAGTACTGATATCCTGGCTGTGAATGCTGATATAGCGGACGTGTGCTGATATCCCGGGTGTGAATGCTGATATAGCGGACATGTGCTGATATCTCGAGTGTGAGCGCTGATATTTGATGCGTGAGTACTGATATCCTGGCTGTGAGTGCTGATATAGTGTACGTGTGCTGATATCTCGAGCGTGAGCGCTGATATTTGATGCGTGAGTACCGATATCCTGGCTGTGAGTGCTGATATAGTGTACGTGTGCTGATATCTCGAGCGTGAGCGCTGATATATGCCGCGTAAGTACTGATATCTAGTACACTAATGCTAAATCCCGACATTGTGGATTTTTATAAGTCCTCTGGCAAGCAATAAGAATAAACCGACCGCTTTATTGATTAACCTCTTTAAAATTTACAGATATGACTTCATCTGTATCGGGATGAAATTCAATATCAATCAACACACCAAATTCCCTGTTACTTTCCTTTAACCATAGTTTAAATTGTTCTACTGCGTTGTCACCTTTCGTCTTCTTCCCAACATGTAAATAATCAATAATTTGTGCATTTGGATATTTCTTACTCGTTTCTTTCATGGCCATTCTGCCCCATTTTGCATAGGAAGGAATCGCCTCTTCCTGTGCTTGAATTGGCTCCCATAATGAAAAGAACGAAATAGATCCAATCATTAAAATACATATAACTGTAATTGCTGAAATAACCTTTCTCATTACTTCATCCTCCTCCCAATTTTATATTTTGCAATTCAACCATTTACTATGTAGCGTTTCGGAAATATTTTTCATTTCCCGGGGAATATCGACATATTTCTTGTAAGTTCTGTCGAAAAATAGCCTTTATGAAATAAGAATATTTGATTACAATACCTTCTGAAATCCACGCCCACGATTTTTTTCTTATGCCCTACAAGTTATAATGATGATAGTAATAAAAATTACGATTAACCTAACAGAGTCAAAACTTTTCCCTTATAGAAAGGAACTATAAATACAATGACATCACATGAACCAATTAATAAAGAAACATTAGATGAATTACGCATTAAGATTACAAGATTTGGCATGGCTTATAAATTTGCATTAGATGAAATTAGTACGAAAGTGAATATATTGAAAGAGGAATTTCGTTTAGTACATGATTACAATCCTATTGAGCACGTAAATACACGTGTGAAATCAGCCGAGAGTCTTATCAAAAAAGTACAAAGGAAAAGCTTACCTTTATCATTAGAGGCCATTCAAGAAAATATTAAGGATATCGCAGGAATCCGAATTATTTGTTCGTTTGCATCTGATATTTATCGGATTAGCAAGATGATACAAGCACAATCTGATATTGAAGTAGTAGAAGTGAAGGACTATATTCAACATCCAAAATCGAATGGTTATCAAAGCCTCCATATTATCATGAAAATTCCCGTTTTCATGTCAGACCGTAAAATACATGTGTATGTAGAAATGCAAATACGTACGATTGCAATGGATTTCTGGGCGAGTTTAGAACATAAGATTTACTATAAGTACAATAAGCAAGTGCCTGCGCATTTAACTAGGCAATTAAAAGAAGCTGCAGATACTGTAGCTGAGCTTGATCGCAAAATGGAGCATATTAATAATGAAATTAATATTTTGAAGGGAAATGATACATCAACTGATACGGAAGAACTGTTATTTAATCCGAGGGAAATGATGATACAGATGTTGAAAGATATGGATGTATCCGAACAGTGAAGATGAATTAAGAAGGATATCTATATAAATTTTTCCTATAATAAAAACTAAATACTTTAAACACCCTAGCCAAAAACTATCCTCACATTTCTTAAGGATAGTTTTTTTATTAAAATATTTAGAAGCCAATCCTAAATTAATTGTCTTAATTTTCCCTAAACAGGTGAACCATTATGGTAATATTGTATAAAAAGACACTTAACTTAATGGCAGATTAGTAGGAGGATTTTTATTGATATTCATTGGCTTTGTCGTCATAGTTATCACACTTTTAGCAGTAGAAAGGCATCTAAACAAAATGAGGAAATCATAAATTTATTAAAAGAAATAAAGGAAAATCAATAAGCTAACTAGTGCAACGGTTTAACAGCAATCGATATATGGAGAGGGGTTTTTCGAATAAAAAGAATAATTATATTAGTTCTATTTACAGGGTTAATAAGTGCCTGTTCTAACAATGAAGAGGTAACTCAACATAACTATCTATTTGTAGGAGAAGGAAAATACTGGTCGGCTGAATTAATATATAAAGCAGAAGAAGTATGGGGTAAAGATGCCGATGATATAAACACGTATTCAAGTGAAGATGAGTATACCTTTAAGTTAACATATAAAGGAGATTTAAACGAAATTGCTTCCATGAAACAATTAGATTATGAATATAACGGTCCAACTGGAGGAGGTAGTTTATCGGAAACCTTTGATGAACCTGTCTCTGTTAAAGAGTTTACTTCAAGGGGTGGTGGATCTGGAGCGATTATGAGGAAGGATATGGTCGTTCATGTTGAAGTGAAGTGGGACGATAACGAGGAATCTTTTGAATTAGTTGTAAAAGAATGAGTGATTGTGGAATTACCTAGTTGATCCCTGTTCAGCAGCGGGCCATTATCTAGAAAAATACTTTTGAAAGTAGGTTACAAAAATATGCTGATAATGAATCTGAATAACCAATCCGTTTAATTGAGAATTATTATCAATTGTTGTATATTAGATAGTAACGATACAAATAATTGAGTTAGGAGAAGATATAATGCAAATATATTGGACTAAAATAAATAAAATTATTGATGAAACGCCTGAAGTTAAAACGTACCTCCTTGACTGTCCGGAAGACTTTACATGGGAAGAAGGTTCCCATACACACTTCGGACTGGAAGGTTTTAATGCCGGAGATAAACCAAATCGCAGCCTAATTCGCCACATGTCCATCTCCACTTTACCACATGAAAATTCAATCGGTATCACAACACGCATCAGAGAGCAGTGCTCTGAGTTTAAATCGATTTTAAGAAACCTTGAAGTCGGCAATGAAGTTGCAATATTTAAAACCCATTCGAATGTACCACTTAAAAGAGAAAACAAAAATGTTTACCTGCTGTCATCGGGTGTTGGCCTAGCAACTTTTAGACCGCTTGTACTTGATTATTTCGAACGTGCTGACAACGTCAATCAAATTCATTCCCTAAACATTGATTCAGCAAAAGAATTCTTATTCCCTAATATTTTTGAATCCGCGCCTGACAAGAAGTTCACATCACAGTTTGTCGATAACCGTAAAGACTACTATGAAGAAGTGAAAAATCTTGCTGCAGACAAGGATGGACTCTTCTATGTTGTTGGTAGTGATGAATTCCTCGTGCAGAACATTGAAGTTCTACGTGAGCAGGGCATCAAACCAGAACAGATTATGCTTGACAAGCGTGAACAACAACTGCCTGAGTTTTTATCATTTGATTTATCCATTTAAGCGAATCAAAATATTTTCTTGTTAAATACTAACTAGATGTTCCATTAATGGGCGCTTTTCTTTAATAGGAAGGCGTCTTTTTCTTTTATACAAAAATGTTATTCGAATATTATGTTAGTATGGGAAGGAGAGATTAAGTGAGTGAGCGGGCGGGATTTGTTTAATAAGGAGACACATTATAATGACAAAGCAATTGAAGCATTTTGAAAACAAGGTGGCGCTAGTGACCAGGAGGGCTGTGATTATTTGAAGAACAATATTACATCAAAGAAGCATAGTATCATTAGCTATATTTCTTTGGTTAATGGCATTATTTGCTTTTTTATTGTATTTATAACGCCGACAAGAATAGCAAATATCGGGAATTCAGTTGGTGATAATATAACATTTTTACTTACGGGAACTGGCATCGTACTATCCCTCATTGGAATAGTTAAGAAAACGGAGAAAAATGTAATCCCTATTATTTCTTTAATCCTCTCATCGTCTTTCTTTATATTTTGGATCATTGTGATTATCTTATTGTTCACTGGTCAAATCGGCTTTGCTCCATAGTGAAAATAATTTAAAACTGAAGGGATATCGGGGAACCAAGGTTAGATTATTAAAATCCAAATTTTAGTTCCAATGTTCGGGAAAGGGGCTAATATACTTGATCATCTTTGTAGAAATTTTACGTGCAGTTGCTAGCGCATTACTTGTTTTGAGTTCCGCATTCTATTTACGGCATTTAGAAAAGACTAAAAAACAAAGAAAACTTTCAACCCTTGAATTTACAATGTACATAATCATACATATCGCATATATTTTCATTGCAATCAGTTTATTGATTTCAGTATTTATTATTAATTGATTAGTGCTGGTAATGCTGTTGTTTTCGGGAAGTAGATTTATACGGACTGACATTGAAGTTGCAGCTTATTTTTGAAAAGGAAATTGTGTAATCATTGCTCATTAGTTTTACTTATTATTATGAATTATGGAGCTAAAGGTCAAGTTTGTTAAGGAGTTAGCCTAAATAAATACTTTCAAATACACGAGGTGATTATGTTGGATAATGAACTCATAATAGTTTTCTTGGCTGTTTTTTCTGCGATTATTGGAGGCATGGTTATATTAAATACAAGGAAACAGAGTAAAAAGAAGAGATAACGGAGTCCATTATGAAATGGCTGAACATAACACATACATAAAGTTGTAAAAAGACTTATAACAAAAGCTTGGGGATAATCTTTCTACTTTTTTTATTTTTTACTTATAAAGGAAGCAATAAATTATAGCTTCTTATGGGGAGGATAGTATGTTTAAAAAGAATATTGGAATCCCAATAATTGCATTTCTTTTTTTAACCGTAAAGCAATTCATTTTTAACAGTGACATACATTGGGTTGACAACATTATTTTTTCTGTGCTTTTATTTTTAATTTATCCTATTGGGAAGTGGATAAACAAACCATATGATTGGAGTAAAAGGAAAAAGGAAAGATAGGGTGATTTTTCTATAGCAGTAGACTGCCAATCTTGAATTAAGGATAGCACCTTTCACTATAAGGTAAAGAGAAATAGGACTATACCATTTAATATTGATCATTAAAAATACCAGTCTCTTTCGCATTAAGTAGGCTGGTATTTTTTCTATGTAACCATTTAAGATATCCACAAAAACAGGAAACACACATCAACTGCTTGTCAATGTTGTCCACCTTTTAGCATATGAATATAGTAATAATGTATTTAGGGGGTTGAGAAAGAGATGCAGATGACAAGGTGGGTTTGTTATGCAATTGGCTACGTTTTTATCACATCAGGAGTTATTAAATTAATTAATGGTGATTTTAAAATAATTTTTGCGAATTTGGGTATTCCTTATCCAGAACTCTTATTGTTTCTCGTTGCAATAGCAGAAATTGTGTGTGGGACTTTAATTTGTGCTCGAATGTATATAAGAAAGGCTTCGTCCATACTAATTGTTATTATGTTAGCTGCCGTTCCTCTGACCAAATTACCTCTGCTTTCAAGTGGAGCCTTCTTACACTTCTTATTTGAAGCTAGGCTAGATTTTGTAATGCTTCTTTTATTGTTAGCAGTTTATAAATACAATTAACCATTATTGGAAATCTGTTGATAATTAGTTAATAACAGCACTTTTATTCCACATTATTGCTATTTATCCACAAACTTATCAACATATGCACAAATGTTCGTAGTTATTTTGTTACCGAACATTTTTTCTATACCATATATTGTATTTATCTACAGGTATATCCACACGCTGTGGATAATACCTGTGAATAACAAACAGCTATCTTCCATCCAGAAGATAGCTGTTTTCTTGTGTATAAATTTATGAACAGAAGTATACAAATGAGCTTATTAAATTCTTTCTTAAAGAAGGACACGTCCAGCTCCAGCGCCTAGCGAGACTTCCCTCACCTCCGTACGATAAGTCAACATCGACTCACTGTTAAGGAAGGTCGACTAAAACCGGCCTTTGCGGCCAACGTCGACATACCCCTATGAAGGGGCATGTTTCCTTTATCTCCTGCGGCTCAGTCCAGTCCGTACGTCACTAAACGGGCGCTTCCGCTTTTGTTCTTTATTGTGCTCCGAGTTCAAAAGTTGTTTCTTTTCGTTTTCCATTGCGATAATAGGTTACTTTTACCTTTTCCCCAATTTTCTTTTCTTGATATAAAATCTTGCGTAAATCAATCATTGACATTGTTGGTTTATCATCTAGTGCAGTAATTACGTCCAACTGCTTTAAACCAGCTCTATCAGCCGGGGATAACGGTTCGACAGTCCAAACATATACTCCGCCTTCTACATCCTTAGGTAGTTTTAAAGTATCCTTCCATTCCGCTTGCGGGACTTCATCTAGTGAATAGATTTCTACGCCTAAGTATGGCCGAACCACTTCTCCGGTATTCTCTAATTCATTCATAACTGGCAGTGCAAAGTCGATGGGAATAGAAAAAGCAATTCCTTCCACCGCTTCTTGGTTAATTTTCATCGAATTAATACCAATTAATTGGCCGGAAATATTAATAAGTGCCCCACCACTGTTACCCGGGTTGATTGCCGCATCTGTTTGAATTACTTCCGCCTGCCAATCCGCTCTACCATCTTGATCAAAATCTTGTGGTATCGTACGTTCTTTTCCACTTATTACACCTTGTGTTACTGTACTTGAGAACATATGACCAAGAGGATTTCCTATCGCAATAGCAGGTTCGCCTACCTTAACATTACCGGATGAACCAATATCTATTACCTTTTCTACATTTGAGGCGTCCATTCGTAATACAGCTAAATCGGTAAAAATATCGCTTCCGATTATCTCTGCTGGAATGGAGGTTTCATTATATAATATAACCTCAACCTCATCTGCACCTTCAATAACATGATGGTTTGTCACAACATAAGCATTTCCATCTTTTACCTTATAGATAACCCCAGACCCTGTAGCAACCTCGCTTACCTCTGATTGATGCCAATAATCAGCACTTTCCATGAGATTCGAAACACCTACAACTGCTGGGGTAACCTTATTCACTATTTCAGTAATTTGAGTGGAGACATCTACATTAACAGAAGTATTAATGATTTCACCAGGAATTTCACCCTGACCATTCTGCTCCATATTCACTTTATTGAAGCTCTCTGTCTTTTCATTTTGTGTTCCAGCAAAAGATGGTATAACTTGAACTGCGAGAAATACTCCAATACCTAGTCCAACTAACATGGATAAAACCCAATAATATTTGCGTTTCTTTCTACGATGTGGATTTGGGGGATACCCTTCGTTATAATAGCCCATATATTTTCCCTCTTTTTATTAGTATTTACTATTACAGTAGTTTTCCTACTTTTAGGGAAAATACACGGGAAAATTAACTTACTTCAAATAATGATGTTGGCTCTTCTGGATCCGTGTCATATAAACCAATGTTAATTCCGCGTTCTTGAAGTACTTGATCAACAGACATACGTGCTAGATCTTTCATATTGTTATCTAAACTTAAGTGTGCTAAATAAATTCGCTTTGTACGATTACTAATAATATCTGCTAATGCTAATCCACTATCTTCATTAGAAACATGGCCGGAGTCCCCTAAAATTCGACGTTTTACACTCCAAGGATACCTGCCCATACGTAGCATTTCCACATCATGATTCGCTTCAAAGATATAGGCATCTGCGTCTTCCACGGTCTTCTTAATTCGCTCAGAAACATAACCTAAGTCTGTCACAAGCGCCACTTTCTTCCCGTTACTGTGAAATGTATAAAACATTGGTTCTGCTGCATCATGGGATACACCAAATGATTCTACATCCATATCCTCAAAGGTCTTAACTTCTTCCATCTGAAATAAAAACCTTTGATCTACTGACAATTTTCCAATTGACTTATCCATAGCTTTCCACGTTTTTTCATTTGCATAGATTGGTAGATTGTATTTGCGTGCAAAGATTCCTAATCCTTTAATATGATCACTATGCTCATGTGTAACTAAAATACCAGATAGATCAGACGGATCTACCTGGATTTTTTGAAATAATTCAGTAAGCTTCTTTCCACTTAAACCAGCATCCACTAATAACTTCTGCCGTTCTGATTCGATATAAAAGGCATTTCCTGTACTCCCAGATGCTAATACACTAAAACGTAAAGTCATTTTTCTATTTCACTCCGATTTTTGAACTGTTGCTTTTTGTTTAACAAGTCTAAAAATGGTTCAAATTTCTTCTCATCTTTATCATCTAAAGAATGAATCTTATAGATGTTATCTTCAATCATAGTATTAAGAAAAGTTTTATCGAAGCTGGAGAATGTAAAACCTTCAATAGCATTAATAAAGTAATTACGCTCCCCGCCATTTACCGTTACATTCCATGTAGGAGCAAATACTTGCTCTCCCTCTTCAATTAACCTGGAATAATATCCTAACTCTATTTTTGTTACTTTATCATTAGGATGCAAATCGTTTGAATTATATAATGCTTCAATAGCTTGCATTTGCTGAATTAATGGCTTAGAACCAGAACCTTGAGCATCTGTTTTACTTAATAAGGTTTCTGTATAATGTGTTATTTCATTTTTATCATTTAAATAGACCAATAAAAGGCCAGGTCCATGTTCATTATAATACACCGTACGACCTTCAATTTGCTGGAAGAAAATCAACACATTTAAATCCTTATACCAATCCCAATATACGAATTCGTCCGGAAAAAATATTTGACCTTTTACTAAATCAGATATTTCTTGTTTTGTAGCATTCTTCGGGATAGGTATTGGATCATCTAGTTGAGATACAATAGAATTACCATTAATAACAGCTGTTTGTTGCCCATCTTTATTTTGAATCTTTTCTAATTCTTTTTCATCAAAAACTCTTTCCGAAGTTAAAATATATGTTTCTTCTTTTACATTCGTATCCAATTCAGGAAGACTTATATTATCTGCTTCTAATTGGTCTTCGATTGTCGTTTCTTGGCTAAAAATAATCCCTAGATCGGCATCTTGCTGCTTATGAACAAATTGAAAGACTAAATAGATATTAAGAATTAGGAAACTAAGGATAAATAGTGTTTTTATATGACCCCATTGCATCTCTTAGTCCCCCCTTTTTATTTTTCATTTTCTTTAGGATTAATTGGAATCCACTCTTTATTAATTTGCTGTTGTATAAACCAACTTGGTTCATAGACGATAATGTTTTCATCCTTCTCATAATTTAGTTGATATCCAATTTGTATATCGTTTATATCTTCAAGTTTATAATTTTGCTTCAGATAATCTAAGATTTCATCACTAGAAGGTAGTGTAACCTCATTATCACTAAGAGAGTTATTGCTACGGAAAAGCGGACGATTATACTCTATTAATCGTTGTCCCCATCTTTGTTCCATAATGCTTAAAGGACTAAATACTGGATATCCACTATAATACATCTGATAACGAATGACATTTTCATTTGTATTAATATCCATTAATTTAAATGTTTCTGTCCATCCCTGGTAGGAGTTTATATCTGAAATACTTTTGTTTAATAAATCCTCTGCAAATAAGGGTTCTTGATTTTCATTAATCGAACCTGGACTGATATACTCTATTCTTGCTTCATCTTGTGTCACACTCATTTGGCTACTATCCGTAAAATACGTTGTCCCTAGATTAGTATAATTCGATTGTCTTACAATAGAGGGATCTGAAAATAATACATCAACTAGATTATTCGGATTGATTTTACTGAATGTCTTTGTTTGTCTTGTTAATTTTATAGGTCCTTCAGGAATATATATAGACCTATCGTTTCCATTTTTAAATACAGATAATTTTCTAAGATCTTGTTTTTCTAAATAAGATGCTAATTCTTCATAGTTCTTTCTGTCTTGGATAACAGCAACAGCTTTATCCCTTCCATCTATAGAAGGAAACTCAACTCTTATAACACGTAATTCCTTATCCAATGTGAGATAAACCTTATCAAATGACCATATTGGTAATTCTAAATTGTTAACTTGAAAGGTAAAAATATTATCTAATAATTCCATTGGTAAAGGAGTGGGAAAAGTAATCTCTACATCATGTGCACGATTATTGTCCTCTATCTTTTCTAATTCAAAGTTATACAATTTCCATTGTTGAATTTCCTTAAAAAAGTCGCTTTGTTCTACTGGATTTTTGAACCCATAATGCTGATTTAAAACTTGAAAAACTATTTGCCTCGGTTCAATGAGTGTACGAATGGACTCCTCCGTACCATTTAGACTAAAATCCTCAGGCTTCGCATCACTTAATAGTTCTATACTTGGTTTATAATTCCACATTCCAAACGTAAGTAATAAACTAGTTCCTATTAAAAAGATTAAAATAAATGATTTTATCGTTTCAAGTTTCATCATCTACCCCTCCGCTTCTGATTCATCAGCGGAAGTGTAAAGAGAATAGTTGTCCCTTTACCTTCTTTACTTTTAGCCCAAATTTTACCGTGGTGGGCTTCAATGAGTTCTTTTGTAATTGCTAGTCCTAATCCCGTTCCACCTAATTTTCTTGATCTTGCCTTGTCAGCACGATAAAAACGTTCAAATATCTTGTCTAATTTATCGTACGCTATTCCTATTCCTTCGTCTTTTACACTTATCAACAAGTGATGTCTTTTCTGCTCTACCTTAAGTCGGATTTCTCCACCCTCAGGGGAATATTTAATTGCATTTGAAATAATATTATCCAATACTTGGGTCATTTTATCTTTATCAATCCAAACATAAAACAGGCCTTTAGGTAGTTCACGTTTAAAAGTAAGTTGCTCCGGAATATTCATTTCTAATCGATCTATCACGTGATGGAAATAACCTATAAATTCCGTTCGTTCCTTATGCATTGGATATTCATCTTGATCCAGCTTAGATAATTGCAATAGATCATTGACCATTCTAATCATACGGTCTGTCTCGTTTTGTGCAACATTTAAAAAGCGTGGAGCAATTTCTTTATCTTGCCAAGCCCCTTCTGTTAATGCCTCAATGTAACTCTTCATCGTCGTTAAAGGTGTTCTTAGTTCATGAGATACATTTGAAACAAACTCTCGTCGTTCTTGTTCTACCTTTTCTTGTTCTGTTACATCGCTTAAAACAGCAATAAACCCAGTTATTTCGTCCTCATCGTCAACTACAGTAGAGAAGTTAGCCCGAATTAATAAAGGTTCATCATCTTCACTAAAATCAATAATAATGGAACCACTATCTTGGAGCTCCGTTATATCAACAATTTTATCTTCTAATTGTAAAACATCTAAAAAGTAATCCCCGATAATATCATCAGGATTTTGACCGATTAATCTTCCAGCAGATTCATTTGTCAGCGTGATGATTCCAGAATTATCAATTGAGATAACTCCATCTGACATGTTCAATAGTACCGAGCTTAGTTTTCGCCGTTCCTCTTCAATTGTTGCATAGGAGTGTTTTAATCTACTATTTAAATCATTAAAAGTCTCAGCCAATTGGCCAATCTCATCTTTACCATAAACATTTACTTTCTGTGTAAAGTCCCCTTTAGCCATTATTTGTGCCTGTCTTCGCATTTCCATTATTGGCTTCGTAATGGTTCGAGCCACTAATATGCCTAAAAATGCGGATATACCTATAGCTAGGATAGACCCTTGAATAAAAATATCATTAATTTCATTTAATTGGTCGTAAACGGTTTGAATGGGAGCTTTAGCATAGATAATACCGACAACTGTACCTTCTTTGTCATATAAAGGTAATGCTTGTACATATACACGCTCCTGTGTTTCCTCATCCAACATGATATCGTCTTTAAAGGAATTAAAGAATAACGCATTATCAATAATATCCTGACTTGTTTTCTTACCAATATCTTTCTGATAGTTAGAATCATTAGTCCCAATAATACGACCTTGATTATTAATCACCTGAATACTTGTTAATGCTGTATCAATACTTATCTCATCTACTATTTGCTGAACTTCTTGATGTAATGTTAGTCCTTCCCCGTCTTCCGTTCTTTCCTTATTAAAAGCTTGTTCTAAATTATAACTAAGCAAGTCCATACGCTCACTAATCGATTCGGTGTAGTTCATTAAGAGCTCATCTTCAAGCTTTTTCATAAAAAAGGTACCTATTACCTGCATTGCTAATAACAGTAATAGAATGTATATAATAATGAATTTTAATTGTATAGAACGGAAAAAACCAACTTTATTCATGAAACATTACTCCTGTTCAGGATTACGTAAATAATACCCAACACCTCGTCGAGTGATAATCCAAGTTGGATTACTAGGGTTCTCCTCAATTTTCTCACGTAGTCTCCTAACGGTTACATCCACCGTACGAACATCACCGAAATAATCATAGCCCCATACCGTTTCAAGTAGATGTTCACGAGTCATAACCTGTCCGATATGTCGAGCTAAATAATGTAGTAATTCGAATTCACGGTGTGTAAGTTCTATTTGAATTCCATCTCGTGACACTACATAAGCATCTGGATGTATCGTTAAGTTACCAATTTCTATGTCGCTAGATTCCTTTTCAGGTTCAACGTCAGGAACTTGTTGTCTACGTAAATTTGCCTTTACTCGAGCAATTAATTCGCGGTTACTGAAAGGCTTTGTCACATAGTCATCCGCTCCAAGTTCTAAACCTAATACTTTATCTATTTCAGAATCCTTTGCCGTTAACATAATAATTGGCATTGTTTGTGTTTTTCTAATTTCACGTAATACTTCATTTCCATCTTTATTTGGAAGCATTATATCTAATAAAATTAAATCAGGTTTTTCATTTTCTGCTAATTTGATGGCATCATCACCATCGTACGCACAAATAACCTGGTATCCTTCTTTTTCTAAGTTGAATTGTAATATATCTGCAATTGGCTGTTCATCATCAACTACTAAAATCTTCTGAGCCATACTCTCACTTCCTTTTGCAATTGCTTACTCTATTTTACCGCAAATTAAACAATATGTCTTTATTTGGGCTAATTTCATCTAACTAAATAATTTACATAATAACTCTGTATAATAACAATCATATAGCAAAAAATAATGTTTATATTAAACATGGGGTGTTAATGAATGCCAAACACTAACTTGCCTATTCCTTTAATAACACAATTAAGAGGAAATCTAGAAATTCTATCTAATCAAATCCATAACATGCTTGAACATACTGACATTACAAAAACAGATATCCTGAATGACTTTGAAGAACTTCATCAGCTCTTTCATGATGTTCAAGTAAATGCAGCATCTTTTTATTTACGGAGTTTTCTTGCTCCATTTACTGATCAATTCGAGGTACTGTCTACCGCTATTCAACATCTATCTAAACGAAATCATGGAGCACTTATTGTTATTCAACGCCATGATCATTTAGATTCCTTTATCCATTCTGGAATTAACGTTCAAGCAAAGTTATCCTCCCCTTTACTAGAGTCTATCTTTTATACGGGTAATCCCTTGCATGATGGAGCGGTTTTAATCTGTAAAGATAGGATTGTTTCAGCTGGAAATGTTCTTCCACTGTCAACAAAAGAAATCCATTTAAAAGTTGGAACTAGACATCGCGCAGCAATCGGAATTACAGAATTAACTGATACATTAGTTCTCGTTGTATCTGAGGAAACAGGTAGAGCCACATTTGCTTTAAGCGGCAATTTATACCCAATTATGACAAAAGGCTTAACATAAAAAACAGCCTAGTGAGGCTGTTTTTTATTCTTATGACATCGCTACTGGCGGGATATCACTTGTGCTATATCTATGATCTAAGTCTACGAATTTATTGTATTCTTTCACAAAGGCAAGCTCAACCGTACCAACTGGACCATTACGTTGTTTTGCAAGTATGATTTCAATGATATTTTGCTTTTCGGATTCTTTATCATAGTAATCATCTCGATATAAGAAACCAACAATATCCGCATCCTGCTCTATACTTCCCGATTCACGTAAGTCAGACATCATCGGCCGTTTATCTTGACGGGATTCTACACCACGAGATAACTGTGATAAGGCTATTAGTGGCACATCTAATTCACGCGCTAATCCTTTTAACGATCTCGATATCTCGGAAACCTCTTGTTGACGGTTTTCTCCTGAATTTCCACTTCCCTGAATTAATTGTAGGTAATCAATCAATATCATACCAAGACCATGTTCCTGTTTTAAACGACGACATTTAGAACGAATTTCACTAACTCGTATACCTGGGGAGTCATCAATATAGATTCCAGCATTAGATAAAGACCCCATTGCCATCGTTAGTTTTGTCCAGTCTTCTGCCTCTAATTGTCCATTACGCAATCTCTGAGCATCGATATTTCCTTCCGCACAAAGCATACGTTGAACCAATTGATCCGCACCCATTTCTAGACTGAATATCGCGACGTTTTCGTCTGTATTCACTGCAACACTTTGGGCAACATTCAAAGCAAACGCCGTTTTACCTACCGATGGGCGTGCTGCGATAATGATAAGATCATTCCGTTGAAACCCTGATGTAATTTTATCCAAATCTCTAAAGCCAGTTGGTATTCCTGTTACATCCCCGTTTTGTTGATGTAATCTCTCAATATTATCATATACATCTATTAATACATCTTTAATAGATTTGAATGCTCCTGAGTTTTTTCGACTGGAAACCTCTAGTATCCCTTTTTCCGCGTCATTTAGAACATCTGCTACATCGTCTTCCTTTTCAAAACTGGAAGTCACAATATCAGTAGCTGTTCGAATGAGACGTCTTAAAAGTGCCTTTTCCTCTACAATCTTACAATAATATTCTATATTAGCCGCGGTTGGGACACTTTCAGCTAGTTGTGTGAGATATACAACTCCACCAACTTCATCTAGTTGTTTAGCATCATTTAGGTAAGATGTAACTGTAATGACATCTATAGGCTCCCCACGATCTGCAAGTTTCATCATAGCTGCAAAGATTCTTTGATGTGCGGCACGATAAAAATCTTCGGGAACTAATTTTTCTGATGCTGTAGAAAAGGCCTCAGGTTCTAGAAAAACAGCACCGATAACGGATTGCTCAGCCTCCATATTATGAGGCGGTGTACGTTCATTCCATGTTTGGCTCATAGTTTTTTCGTTCTCTCCCTTTAGCTCTACTTAGAAATTTATCTGTTAGAGGATGTTCAAAAAGTCCGGTGAAAATGACACTTCACATTTCTTCGTTGGTGATAGCGCATTTGCCGACCTCGGTCCTTTTGATCCTCACTCTGAAAACAAAGTATTAGTTGAAGATTTTGGATGCGTTGATTTATATATTGAAGTTGGTGTCTTTGAAGCAGAAGAAATCGGCACTAAGCCGATTTCCTTCCTTTTATTTTATAAAGTATTTACTTTATTGTTCCACTACATGAACTTTGATAGTTCCAGATACTTCATGATGTAATTTTACAGGAACATTCGTGTATCCTAAAGACCTAATGGGTTGGTCTAACTCAATTTTCCTTTTATCAATTTTATATCCATAGTTTTTATTTAAAACATCTGCAATTTGTTTACTTGTAATAGATCCAAATAATCTGCCACTATCTCCTGATTTAGCCTTAATTTCCACTGTTAAATTCTCAATCTCTTCTTTCAATTTAACTGCATCATCTTTTTCTTTTTGTTCGATTGCAGCATCTTTTTTCTTTTTCGCCTCAAGTGCTTTTAAATTACCAGGAGTCGCTTCTTCGGCTAAGTTATTCTTTAATAAGAAATTACGTGCATAACCATCTGAAACGTTTTTTACATCTCCTTTTTTGCCTTTTCCTTTAACATCTTTAAGAAATATTACTCTCATTCCGATTCTCTCCCCTCTAAATATTCCGTTATAATATCTTTTAAAAGCTCAGTAGCATCATCAATCGTTGTATCTTCTATCTGAGTTGCTGCATTCGTTAAATGACCGCCACCATTCATTTTTTCCATGATAACTTGTACATTCACTTTGCCTAACGACCTTGCACTTATACCTATTCTACCATCGTCCCGTTCTGATATAACGAAGGAAGCTGTAATACCTGTCATCGTAAGTAATGTATCAGCAGCTTGTGCTATTAATACAGGACCAAATATTTCCCCTGATTCTGCTTTCGCTATAGCTATATTACCTTTGAAAATCTCTGCACGTTCAATTAATTTAGCACGTTTTATATACAAATCAATGTCTTCTTTCATAAACTGCTGAACGAGAACAGTATCCGCACCTCTTGAACGTAAATAAGATGCCGCATCAAAGGTTCGTGATCCCGTTCTTAATGTAAAACTCTTCGTATCGACAATAATTCCAGCTAACAGGGCTGTTGCTTCAACCATTTTTAATTTTAAACTTTTTGGCTGATATTCCAATAACTCCGTAACTAGCTCGGCAGTAGAAGAAGCATAAGGTTCCATGTAAACTAATGTAGGATTTCCGATAAAGTCTTCCCCTCTTCGGTGATGGTCAATTACAACTGTATTGTCAGTTTTGTTTAAGAGACTGGCATCTGCTACCATAGAAGGCTTATGCGTATCTACCACAACAATGAGACTCTGGCTTGTCATGATTTCCTCGGCTTCAAATGGCTCTATAAAATATCGCCATAGCTCTTCGTCTGCTTTTAAAGCATCTACTAAACGATGAACACCTGTGTCTACATCATCTGGATCAAATACGATATAACCTTTTGCATTATTCGCTTTGGCAATATTTAAAATACCAATCGCAGACCCTAATGAATCCATATCTGGGGATTTATGACCCATAATAATAACATTATCACTCGTTTTTACAAGCTCGGTCAGCGCATGAGAAATAACTCTAGCTCTAACTCGAGTCCGTTTTTCCATTGGATTTGTTTTTCCGCCATAAAAACGGACCTTGCCAGACTCATCCTTAATTGCCACTTGGTCACCACCACGACCTAAAGCAAGGTCTAAACATGATTGTGCTAGTTCACCCAAATCTGGTAAAGGCAAATTACCTGTCCCTACTCCTATACTTAGTGTAACAGGATTATTCTGTTCAACTATCAACTCTCGAACTTCATCTAATATATCAAATTTAACCTTTTCCAGTTGTTGTAATATTTGTTTCGTTCCTACTGCTAAAAAACGTTCCTGTGAGGTACGTTTCAAATAAAGGCCATATTCACTAGCCCAATTATTTAATACCGATGTTACCTGGGAGTTCAATTGGCTTTTAGCCGTATCATCCATGTTTTGGGTGATTTCCTCATAATTATCTAAAAAGATAACAGCTAAAACGGTTTGTTCACTTTCATATTTAGCTTTAAGTTCCACTTGCGCCGTTCGATCAAAAAAGTATAGCAACTTCTCTTCTTTACGAATCATAGTGAGAAATTTTAATTCATTTAACTCAACTAAAACCTCTTCCTTATCCTCTTTAATCATGGGAATTAGTTGTTCAGAAATGATATTTAAGGATTCACCTACAATAGAATCCTTCTCACTTAATTTATTCATATAGGGATTAGACCACTCAATTTTATAATCGTCATTAAACAGTATAATTCCAAAAGGCATTTCAAGTAGTGCCTCTTCCCCTACTTTTTTAACCCGATGGGAAATCGTTGAAATATACGCTTCCGTTTTATCTATCAAAGTTCTTTCTGTTCGAATGGAATAGTATATGGAGGCTAAGAGTAATATAGTCATGAAAACACCTAACATCCACTCGTAATACCAGATCAATGCGAGTAATATCACGGATAACGTATAGATTACCCATAAGTGCTTACTAAGTGTAGGTTTCTTTTGGTTATTCGGCATAGATTTCAACTCCTATAAAGCACCTTCTTTTATTTTTTCCTCATCAGGCGTTCCCTCATATTAAAACCAATATCAAATATACCTATAATACGTACAAGGGTTAAGAATATGACAGGAAGTAAAACCGTAAGTATAATACTCAAGATTGGGATAAACTTTGGTAATTTCTTATGATGTGTATAATAAAAGATAAAAGAAAAACCTTGTATTGCTAACAAGAAACTAAGTAACACATCCGCATTTTGAAATATTAAATATACAATCCCAGACGAGTTTAGTTCAAAAAGGGAAAAAATAATTACAATCAAGTATAGTCCAAGTATGCTTGTAGGAAAACGTAACGTACGAAATGGAGGGAAGTACAAATCCCTCTTCTGTATTCTATTTAACATCTTATAACTGACCCATTGGCTAATTAAAGCTAAAAGGAATGCAGTTGTGATTAATAGTACTGGTAGAATATCGATAAAGTGCTGTATTTGGATTTCCATTAATTCCTGAATCTGTTCTGTTTGACCTTGCATTCCTACACTTTCAAGAAAGGCCGTACTCATTTCTACAGATTCAGAAATCATTGTACGTAACTCGGTCATAAAGTTTACTTGGAAAAGGACCTGAGTCGATACAAAAAGTAACAATAATCCAATTACAAAACCGAATGCACCTCTTGCTAATGTTTCATATGCTGATAAGTCTTTATAAATTGCACTACCGATTATAATTCCACCAAGCCCTACTACTATAGGTATTGCTATGGTATAAATAGATGCTAACAAGACAGTAAATAAAATAGCTAATACCCATACTACTAAGGATGGTTTCCAATTATATTTTGCTGCATAAAGCACAAAAGGTACTGGCAATAAAAATATACTAACCATCGATAAAAATGGAACAAAAATAGTAATAAATAATAGCATCATATAAATAACTATCACTAATGTTCCATCCATAATTTTTTTGGATTGATTCATTATAGCACCTCAAATAATCTTCTATAAAGGAAAAAATTTACCTATTCAATAGTCCTAGTCAACCTATATGATAACATACACTACTGAATTTGTTGTCTAATATAGAGGGAAAATATAAACCTTCTTATTTCTCTTCTTTTTAAATCCTACATTCCATTATAACGCAAAAACCCTATTTCTTTAAATGTAACATTTTGTTAACAGTATTAAATTATAATTACGCTATAAAAACAATTACATACAAAAGAAGAGGTTATATACGATTTTAGTGAAAAAATCTACTATAATATAGCTATGATTAATTTATAGAATAGGAATGAACTTCATGATTTTCTGGAACGTATTTTTAAATAGTGTAAAGCTTCCAAATAAAAAGGCCATGTTTCAACTTAATCGGGTAGGATTAGACATTGCTATCTTTTATATATTATTGATATTATTTCTTACTTCCATCCCATCGTTCATCCATCGTTTAACAGACATGGATCGTTTTGGCTCAGATATGAATTTCGTTTTTACACTTATCTACTTTTTTATTTTTTATTATCTCCCACTTACTATTATTGTATTTGGGATAATCTTTATTACATCCTATCTGGGAAAATTATTATCAAAAATACTAAATAGAAAATTACACTACTCCTTATTATGGAAAATGACTGCATTTACCATTACTATCCCATTTCTTTTATACACCATTATTTCCATATTTTTCACTGTGGATGACAGTTATTTAATGATAGCATTTATCTATTCAGCAGTTCTTCTATGTAAAATGATATTACATTATCCAAAGAGGAGAATTTAGAATAACCAATTATTAAGAAGCTAAAGGAAGATAAGAAAGTTTATATACCTTATCTACAAACAAAAACCTCTAATCAATATGATTAGAGGTTTTATTAATCAATCCGCAACATATGGCAATAAAGCCATTTGACGAGCGCGTTTGATTGCTTTTGTTAATTTACGTTGGTATTTAGCAGAAGTTCCAGTTACACGACGAGGAAGAATCTTTCCACGTTCAGAAATGAAACGTCTTAATAAATCAACGTCTTTATAATCGATGTGTGTAATTCCGTTAGCAGTAAAGTAACAAACTTTACGGCGTTTAGCACGACCACGACGAGCTGCCATGTAGAACACTCCTTCCGTTAATTTCATTCCTTCTAAAGAGCGATCCTTTAGAATGGTAAATCATCATCTGATATATCAATAGGTTCCCCATTATTACTGAATGGGTCCTCTGGTTGGTTTTGGTTTGGCTGATTTTGATTCGGTTGAAACTGATTATGATTAGGCTGAAATTGGTTCTGATTTTGATTCGGTTGAAATCCTGATGCGCTTTGTCCACCCGTAGCAGAACCTCTTGATTCTAAAAACTGTATACTTTCGGCTAGAACCTCTGTTACATATACGGTTTTACCATCCTGACCTTCATAACTACGTGTTTGTACACGCCCATCTACCCCAACCATACTTCCTTTTTTCATATAGTTAGCTAGATTCTCAGCTTGCCGGCGCCACGCAACACAGTTAATAAAGTCAGCTTCACGATTTCCTTGTTGATTCGTAAAAGGGCGATTCACTGCTAAAGTAAAGTTAGCAACAGCAACTCCAGTTGGTGTATAACGTAAATCAGGATCCCTCGTTAATCTGCCTACTAATACGACACGATTTAACATCAGAACCACTCCTTATTATTGATCATCTTCTCGAACTGCCATATGACGAATAATATCATCACTAAATTTAGCTAAACGATCGAATTCATTAACTGAATTTTCATCACCGCTAAAGTTAATTAAGACATAATATCCATCACGATAGTCTTCAATTTCATAAGCTAGGCGTTTTTTACCTACTTCTTTTACTTTTTCAATCTCCGCCCCATTGTCAGTTAAAACTGTGTTGAAACGCTCAATTAAACCTTTTTGAGCTTCCTCTTCCATGTCTGGGCGGATGATGTACATGATTTCATATTTTCTCATCCGTTACACCTCCTTTTGGTCTTAGCGGCCCTTTTTTTAAAAAAAGAGCAAGGAGCAATTTTAGATTTAATTACTCACAATAATGTATTATATCAAATTTTTTTATAAAAGACAAGCATTCGAGAGATCCTGATTTATGATACATATTATCCTTTTTATAATTAAACATTAAAGCGGAAATGTATAACATCTCCATCTTGAACGATATAATCTTTACCTTCTAAGCGTACTTTTCCTTTTTCTCTTGCATTCCCCATAGTACCTGCTTCTAGAAGGTCCTCATAAGAAACCGTTTCGGCACGAATAAAACCACGTTCAAAATCAGAATGAATAATTCCAGCTGCTTGTGGTGCTTTGATTCCTTTTCTAAAAGTCCATGCACGAACTTCTTGTTCACCTGCCGTAAAATATGTTGCAAGTCCTAATAGACTATAGGAAGCTTTAATTAATTTATCCAAGCCAGATTCACTAATCCCTAGTTCTTCTAGAAACATTTCCTTTTCTTCCTGTTCTAACTCAGATATTTCCTCTTCAATTTTCGCACAAATAACAATTACTTCTGCATTTTCTTTAGCAGCATAATCTCTTACTAATTGAACGTTTTTATTAGAATCCGCATTGGCTACTTCATCTTCACTGACATTCGCTACGTAAAGAATTGGTTTACTGGTTAATAGATGTAATCCTTTTACAATTTTCCATTGTTCTTCACCAAACTCTAATGCACGAGCAGGTTTTTCTTCTTCTAAACCTGCTTTTAATTTAGAAAGAACATCAAATTCAGCTATAGCATCTTTATCCTTTTGTTTAGCTAGCTTCTCAACACGTTGATAACGTTTGTTCACTGTTTCAAGGTCAGCTAAAATTAATTCTAGATTAATGACTTCGATATCATCAATTGGATCCACTTTACCAGATACGTGGGTAATATTTTCATCTTCAAAACAACGAACAACTTGACAAATAGCATCAACTTGACGGATATGCGAAAGAAATTGGTTTCCTAGTCCTTCTCCTTTGCTCGCACCCTTAACAATACCGGCAATATCTGTAAATTCAAATGTTGTCGGTACGGTTTTCTTTGGTTTAACTAATTCCGTTAATTTATTTAAACGCTCATCAGGAACTTCTACAATTCCTACATTCGGATCAATGGTAGCAAATGGATAATTTGCTGCTTCTGCCCCTGCTTGCGTTATTGCATTAAATAATGTTGATTTTCCTACATTCGGTAGTCCCACAATTCCTGCTGTTAATGCCATTAAAATTCCACTCCTTAAGGATTCTTTCATATAGAACGCGTTCGATAAACTAATTATAGATGATTAGTACGAAGAAAGACAAATAAACAAAAAGCAAAAATAGGCATGCTACCTATACCTATTTTTGCTTTATATACCTAGTAATTTACGATTTTTAACACTTATACTATGACATTTTATCATTTTAGTTAGATATCCGTCTATCTAAAAACGATCTTTTTCTTATTCTGTTTCTGCTCTTTCTAGTACTTTTTTCATTTTCTTCGTAAACTCTCTTCTAGGAAGCATCACGCTATGACTACAACCTAAACATTTAATCCGAATATCCATGCCCATACGAATGATTCTCCATTTATTTTCTCCACATGGATGAGGCTTCTTCATTTGTACTACATCATTTAATCCGAATTCTTTTTCTACCAATTTAGCCACTCCTTTTTTCAATGAATACCATTCTCCTGCAGACATAGAAGTAAGGCTTACGTCAACATATAACGAAGCCTTACCTTCCTTAACTACTGGATCTCTATTATATTTATTATAACTTAAAATGAATAGAAATGCCTATCGATTTATTATCGTAATTTATGATTCCTATCCTTTCTCAGCCATAACGGAAATAATAGTAATCGCGTTAAAACATATAAATTTAAGATACCATACAATGGATATAAAACACTTATTAATTGAGAAAATCCAAAAGTTGTAAGAGGGACCATAAGCAAAAGGGTTACAATTACAAGTAAAGAAAATGGTTGATTAAAATTCTCCTGTATACGTGTAACAATACCTAACACTCCAGATGCAGCAGTAGTTAAAATAGCAAACCATAACATAACAGACATAAAGATTAAAATTTCAAATGGATAATCCTTTAATATGGCAAACAAAGGAATTTCATATAACAAAATTTCGTCTGCTATTTGAATAAGACTATTGTTATAAATATAAGTAATGACCCCTAGTATTAACCCACTTCCAATACTTGCAATATATATTTCCCCTTTTGTTTTGACTTTATCTCCTACTGCTCCTAGTACTGCTATTAAAGGTAAGATATTTAATGCAGTAAATGGAAATACGGTCGCCCAATTTCGTTGTTCATGCCAATGAGAAAATAATTGCAAATCTTGATCATTAATAAACTTCATTAAAATAAATAGTAACCCACCTATTAAAATCGGCATAATCAATAAATTAATAGATAGGAGTCCATTAATATTTTTCATAAATAGTAAAATTAAGACGATGACAATGATAATTATTCCCCACCATTTTGAAAAATTAAAAGCTTGTCCCGTTGCCCCACTTCCAGCAATCATAACAACGGTAACAGAGAACAAGTAGAAAAAAATCATAAAATCATAAAACTTCGTTAAACGTATTCCAACAATTTCTTTTAATACTGGTAAATATTGATTAGACTTATGATGATAACTTACATACATGATGACTGCACAGCAAATCATAAAAAAGATAGCAAATAAAAGAATAGCAAGTCCACTTTCATGACCAAAAAACTGCCATATTTCCCTCCCGGATGCATACCCTGCCCCAATTGTTGTACCGATGATCAAAAACATCCACTTTATGCCCGCTTTTATCATTTAATATCCTCCAATATTTAATAATCCATGTATAGAAAAATAAAAATTTCCGTATACTATACCAATATGATTTTGGAGGATAAGCTATGAGTCTAAAAAGACGATTTAGTAATTTTAATGAAAATTTCCGCATGTTATATACCGATCCATCGCTAAATCAAAGAATGAGTGAAAAAATCATATCTTGGATGCCGGAAATCCCCCGAGATTATGTCATCGTATGTATCGGGACAGATCGTTCCACGGGTGATTCACTAGGCCCACTAACTGGCACCTTCTTAAATGAGTTAAAGCTTAAACATATGACTGTATATGGAACATTACATCAGCCAGTGCATGCAACCAATCTCCATGAAACAATGGAAATGATTATGGAAAAGCATAAAAATCCTTACATTATTGCTATTGATGCCTGCTTAGGGAAAAATAGTTCCATTGGACATTTAATCGCTGCAAAAGGGCCACTAAAACCAGGTGCAGCATTAAATAAAACCCTCCCTCTAGTCGGCGACATGCACATTACTGCGGTTGTTAATATTGGGGGCTTTATGGAATATTCAGTCTTACAAAATACAAGACTATCATTTGTAATGGATATGGCAAAACAGTTGGCGAATGTTTTAGATTTTATTGATCAACATTTAAAACACCACTACCCAATGTCCATTGTATTAAAGAGCAATTCAGAGGAGAAACGAACAATATAAAGAAGAACTTATCGGACGTTTACAGACAGCAGAATTACCTTCATAAAAAAAGATACACGTGATGGGATATTTAACCTAACATCATGGTGTATCTTTTTAGCAGATAGAAATGTATAAAACCTTCTTTCTGCATAAGTGCAACCAACTTTTTATCTCTCTCGTTAGAATAATTGGTATATGTAAAAAATGACTACGACGGAAACGATAGCTGGAAGTAAATTTCCAATTCTTATTTGAGTGATTTTCAACATATTTAATCCAATTGCCACAATCATTAACCCTCCAACCGCAGTCAATTCCGTGATTAAACCATTTAAAAAAGCCTCTGGTAGGAATTTTTCAATTTGTGTAGCGAATAATGCAATAAATCCTTGGTATAGTACAACAGGAACAACTGAAAATATAACTCCAAATCCGAGCGTAGTAGTTAAAACTAAAGAAGTAAAACCATCTAATATCCCTTTCGTAATTAATACTTCATGATCATTTCTAATTCCGCCATCTAATGCACCAATGATACCCATAGCTCCAATACAGAAGATTAAAGTTGCTGTTACAAATCCTTGCAAAACACTTATTTTTTCATTTTTTGTTGTAAATTTACTTCCTAACCAATTCCCAAATCTATTAAGCCATTCTTCCACATTGATTAATTCTCCTAAAATACCACCTGTTAATAAACTTAGTAGAACGATAATAATTTGCTCTGTGGAAAAGGCCATCTGTAATCCTATCAAAATAATTGCTAGTCCAATTCCTTGCATAACTGTTTCTTTCATTCTTTCTGGAATTTTAGTAAAAAACAAGCCTATAATAGACCCCAGAATAATTAATCCCCCATTAACTAAAGTACCAAACAACGCCATTCTCTCAACATCCCCTATTTTTTAAAAAGATTAATTTATGAAGAACTAACACCTAAACTATTTTTTCCTTCTTATAAGAATAACAAATTGTTTCACGTGGAACAATTTATGTTTAAAAAACGTATGTGTCAAGTTTTTCTCGGTGTGTCTTTCACACCAATATTTCCGGCACTCTATTTTTGTACACTTTTTCGGCT
>NZ_JBHTKV010000006.1:0-160710 GCF_042678465.1 Oceanobacillus caeni | reverse complement strand
TAGCCGAAAAAGTGTACAAAAATAGAGTGCCGGAAATATTGGTGTGAAAGACACACCGAGAAAAACTTGACACATACATTAATAATGTAACATGTTTTCTTTTTTATCAAAAAAGGGTATACTGGTAATAGAAAATGAATACATTAAAAAAAGACCAAAGGTGCGCTAACACCTTCAGTCTATACAATAGCTAGGTTCCCCCCCCAAGGGGATCGACACGTATACGAGAATAAAACCTACCCTCTAACGAGCCGGAAACTCAAGGGTAGGTTTTATTTTTTACTGTTTTTTTCTGACATAATTGCAACTATTAACGCTCCGAAACTAATCATTAGCATTAATCCTTCTGCAACTGTCATTAGCATCACCCCCTTTCGGGAGTGTGCCAACCATCCTTGAGTTAACCTATTCAGCTATTGTCCTATAATTATAACATTTCCAATGCTTCTAAATCGACCTAGAATGAAACTACTTTTTAATAGCTTCGCCATTCTATTTCATGAATAGCGGTAAATTCCCATTGAAGATATACAACCAATAATATCCCAAACGTTGATTTACCACACTTTTTGCACCTCTTTTTAACGATATTACATACTCTCATTTCATAGGCGGCATGATGTGGATGCCCCTCAAACCCTCGTATAGAAGAATTTTATGTAAGAAGTTAATATTTTTTAGTACCCTTTTGATGTCATTCGGGCAGAGGGTCACTTGAAAACGTTCATTTCTTTATCAAGAATGCTTTTTAGTTTTTCTCCACATTCATGACTGCAGATAACAAATAGCCCGTCTTGTCCATTTTTCTTAGCTTCGGAATCGGCTGTGGTAACAATCATCGGGACGCTTCTATCAATTTCTCTTAAGTAAACAGGAATGATTTCCCCTTCTTTATTGGAAAAATCTTCATCCCCTCATTAAATTTTACTTCCAAGGCACTTAATGGATCGTTATCGCCAATTTTCTTATTACACCAGGCACAGTTGAACATGTCGTATCTCTCCTCTCCAAAATAGTTATTTTCACCATGGACACTTTTAATTTTATTTTAAAACTTATGACTATTATTACCAAGTTTTAAAGGCATAAGACCGTTCACTTGGTAGATACGGATAGAAATAATGTTATTAAAAAAGAACACTCCTGTAAACGATGACTGGTTGGTCTTTCTTAAAAAATTGACGCATAAAGTTTGTCAATAAGTATTGTATTTCATGTACATTACTGATAAAATAGTCCTAGGTAATAATGAATATTCAGAAAGGTTGCAAGTCATTGTTCACTTCGTCTATTATATTAGAAGACAAACAAACTTATACGGATCATGACCGTTTATTTAAAGAGCTCATTCAAACATTCTTTAAAGAGTTCATCGACGCATTTTTCCCCGATTTATTCCCGAAAATTGATTTTACCACTGTAAAGTTCCTAGAACAGGAGGTTTATACAGATATTTTAAAAGGTGAAAAAAGAAGAATAGATATACTTGCTGAGGTTAAATTACAAGAGGAAGAACAGCTAATCCTCATTCATATTGAGCCACAGGCAAGTTATCAAAAGGAATTCAATGAACGAATGTTTATCTACAGTTCCCGCCTCTATGAAAAATTCCGCAAAACAATCCTTCCAATTGCCGTTTTCAGTTATGATGACAAGAGAGATGTACCAGACATTTTTACTACGGAAATCTTCCATTTCCAAGTTTTCCAATTTAATTATCTTCAAATTCATTTAATTAAAATGGATTGGCGAAAGTTTATTAAGATGAACAATCCTATAGCTGCGGCTTTATTAAGTAAAATGGGGTATACTAAAGATGAACGCATTCAAGTCAAATTAGAATTCTTAAGAATGATTAGTAGAATGGAATTGAATCCGGCAAGAATGGATCTCTTATATGGTTTTTTCAATACTTACTTACATTTAAACAGTGAGGAGGAAGAGCAAATGAGCGAAGAAATTGCAAAATTTCCTAGAGAAGAAGCTAATCGGGTACTACGACTTCCGAACTCGTATTATGAGAAAGGAAAGAAAGAAGGAATTGAGGAAGGTATAGAAAAGGGTATAGAAAAAGGTATAGAAAAAGGTATAGAAAAAGTAATCTATAAGATGCTTCAAAAAGGATTACCAGAAGAATTAATTGCTGATGTGTCGAATGTACGAGTCGAAGAAATCTCAAAGATGAAAGAAAGATGGGACTTTGATTAGATTAAAGGAAGTTGGCAGACATCATAGCCAATAGATAGAGAAGGAAATTTAAAACGTCATTGCTATGGTGTCAGTCACTTAAACCGCAACCATGTAAGTGTAGTGGGGGAGAGGCATCAAAAATTTCCTTTAGCTCTTACCCACTTATAACCTAGCAAACCTGAAAACCTCATGTCCTCTGTTTTTGAACTACTTCATTCAACCTTGATTTATCACCGAGAATCCCCTTTTTTATCCATTCTGTTTCAAACAAAAACCTTTCCATAAAATAAACTTGAAAGGGGTGATATGTAAAAAATCATTTGTTACGACGCTCTAGGCTATGTATATTGTTTCTAGTTTATTAGATTTAAAATTAAAAAGGAGGACTTTTCATGGGTCATGATATTTTAGGATACAATAAAGCTGGAGAGGCAATTGCTTATGCACGTTTTAGCATGGGAAATTCTAATGCTACAATACTGTACGATTTACTTGATTCCATTGATTACCATGCAGGAGTTAGTGGGACAGGCGCCGTTACTACTTTTTCAAAGCAACAAATCGAAAAAGCTTTGCATGCTTATAAACAACAATACGGTAATGATGTTCCCAGTTCGCCGAAGGGTGATTCCTTGGATCTAAAGCAAATCCAGGATTTTCTATCAAACTGTTTAGAGGAAGCACAAAAGGAAAAGAGTGTAACCGTCTTTTTTGGTTGATGTTTTTCAAGGTTGCTTATTAAACTCCTCCATGTTCACCCTTATAACTGCTACGAATTTAAGTTCCCCAGAATAAATGGAAATAAAATACTACTCCTGTCAAAAAAGTGGATGGGATGGCCTTTCTAAAATAACTCCTTTATCCATACAAAAAATATGGAAGTTTCCTCTAGTATGGACAGGGAACACACACATAATTATTACATGAATTTAAAAAACTTTATTATAGAAGGATGTTTCCGTACAACTATTTATCTTGTCGGAAGCATCCTTTTTTAACTTACCAAAAAGTAAAAGCAGCTTCATTCGATTGAAATGAAGCTGCTTTAATAAGGAAATTCTTGTTTAGTTAGTGGGCAGCTACGTGTCCATGATGTTTGTCGCTCAGGCATTTATCCAATAATCTTTGGCTATACCCTAACGATACTTGAATAATTGGACCAAGTGCAAAAGCCATAATAACGGTACCGATTCCGAAAGGTCCACCTAATAAAAATCCAACTATCGCGACGATTACTTCCATGACAGTACGTGCAACCATAATACTACAACCAAATTTCCCCACTATTAATAACATTAAGCTATCCCGCGGGCCTGCACCTAGATTAGCAGAAATATAAATGCCTGCACCAATAGCTAACAACACAATTCCAAGAATAAAATCAACAAACTGCATGGAAAAGGTATGTGGGTTTGGTATGACCCAGTTGAAAAAGTCGATAAATAAACCAACAAAGATCATATTCATAAAGGTTCCGATTTTCGGGAACTCGTGTAAACCAATGGAAGAAATAGTAATAATGATAACTCCCATAATAATAGACCAAAGTCCAATGGATAGTCCGAAGTTTTTGAACAAACCAATGTGCAACACATCCCATGAACCTACACCAAAACGTTGCCCTTTGACCGTCAATGCAACTCCAATTCCCATAACCATAAGACCTACAAAAAAGAAAAGCCACTGAATGCTAGTTCCCTTTTTCATCAAAATCCCTCTTTCTTTTGGTAAAACAGAAAAGCCATTTTATGTATAAACATAAATGGCCTCTTAATCAACTAATCTATTATAACAGTTTTTTACTAATTTGCTAAGAAAAATAATTAGTTCAAGCAGGGAAGGCTTATAAAATATTTTCTTCCTTGAAAATGCTATAAAAGATATTTTATTAGAGTCAATTTTTGTGATTGTACAATTGAGAAGTCAAGACACTAATGAATTGGAGGACAGATGTTCATGAAACGAGTCTTGAGTTCGTTAACATTTTCCAGACTGATAGTTATAATTGTACTATGTGTAAAATAGTTCTCGGGGATTTGAAACAAAATTCTAGAAAAAAAAGAAAAGGCGCTCTATCATAAATGTATGCTGACCGGCAAATACATTTGAAAGAGGCCTTTTCATGAATACAATTATATCAAAAATTAGCGAATTATTAAAGGGTGCAAATGACTTAATGAGTTTGAAGAACAAGTTTAAATTAGTATATATGATCTCCTTACTACAATTTGAGCTTGAAATATTGGAAATAAACTGGTATCCTTTCCTTTGTATGAAAAGCAGGGGAAATCATGCGAATTTATTTATTTTGAATTTTCTGTAATATCATTCTCTTTCTATAATATAATACTCTTAGAGTAAGTTAATATTGTGGTAGACTTTTAGGGACTTCTAGTGAATATGCATAACTATTATAGTATAGCTAGTAATCTTAATTTAAATTAAAATAGTATTTTTGTAGATTATATTGGAGGATTTAATTTTTATGGCAAAAGGAAAAAAAGGACTATTTCTACGATCATTAGATAGAATTGAAGTAGTTGGAAATAAGTTGCCACATCCGGCAACATTATTTGCAATTTTGGCACTTCTCGTTATACTACTATCAGCAGCTTTGCAACCATTGGGAATTAGCGTCGAACATCCTGGTGAAGAAGGAACAATGGTAGAAATCAAAAATCTTTTAAGTGCAGAGGGAATTCAATATATTTTCACAAGCATGACAGATAACTTCATTGGCTTTGCTCCTTTGGGTGTTGTACTGTTAACAATGTTGGGGATAGGAATAGCTGAACGCACTGGACTCATTAGCGCGCTATTACGAGGTTTTGTGTTGTCTGTACCTAATAGATTCATAACGTTAGGACTAGTTTTTGCTGGTATTATGTCTAGTGTGGCGTCTGATGCAGGATATGTTGTATTACCACCACTTGGTGCACTTATTTTTGCGGCACTTGGCAGGCACCCACTTGCAGGACTAGCAGCGGCGTTTGCGGGGGTGTCTGGAGGATTTAGTGCTAACTTATTATTATCTGGTACGGATGCTATGCTAGGGGAGATGACCATTGCGGCTGCTGCAATCATTGATCCTGCATACGCAGAGACAATGAACATAGCGATGAACTGGCTGTTTATTGCCGTTTCGGTATTTGTATTAACATTTCTTGGTGCTTGGGTAACAGAACGTATCGTAGAACCTAGACTTGGTGCTTATAAAGGCGACCAAAAGGAAGAATTGGAATCCCTTCAACCAATTGAGAAAAAAGGTTTAATCTGGGCTAGTATATCGGTAGTTGTCGGCGTTGTGCTTGCATCATTGCTTGTAATACCATCCAACGCACCGATGCGCGGTACAGAAGGGGATGCAATGGCTCAGATTATTCAATCGCCATTTATGAGTTCATTAGTTCCGATTATCGCTATTTTGTTCTTTATCCCTGGCCTTACTTATGGAATTGTTACGAAATCTATTCGCAGTGATAAAGATGTTGCAAGCCAAATGTCAGACACGATGGCATCTATGGGAACATTTATCGTTTTAGCATTCACTGCTGGACAATTTGTGGCATTTTTTAATGAAACGAATATGGGATTAGTATTGGGAGTATACGGCGCGGAACTACTAGGTAGTGTTAACTTAACTGGAATTCCGTTAATATTGCTGTTCATCCTAATTGCATCTGTTATTAACTTGTTTATCGGAAGTGCTTCTGCAAAATGGGCAATGATGGCACCGGTTTTTGTACCAATTATGATGCAGCTTGGATATTCTCCAGAACTGACACAAATGGCGTATCGTATAGCAGACTCTTCTACAAACATTATTTCACCATTGATGACTTACTTTGCGATTATTATCGCTTTCGCACAGAAATATGATAAGAAGATGGGTATTGGTACCTTGGTTTCTACGATGGTTCCATATTCTATGTTTTTCCTAATAGGCTGGACAATTATGCTTATTATCTGGATGTTATTAGGTATCCCACTTGGACCAGGTGGGCCATTGTATTATCATCCATAAATTTTAAAAAGCATTGCTTCATATGAGGCAATGCTTTTTGTATAAGGAGAGCATAAGATATTGGCTAAGTGGTCTTTCAAAAGAACTTAATGCCTAGAGATCCTTTTTAAAATTTAAAGGTTATACTCCTTAAGCATTTCGTTAATCGCAAATGCAAACCCATTATCATTATTTGTTTTGGTTGTATATGTACATAGTTCCTTGATTTCCTCAGCTGCATTTCCCATTGCTACACCACGTCCAGCTTGGAGAAGCATACTTTTATCATTCAGATTATCTCCCAAAGCCATAACGTCCTTCATTTGTATACCCAACTTATTTGCTAGATCCTTCAGAGCTGTACCTTTTTGCGCTTTTGGATGATTGAATTCAAGATTCAATGGGCCTGAAGAAGTAATAACCGTTCCTGGTTCATCTTTTAGTTTCTCATAAGCTTCATTTAATTCTCCTTGTTGATTAGCAAAGCTTAGAATTTTGTACACCTTTATATCCTGGCTGGAAAGTAACTCCTCAAAATGATTAATAAATTGAACATTTTCATCTTGAAAACGTTGTTCAATGAGTTGTTGAATATCCTCTCTTTTGGAATCAGCATGAGCTGTTTGTAGAACATGGGTGATGACTTCCATGAAATTCTCACGACTAAGCGAATAGATACCATAATTTGTAAATACTTCAATATACATATCAGCCTTTTGGCAAACGGATATGATTTTCTGACAAACAGGAAATTCCATGGTTACTTCATGTATTAACTGCCCATTAACATCAAAAGTATTAGCTCCATTTAAACAAATAAATGGGCATGATAGTCCTGTAGATTGAAATGGTTTGTTAGCCGCATCATAGGATCTTCCCGTTGCTACAACAAACTGAATCCCCTTTCCCTCAATCTTTTTAATTGCTTGTAAATTATCTTCACTAATTTCCCCTTTTTCGTTTAAAAGTGTTCCATCTAAATCTGACGCAATTAGTTTCATTGTTGTGACCCCATTTATTTAGTATTGTACATTTACTATAACTTAAATTATAAGGTGTTTTCCAACTGAGCGAACTGGAAAGTGAAAAGTTATTGGACTAAGGAATTTGATATAGAATGGCTAAAAGAAGAAGTGGTAAAAAAGACTAGAAGAAATGTTTTAATTTAAAAAATGTTAAATACTATTTCTTGATATACTGTAGATAAGTAAGTATGAATCGGAGGGTATTGCCATGAAAGATGAAACTTTACGTAGTGGATTTCGAAATTAGGAAGAACTAAGTATGACCCAGGAACAATATCTTGCTTATGAATCACGTTTGAATCGTATAAAAGACGAAGAGGCTGCCCAGCGTGAGGCGGAACTTCGATTACAAGAAGCAAAAGAGAAAGCTATAAAGGAAGGTAGACAGAAAGGCCTGAAAGAAGGAAGAGAAGAGGGGAGAAAAGAAGGAATACGGAAAGGTGCGGAGGAAGAAAAAGAAGCAATAGCTCGCCGTCTTTTAAAAAAAGGGTATGACAGTTGGTGAGGTAATAGAATTTACTAAAATAAGTAAAGATAGAGTTAAGGAAATTCAACAGGCATTGGAAAAATAAGGTGCGATTCAATTGGATCGGTTTACCTATCTCCTATATTCGTGGTCCCGTTGTGAGGTAGAGCCGAAAGGAAGCTGAAAAAGGCTTTCCATAAGTTAAATCAATTTATGGAAAGCTTTTTACTTTTAGCTAGACCCAAGCTTTAATGATATTTGGGATTGAAACTATTAAAAAACCCCATACTTAATAGATTCCCCGCTTCAGCTAATGCGGGGAATCTCGTTTGGATTCATGATCGCTCTGTACTTAGTTATTAGCATTCACTTATGAGATATCGGCACTCGCTTACGGTATATTAGTATTCCTTATATTCATATTAAGATATCAGCACTCGCTTACGGTATATTAGTATTCATATTAAGATATCAGTACTCGCTCACGGAATATCAGTAATCATCACAAGATATCAGCACACACTTACGGTATATCAGTAATCATCTCAAGATATCAGCACCCGCTTACGAGATATCAGTAATCATCACAAGATATCAGCACACACTTACGGTATATCAGTATCCATCACAAGATATCAGCACACACTTACGGAATATCAGTAATCATCACAAGATATCAGCACACACTTACGGTATATCAGTAATCATCACAAGATATCAGCACACACTTACGGAATATCAGTAATCATCACAAGATATCAGCATACACTTACGGTATATCAGTAATCATCACAAGATATCAGCACACACTTACGAGATATCAGTATTCATACCAAGATATAAGCACACACTTACGAGATATCAGTAATCATCACAAGATATCAGCACTCACTTAAGGAATATCAGCATTCATACAGAAAACCATTAAATCCACTTTCACTATTAAACAAGGTCACCTAAGTTTAGTCGCTTTCATCAGTTTTATCTGATTCAACAACCGTAAATGGGCGCATCATCTCGTAATCTTCGTGCTCTAAAATGTGACAATGCCATACATAATCCCCTGTATATGGAGCGAATCTCATAATGACACGGGTTATTTCTGCTGAATGTGCTGCTACGGTATCTTTCCAACCTCGTTCATTTGGCTCTGGTGGTCTTGCTCCTCCTGTATAAACAATTTGCCCATTCGACTGATAAAGATCGAGATTGAAAGGACGGCGGTCTAAAATTTGAAATTGAATTAAATGGATATGAATGGGATGGGTGAAATTAGTAATGTTCATAAGAGACCAAATTTCTGTCGTTCCCAATAGTGGCAATTCTGTCACAGGGTCCATCCACCTCTTATTATTAAGGAGAAGCAACGGTCTTCCCCATTCATCTGTTGTTCCGTTTAATTTTAATGTTCTAATTGCCGTAATTTTATTGCCTTTTAAGGAGGGGATAGGTGCTAGATGCTTTGGAATACGATGTCGATCATCTTCTGAAAGAGGCAAACGTACCCTAAATTGCATGATGTCATCTGTTTCGTCTTCTGGATCAGCATTTGGACCTAAATCATTCTTTAAAATGATTGTTTCTCCCTCATATTTTGAAAAGTCAATAATAACATCAATACGTTCTGCAGGCTCTATAGATATCTTTTCAATTTCTATCGTTTTTGAGAGTAATCCTCCATCTGTACCAATTTGATAAAAAGGCTGCTCAGAGTCGAGGTACAATTGATAGGCACGGGTATTGGAAGCATTTAAGATACGTAGCCGATATTTTCTTGGCTCAACCTCCAAAAATGGCCATACTTTTCCATTTACAACAATTTTATCACCAAGAAAGAATGGTGTAATCGAGGGGTTTGGTAAATTTTCTGGTGGGTTATTTGGTTGGCTAGGGTAAAAGAGTGAACCATCATTCTGAAAAGAACGATCTTGAATGATGAGTGGGATTTCGTATTTTCCTGCTGGTAATGAGAAGGATTGCTCTTTCCTGTCTCGAATAATATACATACCCGCAAGTCCTGCATAAACATTCAGTCTCGTAATACCCATCGCATGGTCGTGATACCATAATGCAGCTGCCCGTTGGTGATTTGGGTATTCATAGACTTTCCTTTTAAAAAAAGGCCCCACCTCTTCAAATCCATTTGTGAACCACGCTTCCGGGTAACCATCACTATCAGAAGTGGTTTCACTACCATGCAAATGAGTTACGGTTCGGACTTCCGGTAAATTGCCTCCAAGTTCATGAAAGATAGATTGATCAATGGGAAGTAGATGTTTTTGTGGGAGATTGTTGATCCATTTGACTTGAATAGGATCATTTCGCTGAACCTCGAATGTAGGTCCTGGAAACTGGCCATTATACCCCCACAAACGAGTCGGTGGTAAGTCTCGATGTAGTTTTTGACTGAACTCTTCCATGGTTACTTCATAATAAGCACCGCTTTTATCCTTGTTAACAGGCTGTAATGTTTCAGGGATAGGAAGTGAATCAACAAATTTGGTAAGCTTAGGACTCATTTTACTATCTCCTTTCTAGTCTCCTATATCAGATTATGATAAGTGCCCCGAAATGGAATAGGCATATATAATCGGTTAACAAAGATACAGGGAATTAGATTCGACTTAAGGAAACTGGGAAAGAGGTATAAATCAAAACGCTAACTCAAATCGCATTTCGAGGTTGCCTGTCCACAGGAAAATATAAAATTTTTCTCTAACAATTTATTTAAAAAAACAACAAGATTCATCGTATCAGCCGACACGATGAATCTTGTTGTTTATACGTTATGAGTCCAATTGTTTTAGGATACTTTATTTTTCACCGCTTAATTCTACTAGAATTTTAGCTTGTGATTTATCATTTGTTAATGCTTCAAATCCCTTTTCAACAATGTCATCTAATTGAATTTGATCTGTAATAATTCCTTGTGGTTTCAATTGTCCAGTTCCCATTAAATCTACTGTTTGTTGGAAACTTGTTGGTGTGTAAGCGATAGATGATGTTACTTTCACACCTGTATTGGTTAAATGCATTGGATTCCAATCAATAGAACGGGCAAAAATGGATACGATGACCATGGTACCACGTGCTTTGGTTGCATCAATAGCTTGTTTGAAAGTTGGTGCGACCCCAGCAACCTCAAAGCTAACATCAACGCCATCAGGCACTATTGCTTTAATGGCTTGTACAGGATCTGTTTCTCCAGAATTGATAATGTGAGTTGCCCCTAATTCTTTTGCTTTTTGCAAACGAGTTTCTGATAAGTCTAAAGCAATAATCTTACTTGCACCAGCTGCTTTTGCGGCAATAATGGTTAGCAACCCGATTGGACCAGCACCAAAAACGGCTACCGTGTCACCAAGCCGCATGTCTCCTTCTTTAATCGCTTGCACTGCAACAGCTGTCGGTTCAACAAGTGCTCCATCTTGCAATGTTAGGGTTTTAGGTAGGGTATAGACAGCACTTTCTGGAACATTTACATAGGAAGCAAATCCCCCATCACCATGCAATCCAATAAAGCTAAATCCATCATACGGGTCTAAATCTTCCGGTTTGTTGCCAAAGGTTAAGGTAGGATTGATCACTACACGGTCCCCTTTTTTATAATTGGTAACATCTGATCCTACAGCTTCCACAACACCAGCAAATTCATGTCCCATTGTTAATGGCGCTTTTTCACCAGTCAAAGGATCATTTTCTTCAGTTGGGATGAATACAGGTCCTTCTTCATATTCATGTAAATCGCTACCGCAAATACCTGCCCATGCAACTCTAACCTGAATTTCATCTGATTGGAGTGCTTTCGGTTCCACATTTTCTACACGAATATCTTTTTTTCCATACCAAACTGCTGCTTTCATTTTAAAACCCCCTAAATAATCTAAGTGCATGTTAAAAAGGATTACTATCTTTCTACAACTCTATTATACCAATTTACTCACTATTTCACAAGTGAAAAACCATTTTTTTGGAAAGTGTGAGAGTAAAATATTCCCAATTATGGGGATCTGGTTAATCGCACGCTGTAAAGATTTGTATAAGTGCCACTAACCATCGACTTCTATAAACGGGGACTTTCCTCAGCCCCGGAACTATTTTTTGATTCGTAAAGTAATGGAACCGGAATGACTAATAAAAAAGCGGTCCGTGTCATGAAAAAAATTTCAAAATGGATGAATGAAAAAAATTACAGCAAGGATGATTATCAAGATTATTTTGAAGAAGTAATAGATTTATCAAAAGTTGGAAAGCATGCTCAGCTAATCCATCAACAAATTTTTCAGATTTACAATACGAAGATATCATCAATAGTTCCTTTTTAGTAAATGAGATAGAGAGAGGGAAGTTATGGCTAGAAGATGATTTTGATGGTACTGAGGTGATAGGTCCAGTCCTAGTTACAAAGGGAATTTCTGATTTATGTCAGGAAGGTTGAAGAATAAATATGGAAATCGGTAAAACGTCTAAAGGCTGGTATATTTTAAGGTGTGGAAATGTGTATCGTTATTAAAAGGTGGTATAGCGTCATCCTAATACCACCTCATCAAAATTATATATATGTGGTAACTTTGTTCTTAAACAATTGAAAGTCCGTGATAGATTTCTTTGCAAGCTGCATCATGATCATATCATCCATCGGGGGATTATGTAGACCGGCTCGAACATCGCGATAATAACGTTGTAGAGGGCTTTTCTTAGATAAACCTCGTGCACCAACTACCCTCATGGCTAAATCAACTATTTTTATTGCCTTATCCACAACAGATACTTTGGCTGCGTTAATATCTATTGCCATCTTTTGGCGAACTGCTTGACCACTTTCGTCCCATTTTCTTGATATACTGTATAGAAAATTCTCTGCTTCTAACAGATAAAGCTCTATTTCGCCTAATTTTTGCTTCACGTTCGGTAATTCTGAAATAGTTCCTTTAATACTGTTCGGAGAGTAGGTAGTGGCGAATTTCACCGCTTCTTCCTGTGCTGCTTTAGCAATCCCCAAATAACATGCCGGTATATGTAATATCCACGATGCAGGTTGATTATTGGAGTCTTCACGGTATTCTACTAAGTCATCATCATTCACTTGAACATTTTCTAAAATAAGATCATGACTACCAGTTCCACGCATGGCGATGGAATCCCATGTTTCGTCGATGGTTACTCCTGTAATGTCACGTTTGATGAGAAAATGGCCAATTTTATCTGAACCTTCAATGGAAGCAGCAACTACAAAATAATGTAGTGCAGGTGCTAAGGTTGTAAATGTCTTTCTGCCATTAATCTTCCATCCAGAAGCATTTTTTACGGCAATTGTTTCTGGTTTGCCTCCACGTTGAGGACTTCCAGTTGCAGGTTCCGTAATCGCATGGTTAATTAGTGCGCCATTAGTAATAACATCCTCCGCAAAATCTGTATATTTTTCTTTCTCCCAGCTATTATTTTCCCCATTATGTTTCGTAAGTCCCATATGCCAGCCAATAGCCAGTGCTGTTGAACCATCAGCTTTAGCGATTGTTTCTTGGTATTTTAACATTTCCGTTAAAGTGATTCCGGGTCCCCCGTATTCTTTTGGAATCGTAAGCGTGTGATAAGCAATTTTCTTTAAATCCTCTATATTTTCGAATGGAAAACTTGCTTCATTGTCATGTTTGCTTGCACGTTCTTTAAAAGGCTCCACTGTTTGTTGCAGAAGATTCTTTCTCTTTTCAAATGAATAAAGTTCTGTAAGTTTCAATTATATTCCCTCCGATATATTGTATCCTGAAATCTTGCACGCGGGCGCTGATACTGCGTGAAGTATCCTGATATTTTGCTCACGAGTGCTGACATCTCCATGGTGTTTACTGATATCTTACACACGAGTACTGATATCTCCGTGGTGTTTACCGATATCCTAAACACGAGTACTGATATCCCGTGTTTAAGATTCATAATGAAATGGTTTACTGCTGAATAGGAAAAGCCCTCGTCTCAAGAAGATGAGAGGAGGGCAGAAATGGACATCATTCCGGGCGACCTATATTTACTCATCTCTAGAATACTAAGTATTCTTCTGAAATTAGCACCATACAAAAATTTGCTGGTTGCTGAGACTTCATAGGGTCAGTCCCTCCGCCTCTCTTGATAAGAATCCTGATATGTTTACTTTGTATAATTGTAAGTATATATAGTAGATAAGTCAATGTTTTTTTAAAAGTGCATCTAATTCAATATTTATTTGTGGTTAGTTTAGGATATTTATAAGTTGCGACTAACCATCCGTGAGGGCTGAAGAAAAACCCCCACTGATGGAAGACTTCTATATAGGTGTTATTGGCGCTTGTTTATTTGTTTCAATCGTTTCGATAAATGTTCTGATTGTTGAAGTTAAGAAAGTATCGGCTCTTCTTATAAAGACTGTTTTAATCTTACTATATTGATCTGGAAGAGTATGACACTGGATGAGCCCATTTTCTTCAAAATGGGTAGTTGCTGACCTTGGAACAAATGTAACGCCAAGTCCCACGGCAACACTACGAAGGATGGTTTCTAATGTGCCGAATTCCATTACCTTTTTTGGAGTAATGTTTTGGTCTCTATACCAGGCTTCTAAGCGTGCTCGGTATCCACAGCCTTCACTAAAGCATAAGAACGGTTCCGCTTTCAAATCCTCTAACGTAGATGCACGATTATCTGAAATTAAAACAAGCTCCTCTTGAAACACTTCATGTGATATAAGATCTGGGTGAAATTCGGATTCTGTCACGAAGGCTCCGTCCAATTTATGATTTAATACTTTTTCTTCTAAGGTTTCTGTAACTCCGGTAACTACCGACAAATCAACATTTTTATATTTCTTTATATAGTTTGATAAAATTTGCGGTAAATGAATGACGGTTTCAACGGTACCGATTTCTAATTTTCCAGACGGTTCCTTTTTACTTTGAACGGCTTTCTTCATTTCATTAGTTAACAATAAAATTTGGTTACAATAATTCAATAACTTTTTTCCTTCTGGTGTTAGACTCATCCCACGCCGATGTCGGTTAAATAAAGGGGTATTCAATTCCGTTTCAAGTTTATGAATCCTCGACGTAATATTCGATTGCACATAGCTGAACTCTTTGGCTGCCGCTGTAATCGTTCCTTTTTCGGCTACTTTCTGAAAAATCTCTAAGTCCTTAAACTCCACTATTTTGCCCCTTTCCTATTTTCGTATTTTAATTGTATGATATCACGATTAATGATGGAAATCATTATTATTATTCATTTTACAAGATAACAAAAATCATAGAATATGAGAGTAGATCATTTAGTTGAAGGGAGCAAAGGGGAATTGAAAAATAGTGTGTTGTTAGGGGCTTTTTTGTGTTTTATTTCTGCAGTTTCATGGGGTGCAATGTTTCCTGTAGCACATGGAGCTTTCCAATATATGGATCCTTTCTATTTTACAATCATTCGTTATGTATCTGTTACGATTATTTTGGTACCAATACTATGGTGGAAAGAAGGAAAAAAGGCTTTTCGATTGGAAGGAAAAGGTCTTCCATTATGGTTTTTTGGCACAATGGCGTTTACGGTTTATAATCTTTTTATCTTTTGGGGGGAGGATTTATTAGGTGAATCAGGTATAATGGTAGCATCCATTATGGAATCATTGATGCCGATGATATCCATTGTGATTGTTTGGATGCTCTCTAGAAAGAGTCCCCATCGATTCACTTTATTATGTGTGCTACTGTCATTTATTGGTGCAGTATTAGTAATTACGAAAGGGGATATTCGATCCTTTCTTGGTGCAACAAGTGATTTTGTCCCATCCATAATTATTTTCATTGCAGTAATTGGTTGGGTCGTTTACACGATGGGTGGAAAGGAATTTAGCGGTTGGTCTGCTTTACGATACTCCACGTTAAGCTGTTTACTTGGAACGGTCACAGCGACTCTTATTGTCGTAATGGCGACGTTATCTGGGTATATATCCTTTCCATCGGGGGAAGCTGTGATATCAGCAAGCCCACATTTATTGTTTATGATTATATACCCTGGTGTCATTGCGCTAGTTGGCTGGAACATTGGTGTGAGTATACTATCACCATTAAATTCGTTGTTGTTCATTAACTTTGTTCCCGTTACAACACTCATCATTTCGGCATTTCAAGGTAATCAAATAACGATGTTCGATATTCTTGGTACGGTCTTTATCATCGTTTCCCTCGTGTCCAATAATATATTTATAAGGATGTTACAAAAGAAAAAATCAAATCGGCACGTTCAAACTAATTTGCGGGAAAGTTTATCTAACTAATGAACAAATTCCTTTTTCAAAAAAGCGTTTTGGAACAAAGTATGTACTTTGCTCTGAAGCGTTTTTTTGTTATTTCCACCCCAAGTCTTCTGAGAAACACAGTTTTCTCATTTGAAACTTTTCTTCCAATCTCCCGTATAAATAGGTACTATTAAATCAGTGAAAGGTGGAAACAATCATGAGCATCTTAAAACGAATACGTACGATTTTAGCAAGTCATATAAATGTAAAAATGGAAAATCTCAAAGATCCGGAAAAGGAAATAAATGCATATATAAGAGAAATGGAACGTGATGAAAGAGAAATCAAAGGACAGACTGATGCTGCAGTTGTTTTGATGAATCGGGCAAAAAGGAATCTTCACGAATGTCAAACGGAAATGAACAAAATGGAACGTTTTGCAGCTAAATCATTAAAAGCCGGGGATGAAGACAAAGCACGTCAATTTTTAGAAGAAAAGCTGAGCTTAAAGCCAAAATACCATGAATATGAAAAGCAATATGAACTAGCTTCCATTAAAGTAGAACAAATGAAGCTGGCGCAGGATAAACTTTCCGAGGATGTAGCGGAACTTTCCAATCAACGTGATGCGATTGTTGGGAAGCTAGCAATGGCAAAGAGTAAAAAACAAAGGAATGAGACTGGTCTATCTCCATCAAACGTTCGTTTAACTACGTTTGATCAACTGGAGGAAAAGGCGAATAGGGCTTTAGCCGAGGCGGAAGCACTAGAAGAGTTAAGAAATGGACTAGATGCTGACATGGATAGGCTTGTGTCACAATATGATAAAGGTATGGATATAGATAAAGAAATGGAAGAGTTAAAAAAGAAAGTAAAGTAATTTAAAGGGGGGGAGAGTCGTGTTAATTCATTATAAATGTCCTAATTGTGGAGATGATATGGCTTTTGACAGTGAATCTGGAAAACTAACTTGTGGAAGTTGTGGACGAACGGATTCGATAGAGGATTTTTCCGATGAATTTATTTCTACAAGATTCTCTGACGAGGAAGCGAAAGAGTATGTCTGTAATAACTGTGGAGCGGCCGTCATTACGGATGCTGATACTTCCGCAACAACATGTAGTTTCTGCGGAGCTGGGGTCGTTTTAGCGGATCGTGTTTCTGGAAATCTTGCACCGGATAAAGTGATCCCATTCCAAATTAGTAAGGAAGAAGCGAGGAATGCATTTAAGAAATGGTGTAAGAATGGTAGACTGACACCTAAAGGCTTTATGAGCGCTGACCGAATTAAAGGAATAACAGGAATTTATGTCCCATTTTGGCTTTATGATTTACATAGTATTGCCGATGTGAAAGCAAAGGCAACAAAGGTAAGAACCTATACACGAGGTGACTATATTTATACCGAAACAAAGTACTATGATGTTAGGCGTAAGATTGATTTAACTTTTAATAAGGTACCAGTTGATGCATCAGAGAAAATGACTGACGACTTAATGGATAAGTTAGAACCGTATGATTATGGAAGTTTAAAGGACTTTAAAACACCCTATTTAGCAGGATATTTAGCTGAAAAGTATAATTATGATAATAAAGATTTATTTCCAAGGGTGAAGTCAAAGGTAAGTGAATATATTGATAAACATATCGGTTCTACGATAAGTGGCTACTCTTCCGTACAGTATAAGGAAAAGCATGTGGACACTCGAGAGAGAAAGGCATCTTATGTCCTTCTTCCTGTATGGATGGTTTATTATGATTATGATAAACAGGAACATACTTTTGCGATGAATGGTGTTAATGGAAAGGTTGTTGGAAAACCTCCATTAAGTATGGGGAAGGTAGCGGCATGGTTTGGTAGTATTGCAGGTGCTACTTTTATGATGGCCAAGATCATCACCTTTATTATTGGGGGGGAGATTTGGTGAATAAGCGGATCTTATTACTAACTAGTATTCTTTCTCTTTTTCTTATTTTTAGTTTTATTTCCCCTGTATTCGCCGATGAATCCAAACAGAGAGTCTATGACTATGCTGATCTACTAACGGATGATGAAATAGATAGGTTAGAGAATTTAGCCAATCAACATGGGAAAAAACATGAAATAGATTTTATCATTGTAACAACAAAAGATGCGGATAATAAAGATATTATTCCTTTTGTTGAAGATTTCTATGATGAAATGGCTTTTGGTTTTGACAAGCCAAATGGTAATGCAGCAATTTTGGCTTTAGATATGAGTAAAAGAGATGTTTATATAGCCGGGTTTTATAAAGGTAAAAAATATCTAGATAATAAACGAGTGGACTTAATTAGAGAAAAAATGACGCCTGACTTGTCTAGTGGTAACTATGAAGAAGCATTTACCACATTCATTGAGACAGGCTCCCGGTATATGCGCTATATTCCTGGAGTTAATCCAGAAAGTTTCCTGCTCCAAACCTGGTTTCACATGATAGTCGCATTCGGATTAGCGGCGTTAATTGTAGGGACGATGGCGTATAACTCTGGTGGAAAAGTAACTGTCAATGAGCGGACATATACAGGAGATTTTAAAGTATTACAACGGAAAGATATTTATATAACCAAAAACGTCACCAAACGCAGAAAACCTAAGAATAATAATAGTAATAGAGGCGGTAGCGGAGGTGGTGTCACTAGAGGTGGGCATTCGCATAGTGGAAGTAGAGGGAAGTTCTAGTGCTTCCATCAAAATAACGGAATGAGAGGAAGTTTACCATGTCTTTTTTTAGAAATCAATTTGCGGACGTCATCGAATGGGATGAGTTCCGCGACGATATGATTTTTTGGAAGTGGAGTAATAAAGAAATTAAAAAAGGAAGTAGACTAATAATCCGACCAGGTCAAGATGCTATTTTTCTATATAACGGAAAGGTTGAGGGCGTCTTTAAGGATGAAGGAGATTATCATATTGAATCGGAAATTATTCCTTTTCTCTCCACGTTAAAGGGATTTAAATTTGGTTTTAATAGTGGACTAAGGGTAGAGGTGATTTTTGTTAACACAAAGATTTTTAATGTGAAATGGGGTACGAGAAATTCGATTAATATCCCAACACCTTCCCTTCCAGGCGGGCTACCAATTAGAGCAAATGGAACGTTTGAATTTAAAGTAGATGACTATATGGCACTAGTTGATAATATCGCTGGTGTGAAAGAACGGTATCTTGTCGATGATGTGAAGATTCGTATCACATCGATATTAGATCAATTGCTGATGAAATGGATTACCCAAGAAGGGAAGAATATCTTTAATCTACAAATGAATAGTATCGAAATTTCTAGAGGAATTAAAGAAGATTTGGATATGGAAATTCATGATATGGGAATGACAATCACCAACTTTAGTGTAAGGAGCTTTAATTACCCAAAACAAGTTCAGGATATGATCGACAAAAATGCTTCCCACGGAATGGTGGGAGATGTCTCGAAATATCAGCAAATTTCCGTTACAGATGCACATGCTTCTGGAAAACTTCAAGGATCCGGTACTGCAAGTGATATGGCTGGTATGATGATGGGGATGAACATGGCTAACGAAATGATGAAAAATATGAATCAAACCCCTTCTCAAAATCAGCAGCCAAATCAAGAACAAACACCACAATCACCTTCTAGTGGAACGGGGAAAGCTCCGAACTTCTGTCCAAACTGTGGAGAGAAGACAAATGGAGCTAACTTCTGTTCGAATTGTGGACAGAAGCTGGTATAAATTCTCTAAGAAGGGTCATTTTTTAAAAAAAAAATTGTTGTCATGAAATTCATGGTGTGTTATTCTAAAAATGAATAGGCCTATTATCAAAATTAAATATTATGAAAATTTTTTAGGAGGAGTCTGTCACCAAGGGGTAATTATGCCCTTTGGTAGATAGGCTCCTTTTGTGTTTTTCCGATGAAGGAGGAATGGTATTCTACAAGGGTTATTTTAACAATAGTAGAATGATACGTGGGAATATAATGCACTAATAATTAAGAAATTTTTAATTATTATTCGCAGGTAGGAAAGCGCCTTCCTACCTGCCAAAAAGAGAGGGGAGAAATATTTATGATTATTGGATTAACGATCATTTTGGTGTTAGTTCTATTACTTCCTTTTACGAAGTTGGTAGAACGTAACCTGGAAGTATTCTTGTTTATTATGGGGGTATTATCTGTACTAGTCAGCCAAGTAATGGATTGGGCTCTGATTAAAGAGGCATTGGTCCATCCAATAAATATCACGCTAGCGGTACTAGTCGCGGGGCTCCTATTCCGTTGGTTTAAAACCCCAATCGAAAAGGGAATTGTAGGTATTAGTAATGCTATGCCATATCGTTTATTTATTGCACTCCTTGTCATTGTTCTTGGATTACTTTCAAGTCTGATTACAGCAATTGTTGCCGCGGTTATTCTCGTATCGGTCATTAGTATTCTAAAACTAGATCGCAAATCTGAAATTCGGCTTGTTATATTAGCATGTTATGCGATTGGAATGGGGGCTGCATTAACTCCAATTGGTGAACCATTGTCAACAATTGTCGTGGCGAGTTTAAATGAAGGCTTTCTCTATTTATTGAATTTACTTGGTATTTATGTAATTCCAGGTGTTATTGTTTTCGGAATACTTGCCGCGCTCATAATCAAGCCAGCTAAAAATAATACTGAAATACAAACGGATACTGAAGATGATGCTCTAAGTGAAAAAGAGTCCTATGCGGAAATTATTATTCGTAGTTTAAAAATTTACATTTTCGTAATGGCCTTGACGTTTTTAGGCGCGGGATTCCAGCCTTTCATTGAAAGGTTCCTGCTTGATCTGAATCCGCTTGTACTTTATTGGATTAACATGATTTCTGCAGTACTTGACAATGCTACTCTAGCTGCGGCTGAAGTAAGTCCAGCAATGAGTGATCCAACAATTAAGGCATTATTACTTGGACTTCTTGTTAGTGGTGGGATGCTCATTCCAGGAAACATACCAAATATCATCGCTGCAGGAAAACTAAAAATTACTAGTTTACAATATGCGCGATTTGCGTTTCCTGTTGGTTTGATTGCTATGGTAGCTTATTTCGTCTTAATCCTTCTAACATTTTAATTAACATTCCGAATCACTACTAGAGGTAATTTCACTAATCCCTGGAATGTCAATTGGTTTCAGGGATTATCTGTAGCAAAATATTCTCGAAAGTAATGAAAAATAGGAGATGAATTTAGATGAAGAAGTTATTTTCTATTGCTTGTATGGTATTCGTTCTTGCATTAGTTGGCTGTAATGATAGTGCAGAAGAAGAAATGGATTCACAGGAAACAAAGGAATTGGTTCATGAGTATAGTACGGGAGATTTTGAAGATGTATCGGCCTCGATTACATCACATGAATTAATTGTAACGGACAATCAAGAAAAAGAAACTTCCTACCCACTTCCTAAGGATGAATTCTTTGTTTCGATTGCACCATTTGTTGAGACAACACATCCATGTGAAATCCACAGTTTAACGGGATGTCAGGGAGAGTTAGTGAACAAGGAATTTGATGTATATATTGAAGATGAAGAGGGTAAAGTCGTAGTGGATAAAACGATGACATCCCTAGATAATGGGTTTATTGATATTTGGTTACCAAGAGATGAAACATTTCAAGTAAAAATAGAACACGAAGGAAAAACATCTGAATCGGAAATTTCTACTTTCGAGGGCGATAATACTTGTATTACAACAATGCAATTAATTTAAATAGAACTTTGTAAGAGAGTCCTAATGTGTGATTAATCCTCTCACAAAGTTTTGAAGCAAAAAAATGAAATTCTCTCTAATCTAAACGGGAGGTTACCACAAACTGTTTGCTCTCAGGTTGCAGACAATCCAGGGAAAGTCAGGAACCTAGAGAGCGGTTTTTGGTATATATTTTAATTAAAATCCATCTAATGATTGCCCCAATCCCTAAACCAATTGGTAGGAATAAAAACCCCGACCACATCGGCCCAATCAGGTGACCGAAAATGGTAATCCGAGTAGAAAAGATGACGCCTACTGTAACAAAATAAGCTGAAAACACTAATGGAAGATAAGCAAAAGGCTTCCCTTCTTCACCACTAGCATCTTTATATGCATCCCATATTCCAAAAAAATACAAACAAGGATAAAATAAGAGCCATTGATAGTTTGTTGCTTGAATTGCTTCTTCAATTCGGAAATTAAAACTAAGAATGATAATCCGATTAAAGTTTCCCATTACATTGATTAAAAACTCTAAAAGAACTAACAAAAATCCTTTTAAAAATTGCTTACGTAATAGTTGGTAAAACCCCGGAAGTGCAATGCTCCACAGAACAGCCTCTAATTTTTTACTTTTCTTTTGTAAATTAACATCCATAATCAAACCTTATTTCGCTATGTTTTCATAGTTAGGTGCTATTGGCGGCTGCTCCATCCATCCGTTTTCAACTAACAGTTTTGCACTATCTTTTGCAAAGTTGGCTATTTCCGTGGCTAATTGAATATAACGAGGACGTAGGGTTTTTATTTTTTTACCATGTTGTAACATATACGTTAAACCACAAGTTTCATTGCATATGGAAGCTATTTCTGGTTCAGTAAGTTCCATGTTTCCATTCATTTATTTTCCGCCTTTCGTTTTAATAAGTTCCGCTCTATCCACCATTCTTGGTGGCTCTTCCAACCATTCATGTTTAATCAGCAAATTTGCCCCGTCTTCCAAGTATAAACCGATTTCTCCACTTAAACGGACATAATGACTAGCGATATCCCTTCTCGTACTGGTAGAAATACTTAACCCATAAAACCCTATACCTAATGCAATCATTCCAGTAGTATGAAGCAGCATCAATTTATCCGACAATACTCCGGTTTCAGCTAAATCGGTTACAAGGGCATCTGATCCCATCGGTACAGGTATATCATTGCTCTCGAGTACCTCTGAAAATATTTCTACATGTTTTTTGGCAATTTCAACGCCTCTAAGGAAATAATCCCTTACTTCTTTCCTCTCAGCAACTTGACTGAAACCCAATAAAGTGGCAGCACCTAAGGAGTTCCTTTGTATGTTTCCGAATAAATGAGAAATCTCTATAGAAAGCAATGGCCTTTTTTCACCCAACCAACCGGTTAAGAAATTTTGTTTTTTTACAAAAGTCAATTTCTTTCGGTGCAGGAATGGTTGGGGGCTCTAATAATACACCTTTAGCTTTGGTTACGACTAATGCTTTATGATGAAGCTGATTATAATCATGAAAAACTTTAGAGAAATAGTTGTAAAGGTCTTCCCTTGTTGTCATGGAAAGGGCAATTGTTGCAGCGTGCATACCTAGCCTTCCAAGTTGTAAACAATATTGCAGCATATAATTGTCTGTATATAATCTTCCTTTGGTTATATCAACATCTTCCTTCGTTATTCCGATTGGGAGTGGTCGTTTTTCTTCATGAAAAAATGTCTTAACGGAATCAAAGTGCTTCTTAGTTAGTTGCAATCCATCCGAAATAACCTCCTTTATTTCAGGATCTTCCGCTTTTTGATTAAAATAACTTAGAACTGCCAAAGATAAACTATCGTTTTGATATTTTCCCCATATCCCTCCAAGTTCTGATGCTGTTAAAGGTTTCTTTTGTTCCATAATGATTGTTTCCTCCACTTGATTCAAATTAGTAACCATAGTTTGCCTTTATCTGAAAAGGATATACTTTTTCTGTAAAATCCGCTCGACACTAAAATACGGAGCTTCCAAAGTGAGAATCCTTTAAAAGAGGCGGAAGTTTGTCTCACGAAAGTACCTTGTGATGAGAGGTTCAGATCTAGATAAAGCTGGTCTTTTCAGAAAAAAAATAATTCATTGTATAAGTTAAAAGAATAAAAAAATCAAAGGTAATTATCGATGGATTGGTTGCTTTCCTATTGATTTCTAAACTATGATAGAGTGGATGTGAAATTCTACCAAATGGGGTGTACATATGAATATTGAAACGTTTTTATCACTTGATGCAACAGAAATGGCAACCCTTATTCAAAAAAAGGAAGTATCAGCCAAGGAATTAATGGAAATGGCCTTTGAGCGGTTGGAAGAAGTGCAACCAATATTAAATGTTGCGACACATACTAGAAAAGAAAAGGCATTAAAAGAAGCGGAGAGCCTATCTATTGAAAATGCACCATTTAATGGCGTGCCAATTTTAATGAAAAATATTAGTCAGTCGATAGAAGGGGAGCCTTTGACAGCCGGATCGGAGCTTTTGCAAGGAATTATATCTACAAATGAGTCCTATTTTGTGAAGAAATTTCGTGATGCAGGTTTTCGTTTTATGGGACATACGAATACTCCAGAATTTGCTTTGAAAAACATAACAGAGCCGAGAGTTTATGGGCCAACACGAAATCCGTGGAATAAGGAGTTTTCACCAGGTGGATCAAGTGGCGGTGCCGCTGCTGCCATTGCTTCTGGAATCGTTCCACTTGCTGGCGCGAGCGATGGTGGTGGTTCGATTCGAATTCCTGCATCGTTTACCAGTCTTTTTGGATTAAAACCAACTAGAGGTCGTACTCCTGTTGGGCCAGGGGTTGGAAGACAATGGCAAGGGGCATCCATTGATTTTGTTTTAAGTAGAAGTGTAAGAGATAGTGCTGCAATGCTTGACATATTGCAAGTAGTTCAACCAGAGGCAGCTTACCAAACACCATTATTTTCGGGAAGTTATAGGGAAACAATGGTTCAAGATTTTAATAAGTCATTGCGTATTGCGTTTTCAACGAAGTCACCAGTTGGAACACCAGTCTCGGAGGATGCGAAATTAGCAGTCGAGAAATTAGTGAAAAGCTTAGAATCAGAGGGGCACCATGTAGAAGAAGTTGATGGTCCTGTCGATGGTGTGCAGCTAATGAAGGACTATTACTTGATGAATAGTGGGGAAATGAATGCAACAATCATTGAATTGGAGCATGCACTTGGTAGGGAGTTGACTGCAGAAGATATGGAAATGGAATCTTGGGTGTTACATGATGCTGGTAAATCGGTATCAGCGGCAATGTACACGGAAAGCTTATCGTCTTGGGATAAAGCGGCAGGACAAATGGCGAACTTCCATCGAGTGTATGATTTCTATATTACCCCAGCAACAGCTTTTACCGCTCCAAGAATCGGAGAGCTTACACCAAGTAAAGAAAAACATGAGAGATTTGTAGAAGAAGTAGCATTAGCGAAAAATGTAGAAGAACAACAACAAATCGTCTACGATATGTTTTTACCAAGCCTAACATATACACCATTTACACAATTAGCAAACCTTACTGGACAACCTGCCATGTCTGTACCAATTTATTTATCAGAGGATGGCCTGCCTCTTGGAGTACAAGTTATGGCACAAAAAGGAGAAGAACATCGTCTATTACAATTAGCCTATCAATTGGAACAGTCTGATTTATGGGTAGGAATGAAGGGAAATCCGTATTTTGGCAGATAGTAAGTTCTAATATTTGGTTTCGTCATAATAATTGGCGAAACTTTTTTGTTATATTTAACTTGATGAAGGACAAAGCAAGGCGGGGGAGAGTGGAAACGTCCGTGAGAAAGGAGATCACGGCCAAAGCTTCTATTAAACCCCGAAGAAACGTCCGTGAGAGAGGCTATCACGGACAAAGTTTTAATCGAAACCCGAGGAAACGTCCATGAGAGAGGCTATCACGGACAAAGTTTTAATCGAAACCCGAGGAAACGTCCGTGAGAGAGGTAATCACGGACAAAGTTTTAATCGAAACCCGAGGAAACGTCCATGAGAGAGGCTATCACGGACAAACCTCCTATCAAACCCCGAAGAAACGTCCGTGGGAAAGAAGATCACGGCCAAAGCTCCAATCAAAACCCCAAGAAACGTCCATGAGAAGAAAATCACGGACAAACCTCCAATTAAATCACTAGGAAGCGTCCGTGAAATCTTTTGAAAAAAAATTATTCTACAATTTTTTTGGCAGGCGAATTCTTTTCTAATTCAAAATCAAATGTATTTGCATTTTTATATTTTGGATCTAAATAACTAGATTCCGCATCACTTTTTGAAACCATTTTAAACTCCGGAAAATTAGTATATTCTTCCGCTTTCCATACCCATATACCAGCTTTTCCCTTTTCTTTATGAAAGATATTCTTTTGTAGTTTATTTCCTTGATTGGTTATAAAATCGTTGGCGATAAATATGCGTGAAGGCCCAGCAGTCAATATGTTTTTTTCAATCACATTGTTTTTGGTATCATGCTGTAATAAAAGCTGTCCCCCATCTAGTCCTTTCGTGTCATTTCGAAAAATGATATTTTGAGAGATTGTAGAGTTAATCGTGCCTCCCCGATTTTCGTCATACCCACCAATCGATATCCCAGTATAAAAGTTGTTATAAATAATATTATTTAAAATGTTTATATGATCGGCATATTTGTCAGCGTGTTCAGAGGTAGCCTCAATTCCAATATCACATTGATAAATGGTATTCTTTTCGATGGTTATATTTTTTCCACCATCAATGTAAATACCTCCAGCATTATAATCATCTCCATAAGCAGGATTGCCGTACGAAGAATTTTCATAAACGGTATTATTTTTTACTACTCCATTTCGCACGTAGTCAGCTTTTTTATTATGATAGGTGCCTTCATAACCAATTAAATCAATACCTATATTATTGTTTCGGCGAACGAGATTATTTTCCACCTTAAAATCGTTAATATTTCCATTAAGTACAATAGATTCACTTGAACCAAGTTTTAAGTTTTCCACAGTGTTATTTGCAATATGTATGTCTTTCATTGGGCGAGTTCCGTATATTGCAATCCCATGACCATTCCCGTCATCTGCATGGGTTTCAATGCGCTGCACGTGGTTATTTTCTAGTGTAATATGACTGCTAGATCCTGTTACATGAATACCCATTACTGTTTCATTTGCTAAATCGGTTGTTAAATCCTGTATTGTTAATCCACTAATGGTAATATAGTTTTTATTGTTTATCATAACCAAGGATGTATCCCCTTCAACATCCTTCATACCCTCTCCGCTAAGGATAACCTTTTCGTTTTTATAGGGTTTGAAAGTAATTGGCTTCGATTTTGTCCCACTATGTTTAACGACGAGATTTTCGTTATAAGTACCTTTTCGAATGAATACGGTGGATCCCGCTTTTGCTTCTGAAGCAGCTTTTTTTAGTGTGCGAAATGGTTTTGATTTTGTACCGTTATTTTGATCCTTACCATTTAAAGCTACGTATATATAATTAGCGTTTTCCTGTTTTGCATTTGTATGATTTAAAACAAAAAATATGGTGATAACAGCTATTGCCAAGAGGATAAGGATCGTTTTTTTCATATAATCATTCCCTGTATAAAAATAAATGAATTTCTTTCTTCGTTCTGGAAAATTCCTAAATGCTACAGGATTGATTATATCATTATTTCGTTCTGGAGCAGTCAACTGAACAGCTACTAGATTTTATTCTCCATCATTAGTTTTGGTATCAATACCATGTTTTTTGAGTCTTCTCATAAAAGTAGATTGGGGAATCCCTAAAAATTGCGCTGTTTTCCTTGTGGACTTGTGTTGTTTATATGCTTCCTTGATAATATCCCTTTCTACATTATTCAAAATTTCAGGTAAGGTATCGCCTTGCAACTGTAAATGTAGATCTTTATTTTCCGTTTCAGTTTTGTGGAATCGTTCTGGAAGGTCAGATAAAGAAATTTCATCTTGTTTGACCATAATGACAAGTTGCTCCACAAAGTTTTCCAATTCTCTTATATTTCCCGGCCATGTATAATTTTGAAGTATTTCAATCACTTCCATCGTGAAAAAACAATTTTTTTATGTCGTGTATTAAAAGTATTTAAATAATACTGCAGAAGCGGAAAAATATCTTCTTTACGTTCGCGTAGAGGTAATATCGTAATTGGTAAAACATTAAGACGATAAAATAGATCCCTACGAAACGTACCTTCGTCTATCATCATTTCTAAATCACGATTTGTCGCTGCGATAATCCGAATGTTTGCATTTTTTGTTTGTAAAGCGCCGATTGGCTTATATGTTTTATTTTGTAGTAATTGAAGAAGTTTAGATTGCAATTGAAGCGGAAGTTCACCGATTTCATCAAGAAACAGAGTGCCGGATTCTGCCAATTGTATCAAACCAACCTTTCCTCCGGTATTTGCCCCTGTAAAAGCCCCTTTACTATAGCCAAAAAGCTCAGATTCGATAAGGGTTTTAGGTATGGATGCACAATTAACATGGATAAAAGGTTTATCATGCCTTTCGCTTAAGTTATGAATTTGTTGGGCGACAATATTTTTTCCAACACCAGTTTCTCCAGTTATTAAAACAGTTGTATCTACACTTGCGACGGTCTCAATTATTTCGGCAAGTCTTACAAATGACTGGCTTTGTCCAACAAATGTAGTTCCATTTTTATTAAGCAGGTTATGCTTGTTTAAATTCCTGAATTCTTGAATATAGCGTTGGAGAAGAGCGTTAATTTCACCGAGTTCAAGCTGGGGAGCACTGGAGGCAATTTTATTCATATTCCTGCCATGCGCGACCACATATTCGATATCTCCATCGTCACTCAAAATAAGATGGCCCGTGGTCATATATTTTTCTCCGTTTACCAGTGTTTGTACTTTTGTAATGGTTTTTCCTGTTTCAATCACCTTTTTTATAATAGAAGGATTAAATACTCCCTCATTTTCTAGTTCTGCTACACTTTTTCCGATCATTCTTGATTTATGACTTTCGAATATTTTTTTATTTATTTCGTTCATCCACAAGGTTTTCCCTGTCTTGTCAGTTATATAAATGGCATCATCAAGCGAATTAAGAATTTTAAGGAAATAAATTTGCTCAATTTCAATATTTTTTTCTATCATCATAGCCCACCTTAAAACGTTTTATGTGTATTAATGAATCATTTTTGGATCGTTATTATATTTTAGCACAAAGTACCCATAAAAAATGAACCAAATATAAATCAGTGTTGAGGGAAATGAGCTGATTTTGGTTCACCTTTTACTTTTATCCCGCAAAAATAAGTTGTATTCTATTTGAATTTATCCATTATTTTGGTAATTAGGACATTTAATATTGGCATGAAAATTGCATATATAGTTGTAGATGCCGAGCAATGATAAATGGATGCATCATCAAAAATTAAGATATCGGAAAGGAGAAATGGTAATGAGAGCAATACTAGATGATATAGCAGGCTTTGTCGAACAAAATAAGGAAGAAATGGTGAAATGGAGACGTCATTTACATCAGAATCCCGAATTGTCTTTCCATGAAGAGGAGACTTCCCAGTTTGTTTATGAAACGCTGCAATCGTTTGGGAACCTTGAGGTTACACGCCCAACAACAACAACAAGTGTAATGGTCCGCTTAGTTGGCGAACATCCCGGGGAAACGATCGCATTCCGTGCCGATATGGATGCTTTACCAATCCAGGAGGAAAATACATTTGAATTCGTTTCTAAAAATCCGGGTGTCATGCACGCTTGTGGACATGACGGGCATACGGCCATGTTGTTATGTACGGCTAAAATTTTATCCGGTCTAAAGGATCAAATAAATGGGGAGATTCGATTTTTATTCCAACATGCAGAAGAGCTACCTCCTGGAGGAGCAATACAAATGGTTGAGGCTGGCGTGATGGATGGTGTTGATAAAGTTATCGGTTTACACCTTTTGCCTACAATGGAGACTGGCACATTGGCTGTAGATTCAGGACCCATGCAATCCGCAGTTGATAATTTCGATATTAAAATTATCGGAAAAGGCGGACATGGCGTTTCCCCCCACGAAACCATTGACAGCTTGGCCATTGCTTCCCAAGTCGTTTCTAATCTGCAGCACATTGTATCAAGAAATACTGATCCTTTTGATGTACTAGCGTTATCAGTGACCAAAATTAATAGCGGTGCAGTTGATAGTACTGCAGCTTATAATGTCATTCCTGAGACAATTGAATTAGGTGGAACGGTTCGAAGTTTTAATACGGAGCTTCTAGGCACTATTCCAAATGTAATGGAACGAATCATCAAAGGAATTACAGACGCGCACGGAGCGACTTACGAATTCCAATACAAAAAAGGGTACCTTCCAGTAATAAATGATGAACAAGTATCGGGTCAAGTCCGTGAATCACTCATTGAAGTATTTGGTGAGGAAAATGTACAAAAAGCAAAAGCGATTATGCCAGGTGAAGATTTTTCTGTATTTTTACAGAAAGCTCCAGGGACCTATTTTTATGTAGGTGATGGTAACAAGGAAAAAGGTATGGTGTATCCGATTCACCACCCGCGTTATACCATCGATGAAGATGCATTAGAAATAGGTGTAAAGGCATTTATCAATATAGCATTTAAATTACTGAAATAAACTTATCACGTCTTAACTGGCTGTAAGACCACACTTCAAGAAGTCGATTTAAACAAGAAGTCTAAGTGTGGGCGGGCGGCCAGTAGCGCCTTGATAAGTTCAAATAACATTCAGTGGGGGATGAAGGAAAACCCCCACTGATGTGTTTTGACTGCCTTCAAACATACTCAATTCAAACAACCCACATCATTTCCGATTGGGATGGTGCGAGTTAGGTTATGCAAAGAAGTATTCCTTTAAGATCAAAGTTGAGGGAATACGGAATTTAAACGCTATATCTTTTATGGCTTATATCAATATGTTAGTTAAGTGAAAGTTACGGACAGAAACAACATGTTTAAATCCTGGAGCATATCATTTAAAACCTATTAAAAGGAGAAATAAACGATGCTAATTAATGAATCAGCAAAACCAATATTAATAATACCATTAACTGTATACGCTTTCAGTATTATTGGGTACTCATACTATTTTTATAGAAAAGCAAGAACGTATGAATCTTATAATATGGGTGGGCGAGCGATGCCGCTTACACCGATGATTTTAACAATAGTCGGTGGAGCTGTAGGAGGATCTACTTTACTTGGGTTTATGACGGATGCCTACCTACTTGGTATGGGACGAATATGGTTAGTTATTTCCCTTGCATTTTCACTAGCAATCTTCACATTATTTTTTGTGAAGCGCGTTCGAAAAGTTGGAGATGAACAACAATTATTTTCTGTTGGAGATTATGCTGCCTATCGATATGGAAATGCAGCGCGATACCCTGCATTTATTGGGAATATCGCTGCTTTAGGTGCTCTTACTGGTATGCAATTTGTAGCAATGGCAACCGTATTTAATCTTGTTTTTGGTTTGGATATGACGATTGGTATTTTAATATCTTGTGTATTTATCACGTTGAAAACCTATTTAGGGGGACTTACAGCTGTTATTTGGACGGACGCCATTCAGGGAACCGTTCAAACCATTGGAATCATTGCCCTGGGTGTCTGTGTTTATTTTTTAACTGGTGGATGGGAAAATGTCTCCGTGAATGTTAATTCTCTGGGAATGACTGATTTTTTAAGTCCAACTAATGCTGGGGTGGCAGAGATTCTTATACCATTTTTGACCATTGGAGCAGCTACATTAGTAAGGCAAGATACATGGCAAAGAGTATGGGCAGCGAAAAATATTAAAGTATCTGTCATGTCCAACTGGTTAGCTTGTTTCTTTGTACTTCTTACTGGAGTGGTTATCATCTTTATAGGAGTCTTTGCTAAAGCTGGTCTGAACATTGTAACGGACAAGCCAGAACTTATTTATTATGATGTCATATTCGGTTCTATTCCATTTTGGTTTGGAGCTATCATGTTTATCGTATTAATTGCTACGATTCTTTCTTGCGCAGATTCATTCTTTATTGCTGGTTCTACAACTATTGTTAGTGATGTTATTAAGCCACTAATGAAGCGGTGGAACATTTGGCTACAATCCAACTAGCTGGAAGGCAGTCATTTGGAGTACGATTAAAGGAACAAATTCCGCGTATGAACCATGGAGATATGGTGTTTGTGATGACGACCTATATGGATGATATATTCAAACAAACGATGGAACAATTGAGTAAGCGAATGAAACAGGTTGTGGTCATTTTTATACAATCATCCACGTTCATTTCTGAGGCTGATCGATTAACGTTACAACGATTTAAAACGGAAGGAATAGGGATCCAAATCATTACGGAAGAAAAATTAGTAAAAAGGCCAATTGAGGTGGATATAAGATGAAAGCTTTATTAAAAAGTAAATCAACTATGATCTATACCCCGTTCTTATATCTCTGTGGCTGTTTTTTATTTTGGGAATGGTTATATCCTTTACATGATATGACAGATACGGAAAGTATACGTGTGTTTATCTTCTATGCTTACTTCTGTTTTCTTATCACGTTCCTACAAATAAAGTGGTGGTTGTCATTTCCGGTTAAAGGAATTGTCCTTCTTTTTCTGATACATTGGCTATATTTTGATCAATCATTCCTTTTCAGTCTCACTTGGATAGCGCAATTGATTCAGGAGTTTTCGTTTAATGTGGATGCCCTTATTTCTCAAAATTACGATACATTGACTTCGACTTTTCGTAGTTTCTTATTTTTTATTTTAATCGCTTTAATGAGTTATTTACTTCATTATTGGTTTGTCCAAACGAAGCGAATCTTTCTGTTTGTTTTATTAACCTTCATTTATATTACCGTACTTGATACTTTTACCATGTATGATGCAACGACATCGATTGTACGAGCATTTATTATTTCTTTAATTGCCTTAGCGATTTGTAATTTGTTAAAGGAATTTGCCCATGTTTCGATTGGGTTCGAGTGGATGAAGAAGGTAAAATCTTGGTTGCTTCCACTTTTGGCCATCATCGGCTTTGCTACTTTGATTGGATTTGTTGCGCCGAAAATCGATCCACAATGGCCGGATCCGGTTCCTTTTATTTCTAGTGCAGCTGAAGAGGCGGGGGAAAGTTTTGGTAACACGGTTAAAAAAGTAGGTTATGGAGAGGATGACTCTAGACTTGGAGGGTCATTTGTCCCAGATAAAAGCCCTGTTTTTACAGCTTATGTCGATGACCAACATTACTGGCGAATCGAAATAAAGGATTTATATACAGGAAAAGGCTGGGAGTTATCGGAGAATCCAACGTTTGTGGAACAAGTAAATGGTCAGATAGATTTAGAAACATTTACAGATCAAGTCCAAACGGAAAAATTAACTGGAACCGTGGAAATTCATAACCAATCGATTGAAAAATTAATGTATCCATATGGAATCGAACAAGTTAAAGACGTAAAAGACGCGCAAACTGTATTTTCATTAGATGCTAATTCTGGTGCCGTTCAAACCACAAATGATACGAATTCCGGCTTGATTTATCAAATTCAATATGACAAACCAGCCTTTGCAATGAATCAATTGAAAAGTAGTTCAGAAGAAGACCCTATAGATATTTTGGATAAATATACACAATTGCCATCTACCTTACCAAATAGAGTAGTGGATTTAGCAGAAGAAATAACGGCAAATGAATCGAATCGTTATGACAAAGCCAGGGCGATTGAACAGTATTTTAACCAAAATGGATATGAATACAAGACGGAGGATATTCCAGTACCTCAGAGAAATGAAGATTATGTGGATCAATTTTTATTTGATTCAAAAATAGGGTACTGTGATAATTTTTCAACATCGATGGTCGTGATGCTTAGAACCCTTGATATACCTGCAAGATGGGTAAAAGGTTTTACAAGTGGTGATTTAGTAGAAAGCAACTCTGGCAATGAACCGGATCAGTACCAAATTACGAATGCCAATGCACACTCTTGGGTAGAGGTATATTTTCCTGAATATGGTTGGGTGCCATTTGAACCAACTCAGGGATTTTCTAATTCAGCAGATTTTTACTTAGGAGAGTCTCAAGTAGTCACGGAAGCGGACGAAGAGGCATTAGACGCGTCGGCAGATTCCGTAGAAGAAGAGGAGCAAGTAACGGAAGAGCAGGAAGAGGAAGAAGCGGAAACAGCTCTTAACCTTTTACCGGAAAGTCATGATACGAACGGCTTAGGTAATTGGGGTTGGCTTATTCTAATTATTGTTGTTATAGCAGTAGTGTTTCTTTATTTATTTAGAAATCAGTTGCGAACGAAGCGGGTTACGTATAAAATGGATAAAACCCCAGACCTAGAGACATTCCAAGAAGCGTACCACCATGTCATGAAGCTTTTACAACGTAAAGGTCATATAAAGGCGCCAGATCAGACGTTAAGAGAATTTGCAAGAATGGTAGATGACCATTACGGAACAAGTGAAATGGGTAAACTAACGAATTACTATGAACAGCTTCTTTATAGAAATGAGTTTCCTGAGAAACATTCTATGGAACTAACGAAATTATGGAAAGATTTAATCAATCACATAATGGGTTGACCTAGTCAACGTTGATTAGTAGAATAAAAGAAATTGTATTTGGCCTTTCGTATATCCTCGATAATATGGTTCGAAAGTTTCTACCGGAGTACCGTAAATACTCTGACTATGAAGGCAGAAAATCTAAATGGTTTGGTGAAAACTTGGATTTCTGCCTTTTTCTAGTTTTTTACTATGAAAAGGGGAAATTCAAGTTTTTTTTTACTTAATTTTTATTTTCGTGGAATAATAATTGTAGAATTGGTGCTTAAGATTACTTTTTTAAATAGATAGGAGCAAATTTTATGGGAAATGAAGAAATGATTTTGGTGCTTGATTTTGGTAGTCAGTACAATCAATTAATTACTCGTCGAATTAGGGAGTTTGGGGTATACAGTGAACTACACTCTCATAAAATGACAGCAGAAGAAATTAAAAAATTAAATCCTAAGGGAATTATTCTTTCTGGTGGACCGCATAGTGTATATGGGGAAAATAGTTTCCGTCCAGATGAAGGAATTTTTGATTTAGATATTCCTATTTTAGGCATCTGCTACGGAATGCAATTGATGGCACTTCATTATGGTGGAAAGGTAGAAAGATCGAAGAACCGTGAATATGGAAAAGCACTTATTGATTTAGAAAGACAACCTGTTCTTTTCAAAGACACTCCAGCTAGTCAAACGGTTTGGATGAGTCACGGGGATAAAGTAACTGCTGTTCCTGAGGGATTCCAAGTGGATGCAACAAGCTCCTCCACCCCGATTGCCTCAATGAGTAATACGAATAAAAAATTATACGGAGTGCAGTTCCATCCAGAAGTAAGACATTCGGAATACGGAAATGATGTTTTAAGAAACTTTGTATTTAATGTATGTGAGAGTGCTGGGGACTGGACGATTGAAAACTTTATCGAACAAGAAATGGCGAACATTAGGAGCAAAGTTGGCGATAAAAAAGTGTTATGTGCGCTAAGTGGTGGGGTTGACTCCTCTGTTGTTGCTGCGCTTATTCACAAAGCGATTGGGGATCAACTAACTTGTATTTTCGTTGACCATGGTTTGCTTCGTAAAAATGAAGCGGATGATGTAATGAAAGTATTTGCAGATGATTTCCATATGAATATTATTAAAATCGATGCAAAAGATCGCTTCCTATCTAAACTTAAAGGTGTAGACGATCCTGAGAAGAAACGTAAGATTATCGGTAACGAATTTATTTATGTATTTGATGATGAAGCAGCTAAGCTAAAAGATATGGACTTTTTAGCACAAGGTACGCTTTATACAGACATTATTGAAAGTGGTACAGAAACAGCTCAAACGATTAAATCACACCATAATGTTGGTGGACTTCCAGAAGATATGCAATTTGAATTGATTGAACCATTGAATACTTTATTCAAAGATGAAGTTCGTGAACTTGGAACTCAATTAGGAATTCCGGATCATATCGTATGGCGTCAGCCTTTCCCAGGTCCAGGACTTGCCATTCGTGTTCTAGGAGAAGTAACGGAAGAAAAATTAGAAATGGTTCGTGAATCAGATGCTATTTTACGTGAAGAAATTGCTTTAGCAGGACTAGATCGTGATATCTGGCAATACTTCACCGTTCTTCCTAATATTAGAAGTGTTGGCGTAATGGGAGACGCAAGAACATATGATTACACCATTGGTATCCGTGCCGTTACATCGATTGATGGAATGACTTCAGACTGGGCACGTATCCCTTGGGACGTTTTGGAAAAAATCTCTACACGTATTGTGAATGAAGTGGATCATATTAATCGAGTGGTTTATGATGTGACGAGTAAGCCGCCTGCTACGATTGAGTGGGAGTAGTAGAAGGAGAGCTGAAACCCCTTTGTTTACAAGGGTTTCGGCTCTTTACTCTATTTTCATTGCATTGTTATTGCATTATTTGTTTTTAAACCTTTACGTAGGTAACGAGCAGTGAATTGATTCTTGGGTGAAGTATCTTCATTTTCTGTTGCTGTTTGGTAAGACATAATACCTTCTAATTTATAGGCTACTTCAAAGTTACTGTTTGGATACAAATGTCCGTAGGTGCCAAGTGTCGTTTCAATATCTTCATGCCCTAGGCGGTCTTTAATGATTAATGGGTTTTCGCCCATACTAATAAGCAAAGAAGCGTGAGAATGTCTTAAAGCATGTAATCTAATTCGATGAACCCCAGCTTTTTTTGAAAAACGTGTAATGGCATTCGCTAACGTATGCTTTTGTGTGGGGACACCATTATAGCTCATTACAAAATTGGTTTGAACGACAGATTGCTGCACGTCCTTCCATTCGCGGAGTAACGTTAATGTATCTCCATCTAATGCAATATGACGAACACTAGCCTTTGTTTTTGGTTCTACAAAAGAATAATTATCCAAATTCTTATAGTAAAGTGTTTTATCGATATATAACAGACCTTTGTCAAAGTCAATATCTTCCCATTGAACCGCAGTGGCTTCTCCAATTCGCATGCCTGTCATAAATAAAAACCACAATGAAATAAATAAAAAATATTGATAATAATCTTCTTTATAGAAAAGAGAGATGACTTTTTCAAATTCCTCTTTTGTCCAAAAGTCTATTTTTGTCTTTGTTTTCTTCACATTACCTACAATTTTTGATGGATTATTTTCAGCTAACCCTAAAACAACAGCTCGATCCATTGCCATAGAAAACAACCCTTGAACATTTCTAATATAAGAAGAACGATACTTCTTTTTAGATAACGCTAATTGCCATTTTTGAACATGAATCGGGGTAATTTCTGTTGTGATTAAGTTATTAAAAAAAGTGAAATGTTTTCTTACAGTTGGTAATCGATTATCGTACGTTCTTCCTTTTACTTGTGTTTTATACCAAGGTAAGAAAATATCTTCAATAAAATGTTGGAATAAAACGTCATCTTGCTTTTCTTCTAATGCGTCTGACTTTGTAAGCAGTAACCTCGAATATTCTTCCCTTGCTTCTTTTTTTGTCTTAAAACCACTGCGGTACTTCTGAATTTGCTTGCCAGTGATGGGGTGATATCCTAAATTTGCCCTAAAATAATAAGTTCCGTTCTTTGCCTTTTTGACGATATCTTTAGTCATGATTTCACTCCTTACGCAATTAGTGCAAGAAGTACAAATCACACATCTAAAGTTATCCCTAATACTTCCTCTACAGCTTCTTTAGGAACACGATCTAACTTTTTAGATTGATAATACGTATGCCCTTTTGAAATCATTAGTTTTTTACACTCTCTAATGATATCAGCTGAAAAAGAGGGACCATAACCTAGTGCTATCAAGTCTTTTTTAGTGACTGTGACCATATGAACTCCTTTCCATAGACTAGGATATGCTATTTGATATCTGTCTATTATTATATCGCGTCTATAAAACTAATTCTAATACGTTGCGTGAATTTGGCTCTTGCACTAAAATTAAAAGGATTTAATGTCATAACTTGATAGTTACTTTAACCTATCTTGCTAAATTGAATATCAAAAATCAGACGGCTGCTGGTGCAGCTCCACGGGAATTTCACCCCTGCAAGTATTTCTTCCAGCCCTACTCATAGCTTGCGACGGTTCAAACGCTCGAACCATGACGATAGGGGAGTATCATTATCCTAACTGATGGGTTATCGCCAGCAATCCACCACGATTACATTAGATTCATAGATTATCGCTCGTTTCTAACGAAAGTCATGGCGTATGAATCAAGTGGCTCATCATCAGTAGAACGTATCTGATTTTTTGCTTATACTGCACGGCGTAATCTTCCGTGCTTTCTTTGTCAAAGAACAAATATATGATTAATGAAAGGGAAAACCTAACCGTTCTGTATTCAAATTTTGAAAGCTAAAACAGATTGCATAAGCTTCGTTCGTAAGCGTTCGCGTGTATCTTCATCGATGCCCCAATAAGTGTTTCCTTGTTCATCACGGAGCTTACACATGTATAAACTTGTCATATAGCTTCTATAATGTAGAACAACTACTTTCATTGCTTCTAGCTCACCCTTATTTGCAGCTAAAATGATTGGATACGGCAACAAGCCACGCTCATTTCTTTCCGTATTAGTATTAATCATCCCATTCATCTGCATGTTCCTCCAAAAAACGTCTTAACGGTTTAAAGAACTCGTTCGCCTATACTGTACAGTACTAACGTGGAATGTTGAACAATTGATCAATTTTTACATCAGAAAGATTAAAAAAGTAGTATAGTAGGATGATAGTACGCTTCTCAACTGGCAAGCTATGCATCGCTTTTGCAAGAAGTGTAGGAGTAATTCTCTTACCAGCTACTTGAAGTCCTTCTATTTCTTCTCCCTTTTAGTGTTTGTCTAAGGTATAGAGCTGTTTTTCTTCTAACGGTGTTAAATTTGAAAATGTTATCTCCGTTTCTGCCTTTCTTTGTATATGTTGATTGCTTCATTTTTCAGTACTCGCTTACAAAAAGCGTTAAATGCACAACGCACCTGCCGTTCGGTACCATACACTCAACTCTCTTCGAAACTGCAAAGATGGGTGATGATTTCCCCTTTCATTACCTTCAACAAGTTTTTTTGTAAAATGCCAAAAATCAGAGAAAAATTTTTAAAAAAACAATAACACGAGTTAATTTCATAATCCCGAGCCCTTGGGGCTCAAGGCTTTCAAAACGTAAAAAAATAGGCACCTCCCCAAATCCTGTATAATGTAAGTTACCACACAAACATAACAGACTGGAGAGATGCCCTATGTCCATTATACGTCAACCAAGCCTATTTGACATGCATGAATTATATGAGTTGGAACCTACCCACCACTTTGAGGCTGTTTTTTCGACAATCGATCTGAATCCTTTTTGGAATCTTTTCGATAAACCAAAAAAAGTAGGTGCCCCAAGAGAACTGAATTATGGTGCCATGGTCTATTCACTTATCGCTCGTGTGGTGGAGCGTATCGTGACAATCAAGGACCTAATCAAACGGTTAAAACGTGACCCGGTTTTTCGATATGACTGTGGGTTTCTTCACTCGGACCAAATTCCATCTGAAGCCTCCTATTCAAGGATGATTACTGTCATCAGCGAATCAAATGTGATGACACATATCCATGATGAACTGATTCTACTTGCCATCAACGAGGGGCATATCAGCGATGAAAACATCGCCTTCGATGCCACGCATTTTGAGGCAAGAGATCGTGCGCAAGCCTCCAAAAAGAAAGAAAAGCAGACACCGAAAAAGCGCGGACGCAAGCCGAAGGTGGAACGAGAGCAATGGTTAAAGGAAAAACAGGCTGCCGAAAACGCACGCCCGATTTATGAGAAAGAGATTGTTCACCAGCTATCCGAATCAGTGGAAACGTTGTATAAAGAAGCTCCCATCGAACCAAAATGGGGAATCAAGAAAAACAGTGATGGGAAAAATACCTTCTGGTTTGGTTATAAAGGACATTTAGCCGTCAGCACAAAGAGTCAATACATTCTAACGGGTATAATGACGTCAGGAAATCTCAATGATGGGAAGGCAGCCATCCCATTATTGAAGAAAATTGATCGGGATCTTCCAGCTTTATTTACCGCCGGTCTTTTCGATGCAGGTTATGATTATGAGCCCATATATCAGCAATTAATCAATCAGAATCTACAGGCTGTCATCCCATATAACCAGCGCAATGAAAGGGAAGTAGTTGGATACGATGAACATTTCGCACCTACATGCGTCCGGGAACATTCTTATCGTTACGACAGCTTCGACCAGAAGTACAAGACACTGAAATACACACGTCCAAAAGAATGTACAGTTTGCCCATTGCGACTCGATTCCCTTTGTCAAATGACCTTTAAGATCAGGCAATCGACGGATATCCGCAAGTACACACATCCAGCTAGAGGTTCGAAAAAGTGGAATGAACTTTACAAGGAACGCACAGCTGTTGAACGGGTTAATGCGTACTTAAAGGAATTCTTTGGACTCAATAATGTCCGTCATCGGACCGGTAAGAAAGCCAGGCTTCACTTCCAATTGGTGACGCTTGTTTACAATGCCTCAAAATTAGCCGCAGACCGGATCAGACTAGAAATGGAGCAACATTCGTTAAAAACAGCGTGATTAAATCGCAATACCTTTTTAAAAAAACATTAAAAAACATCGTAGGGTAACTCAACCCATTTTCAAAAACGTCAATTATGAAATCGATTCACACAACTGAATATTAACAGTTGGGTAGAATCATTTATAATATTTAATATAAAGGACCAAAAGAAGAAATACTTTAAATGTCAAACTCTATTTTATTACAATTCCATAAAAACTGATCGAACAAAATAATGAATAATACAAAAATAAAGTTTTTTAAAGTCATTTCTTATCTGTTAAACGTAATTAAACATGAAAGGTCCAGCTAAATAAAATAGTAAGAACATAAAAAGGGAGGCTTGGGAACATGTTAGACAAAACATAGATCAAGGAGTTGTAGTAGACTTAAAGCTTGACAGTTATTACTTCACTAATAAGGTACAATTTGCTGGTCATTATGTGGCAATGTATGGATATGACGACAGTTTTGCCTACCTGATTGATACAAAGCAACAGGGGGGAATGGTAAAAACAAGTCTTGAAAATTTGGCATTGGCAAGAAACGAAAAAGGTCCAATGTCTCAAAAAATCTGTCTTATACCATTAAGAAAAAAGAGGATATGCCAAATTTAAAGGATGTGATTATAACAGCAATCAAAAATAACGCTTTAGATTATAAGAATCCTCCTATCAAAAATTTGGGCTATAAAGGTATTAAGAAAACAATTGTAGAGATTAAGAAGTGGTTTGAGAGAAGTGAAAATATTGAGGATGATTTAGTTTTAGCAGCCACACTAATGGAGCGAGGGGGAACTGGAGAATCCCTATTTAGAAATATGTATAGAGATTTCTTAAAAGAATGTTTGAGTATAGTTGATTATACTCCTTTACAAAATGGATATATTCTATTTACTAAAATCGCACCTATGTGGGAGGAGGTATCTAAGCTTATTAATAAGGCTGGAGAGACTCATGAATTACTATTCCTAAATCAGGCTTCTGATATTCTTTTAGAGTTATCAAACAAAGAATATGAAGCAATGAATCAACTATCAAGAATCTGTTGACTGCGATGCTTTCAAAAAATGAGTTTTAGAAAAGTGGATTCATGATTCTTGTTCCATTGGGGGGGATTGGGAACGGCTTCATACTGCCTTTGTTGCACCTCCTTTGGGCTCCCGTACATCTTTCGCAGCGGCCGGATGCGGCTTCTTACCGTATTTTCCCCAACTTCAATTTCCGGATCGTGCTCCTTTAGCCAGTCCCATATTTGAGTAGCGGAGAGGTCGGGGTATTCCCTCTGATTCTGGCAATGTATTGTTAAGGTATGAGTTGAAAAAAAGATATAGAAAATATCGACTACTTGCTGTGCTAACAGGTTATGAAAATTGACTAATTCGTTTGGTTTATGTTGGTATGATTTATTACGTAAAGGCAACTGTCTGGATCGAGCGCAAAATGACAGGATTTAGAGAAGTTAATAAGGTAACATGCCATTAAAGGAGTGAACCATATGGCACTGGTAGAATCATTACAAAAGACAATCGAATACATGGAAGCCCATCTGCTGGATGACATCACGATCAAAGACATTGCTGAACAAGCTCATCTATCTCCCGAGCACTGTACTAGAACTGGTGCAGTCAGGGCGTTTTCAAAGAGGCAAATGGTTTAAAAGGTTAGATAAAGAAGATAAAGGGCATGTTCGTCGTTCCCTTGAATCAGTGGGAATGTGGGAGATGCGTCATAAAAAGATAGGGGAATTATCAGGTGGATAAAAGCAGCGGATATCAATTGCTCGTGTGTTCTCAACAGATCCAGATTTGTTTATATTAGATGAACCTACAATTGGAATGGATGTACGTTCACGTAATGAATTTTATAAATTATTGAAGCACCAATAGTACAGAGCATGACAAGGGTATCTTAATGGTTACACACGATCATGAAGAGATTCGTCACTACGCTAATAAACACATTGAGTTGATACGGAAGGAGGACTCACCTTGGAGATGTTTTTCTATGGATTGATGCAAAGAGCTTTCCAAGCTTCATTTTTAATCTCATTAATCACTCCAATATTAGGATTGTTTTTGGTATTGCGTAGGCAATCACTAATGGCAGATACTTTATCCCATGTCTCGTTATCAGGGGTAGCGCTTGGTCTGTTAATTGGCATCAATCCGACATGGACCAATATTCTCGTGGTAATCATTATCGCAACTCTGCTTGCATTTTTGCGTCAAATTTATCGCACATATTCTGAAATTTCGATTGCCATATTAATGTCTGTCGAAATGGCAGTAGCGCTTGTCCTGATGGAAATAAGTGCTGGTGGAATTACATTAAGTGTAACGCAATTTCTATTCGGTTCTATTGTTGCTATTCACAAAGAACAAATATGGATGTTACTAGGATTAACGATAATTATCGGATTATTATATTTAATATATCGAAAACCTATGTATGTTCTTACATTTGATGAGGAAACAGCTTTTAAAGCTGGCCTGCCTATTAAAACGATGTCGATTTTGTTTAATGTGTTAACAGGGGTCACAATAGCAGTAATAATGCCGATTGTCGGGGCTTTACTTGTCTCAGCCATTATCATTTTACCTGCAGCTATATCGCTTCGTTTAAGCAAAAGCTTCTACGGTGTCAATTAAATGAAATGGTCATTGCACTTGTCGGCATGTTAAGTGGTTTAGTCACTTCTTATGAATTGGGTACACCACCAGGCGCTTCCATCACAATAATTTTAATGTTGATTTTTGCAATCATAACACTTGCAAAGTACATGTTACATTACTTGAAATTTGATAGACTATTTAATAAAAGTCAAGGCTAGAATGAAATAAGCAGAAAAGACAAATCGAGTTTACATCGTAGAATTGTTATTTCAAATAATAAATTCCAAAACTCTACTTAATTCACAATGTATGAAAATCATTGAAGCCTTCAAACCAAATATATAAATAATTATAAAAAAGAACTAAAAGAATATTTCTACAAGCTATTATTAGAAAGAAGGATAGGTTATAAGCTGTTATATTAAGTTGGGGGCATAGATTGACAATATCGTAGTAATGTGTCTGCATAATAATATATAAGAGAAGCATTACCATTCATAACGAGAGAAATGGGGTTTTATAGTCATGATTAGAGCATTTTCAAGAAGTTCGACTAGCTGTTATAATATAATAGCCCATGCATTATACTTGGAGTTTAACAACATTCAAGTTATTATAGATAAATAAAATCCTTAATTAGGGTGATGATGAATGAAGTTTTCAAAGGCTACAGATTATGCTCTACATACGATGCTTTTTCTTACTGCAGCGACTCCGGATAAACCTGTGGGCGTTCAGCTGCTTGCTGAGAAGCAAAAGGTGTCACCAACTTATCTGTCCAAGATACTGACCAAGCTAGTAAAGGCTGGTATGATTGAATCCATAACAGGAGTGAATGGTGGATACAGACTGAAACGAAATTGGGAGGATATTTCGTTTCTTGACATTATTCATGCGATTGAGGGATCTGCCTCTTTGTTTGATTGTAGTTTCGATCACGGACCAGATTGTCCGATTCAAAGAGTAGTATTGGAAGCAGAGGAAAAAATGGAAGAGCATTTGAGAAATAAAAAAATGTCCGATCTTGTGCGGGAAATGAACATCGTTTTCTAGCACATATTCTTTCAACCAATTATAGATAATAAATATCTCTATAGTCTTTAATGAAATTATAATAAAAAATTAGGAGAATCCAAAAATGAACATGTATAAAAGGACCGTATAAGTTGATTCAAGATACAGCGATTTTTAATCCGGTATTGTGAAACGATGTCCCCGGAAGATTATAGGAAAGAGATCGAAAGTTAAGGAAGAGTTTCTGTACGTAGTCTGCATATTCATATCGCTGACTGTCATCGAATTTTACTAGGGATTTATGACTGAAAAATCTATATACAGAGTAAAATCAGCGCCTATCGATGATGTTTCAAAGATGTGCAAATTATTTAAAAGTCGAATGAGCTAGTGGATAAGTTCTTATGTAAGGAGGTGATGCCAACATGTAACATCGTAGCAGAGTGAGAATACAGTATTTCAGTAGTACTGGTTAGGTCTTAACTACATATGAGATGTACAGAGTAATTATTGGGCGTATACACATTTGGAAAGTTAAACTAATAAGAGGAAGGGAGTTAATCATGAAGGAAGTTGATGTTGTTATTATTGGAGGAGGTCCTGCTGGTTTAAGCGCTGGACTTATACTAGGACGGGCTAGGAAGAAGACGTTGATTATCGATGAGGGGCAACCGCGTAATGCAGTGACTAGAGAGGCTCATGCCTTTTTAACACGTGATGGCATTAGCCCACATGAATTTAGAAATATTGCTAAATCGCAGCTTCACACTTATCCGTCAGTTTCACATTTGGAAGATACTATCGAGTTGATAGAAGGTGAAGATGGTCAATTTTTGTTGGAAACTGCTTCAGGGTTGAAGATAGCCACTAGAAAACTGTTGTTTGCTATCGGAATGAAGGATCGCGATCTTGGCATACCAGGGTTGGCGGAGGTCTATGGTAAGAGCGCATTTGTATGCCCGTATTGTGATGGCTGGGAACTAAGAGATCAGCAATTAGTTGTCATAAACAGAGGAGCAGCGCTAATGCATTTTGTCCCATTGATTTACGGGTGGACAAAGCAGTTTGTAGTTTGTACAAATGGTCCCAATGAATTAAGTGAAGCAGAACGTGAAGAATTGCGTGCGCATAATATCCCGTTATTTCATTCACCAATTCATTCCATCCAATCAAATCAAGGCATGGTAAGGCATGTTAAGCTTGAGGATGGAACAGAAATTCCATGCACAGGAATTTTCTTCAAGGCAGAATTGGTACTTGGATCGGAATTACCTGTCGCACTTGGTTGCCGGATGTTGGATACTGGAATAATTGAAGTCGATGAGTTTGGAAAAACAAGTGTACCTGGTGTTTATGCAGCTGGGGATGCAACTACACACTTGCACCAATCTATTGTTGCAGCTGCTTCAGGAGCTGTATCCGCAGCCGCAATAAACGGAGAATTAAATCGAGAAGAATGGCATAAGAACAACGTTTGATTCAAATTCTAAATATATTTATAAAGAGGACTTTAAATTTATAATGTACCCTTTGTAAAAGACACTTTTATAAGGCCAAGCTACTTGAAGAAAGTGATTCCAGTACTATGAAATACTCCTCATTACCATTTATGAATCAACTCTTTAGAAAAGGTGGCAGGGTCACTCCTGCACGATTTGCCACTGTGCAAAATGGTCCTAAAACAGGTCTGTCAATAAATTTGTGGAATTGACCGTAAAAAAATTTAGTCGGTGTGGAGGATAATCCTGTCCACGAAGCGGATAGACAACCAGAGGTGCGATTATTTCCACAAAAAAGGAGCCATTCCTTCTTTAGACTGTACCCTTTGTAAAGGACAATCATAAAAAAGCTAGGCAGACTTAAGAAGGTGATCTCTGTATTGAATAGGGGTCATCAGGTTCCATTGATATCTGTAACGGTTATAGTAAATCATGTATTTTAAACATGACTTTTGATACACTGTTTCAGGAGGTGTTTTTATATGACTGCCAAGGGCAAAATAACATTGCCACAAAAACGTACAGTTATTTTTACCGTAACTATTCTTTATACTATTTTGATACTATATTTTATTTTTTTCGCTTTCGGCAGAATAGGTGCATCTGCAAGCACGACTGGGGTCACCTTTATTTTTTTTCCGATTGAGTTCTACCATTTGCCAAAGATTTCTGATTTTCTGCATCCTACTCTGATGGATTTCGTAGATCTAGGAAATGTGGCAGCCTTTATTCCATTCGGCATATTGATTCCATTGTTATTCCGTGTGAAGTTTATTCGTTTCTTTTCATTGTTCTTCCTGTCTATTCTCGTGATCGAAACCATACAGGCACTAACTTTGCTCGGAAGCTTTGATATTAACGATGCCATTCAAAACTCTCTAGGCGCAAGCATCGGATTCGGAGCGTACAAACTAGGGTATCGAACAAAAAACTTTTGGCTAAATATGGCTATTACCGGTATCACGTGTATTGTTATTCTAATCGGGGTATTAGCAATTTGCGGAATTGTGGAGAAAACGTTCACGAAAGCAGAGGGTCCCTTTATAGCTTTAAATGAACTGAAAAATAGTTCCGGGCATACAACAGCGGGAACAAAACCGTACAGCTTTAAAGTTAGCGGTCAAAACGTCGAACCTGGATATAATATATTTGGCGCCAAAGGCAAAGGAAGTGAAACCTACACTTATACGTCCAAGAAGGAGATTATTTTTTCATTTTATTATGGAATACCGGACTTAATGGATAGTGATGGAAGTATACGAGTTTTAGTCGATGGTCGTGAGGTATTATCCGGCTCTGGAACGGAGCAACTGAATTATCCGGAATTGTTTCCACAAATGTTTGAAATTCCACTTGAACGTGCAAGTAAGATTACGATAATCGTTAAGGGGAATGAAAAGCTTTGGGATGTAGGGTTTAGGGAAATGAAATATTTCTGGAAATGATTCAAACGTTTTGTTCAAGATAATGGTCTTTTTTCTTTTTCCCACCCCAAACATGTGGTGCTAGTATATTTTCATGGACACATCCTAGTTAGTTTCATAATTTTTGAGGAATAAGATTAAGAAGAGGTGTGTCCAATGAAAGGCCATAATAAAAACCAAAATAAATTTAATGGAGATTTCAAAAGGATGGTTGTGGAATTATATCAATCTGGCACTCCAGTCAAGCAATTAACCAGCGAATATGGCGTATCTGATGTCTCCATTTATAATTGGGTCAAAAAGTTTTCTCCCGTCAAATTTGAAGATGGAACCGTGGCAACGGCGGATGACTATACCAAGATTCAAAAGGAGCTTCGCCGGCTGCAGGAAGAAAATGAAATCTTAAAAAAGGCTATGGCCATATTCGCGAAAAGGTAAGCCAATCTGCAGTAGCTTCCGTGATTGATCAACATAAAGACCAACATCATCCAAACTATGTGCGAAGTCTTGGAATTGCCGCGAAGCTCCTACTACCTAACACTCCAAGAAACCGAATCCAAGCGTGAGCGGGAAAACAAGGAGCTGACAAAAAGGATCAAAGAGATCCACGAAGAAAGCAAAGGACGTTATGGAGCCCCAAAAATTCACCAATATCTCTGTGCGGAAGGATATAGAGTAAGTCTGAAACGTGTACAGAGACTGATGAAAAAAGAGGGCATCCGTTCCATCGTCATTAAAAAATATCGGCCAACACCAAGCAAAGAAACAGTTATCGAACGCGAGAATATCCTGGCCAGGGACTTTTCTACGACCACCATCAATGAAAAATGGGTGGCCGATATTACGTATATCCATACATTAAAGGATGGCTGGTGCTACCTTGCTTCTGTGATGGACCTGCATTCAAAGAAAATCGTAGGCTATTCCTTTTCTTGTACAATGACAACAGACCTGGTGATTAAAGCATTGGATAACGCCTATGCCACGCAGCTACCACCAGAGGAGTTAATTCTGCACAGTGACTTGGGTTCCCAATATACGAGTGAGGCTTTCATGGAAGAGGCTGAGTCAAAAAAGATCAGACAATCATTCAGTCGAAAGGGCTGCCCGTACGATAACGCCTGTATTGAATCCTTCCATGCTATTTTGAAGAAGGAAGAAATACATCACGTAACTTATCTGGATTACGCCTCTGCAAAGATTCATCTCTTCCAATACATTGAAGGCTGGTATAATCGAAAGCGAATGCATGGCAGCCTTCAATATAAGACCCCACAACAGGTTGAAGATGAAATCCGGGTGGCGGCTTAGTCACTGCATCATGTCTGAGCACGGCGCTTTACATGGAGGGGGGCATGTTAGGCTCGTCCGCCTGCGAAAGGATTGTTTGACCCTTTCGACCTTCGCAAGACACCCATGCCCATAGAGGCTCCATGTCAAGCGACATAGACCAACCCACTCTTATGAAATGGAGCTCTGTCCAATCCACCATCTATTTTGTGTCCAGAATATTGGCGTAGATCCAATTATACGATTTACAGTGCTATGAATATTAATTTATTTAATAGGGTTTTTCAACACTATAATCCGAATACCCAAAAGAAAAAGAAATTCAAAGAAGTTGAAGCTACTTTCATAAAATTGTTACCTGATCAATTCCCGAATTGGGGTCAAATAGGCTATGAATGGGTTTATGAAGAAATCTATGGTGCTGACTTTTCACCACTGACTAAAGCAATGGAGGAGGGTTATTTTTAACCCTCTTTCTACACTATTTTCCGATTACCCCATAAAAATATAACCAAATAAAAATCTTAAATAAAGTGTTTGAGCCTCAATTGATTTTCAAAAGTCATTGCATATGCATGTTAAAACCATGGATAATATTTCCCATACTTGGAACTGGAGATAAAAAGAGGACATATAACGTTGATTTATCGTGGTATTAATAAAACCATATTTGAAAAGTTCGATTAAAATATAATAAAAACCTGGTTATAGCTATTTTCAAGTACTTATTTTTTTATCAATTAATTCACTTACTATTGGCTATATTATTTAATATTTCTTAAGCCTTACGATAAACATTATTCTACTTGAACACCTTTAATTTGATACTATTTTCCGATTAACCAATTTCTTTAACCCCACCATTATACTTATAGATGATAATAATTTCTGATTTTTGGAAAGTGGATGATGACCTTCGTATATTTCCCATCTTCTGAATGAATGGAAAGGTCATGTCCTAATTTAAGAGCCATTTCTTTTGCAAGGTAGAGACCTAAACCGGTAGATTTGGTATGACTTCTCCCAATAGATCCTGTAAATCCTTTTTCAAATACGCGGCTGATATCCTCTGGCTTAATTCCAATGCCTGTATCTTGAATCTGTAGCCGCTTTTCTTTTAGATCTTCCTCAAATTGTACGGAGATTTCCCCGCCTTCACCTGTATATTTTAAAGAATTTGAAAAAACTTGATCCATAATAAAACCAAGCCATTTACTGTCGGTATGGACAACCTGTTCAATATTGTCCATATGAAAACGAATTTGCTTGTTAATAAAAGATTTGGCAAATTTCTTTACACTGTTTTTAGCGACTTGATCCAACACTACCTCGGAAATAAAATAATCTTTGGAAAAAGAATCAATGCGAGAATAATAAAGAGCCTGCTCCACGTAATTTTCGATTCTATCCAACTCATCTTCAAACTTGTCCACAAGGTATTCAACAGTTCTTCCATTACTGTTTTCCATAAGCAAGCGACCTGCCGCAATCGGAACCTTGACTTCATGAATCCAAGATGTAATAAAGTCTTGATGATCCATTTTTTCGTTATACAACTTTTGTAATTGATCGCCATGCACACTATTTACTTTTTTTAATAACTCAAGATATAACAGTTGTTCATCGTTTCGCGGTTTAGGCAGAGTTGCGAGAAATTCTTCATGATTACTTTCAACCAAATCATTTAATTCCCGATAAAATTCTCTATTGTAATAGTATTCGATGATTACGTATATAGCTACAATAAAAAAGATAACCACATTGGTATATACGATATTACTTACAGTGTTTCTGGAATCTGTGCTCACAATCGTCATCAAAGAAACAAAGAACATAATGATCACGTTTAATATAAAGAAATTCCGTTTATCTTTTAGATATTGAAAGAAACTCATTGGATAATATAACCTTGTCCTTTCTTAGTCATAATGAAGTGTTCTTTTCCAAGTTCAGCAAGCTTTTTACGCAGACGAGCAATATTAACCGTCAATGTATTTTCGTCTACGAAATTTTCATTCTTCCAAAGGCTACGCATCATTTTCGTACGACTGACGATGGTTCCTTTATTTTTCATCAGGATTTTCAAAATAAGAAATTCTGTTTTCGTGAGTTCCGACTTTCGATCTCCATGTAAGGCCTCTCCGTTCTCAAGGTTTAATATAATTCCATCATGTTCGATTGTCTTAGACTGTGTTTCCATGTAGGAATACGTTCTGCGGAGGAGTGCATTAATTTTTGCAATCAATACATCCATATGGAAAGGTTTTTGAATATAATCATCTCCTCCCATGTTTATCGACATCACTATATCCATTGGTGTATCACGGGAAGAGAGAAAGATCATAGGGACCTTTGAAATTTCTCTGATTTTATTACACCAGTAAAATCCGTCAAACGATGGCAAATTGATATCCATGATGACTAGGTGAGGATCATGATTAAGAAATACCTGCATGATTTGGTCAAAGTCTTCGATCTTAACGGTTTCAAAACCCCACTTTTCTAATGTTTCCCCTACCATATCACGAATGGTCAAATCATCTTCCACAATCATGATTTTCATTCCTCTTCCCTCCAAACAATCATCCTTCTTTAACATCATATTAATTGAATATCGACCAACATACAAAGAAAATATCGTGTTTAAACATATTTTTTATCAATGTGACGAAAATGTAAGGTTACGAGATCAAGCTGTAAGTTTATATAAAGGGCACCTATTGTAAAATAAAAACGTAAAACAAAACAACTCTGAATGGAGGATTTAAATATGAAAACTATTGTCGAAGCAAAACAAATAAAAAAAGTCTATGGTGCAAAGGGAAATGTATTTTCAGCTTTGGAGGATATAGACTTAACCGTCATGGAAGGTGAATTCGTCGGTATTATGGGTCCCTCGGGTGCTGGTAAATCAACTTTACTAAATATATTGGCAACAATTGACGAGCCGACTGCTGGTGACATCGTGGTTGACGGAATCAATTTGACAAAGATGAATGAAGAGCAATTATCTGCCTTTCGCCGTGACAAACTTGGTTTCCTTTTCCAAGACTATAATTTATTAGATACTCTAACTGTGAAAGAAAATATTATCTTGCCGTTAGCCTTGGCAAAATTGAACGTTAAGGAATTGGAACGAAGAGCAGATGAAGTGGCAGATAAGTTTGGCATTCGCGACATTTTAAATAAGTACCCGTATCAAATTTCTGGGGGACAAAAGCAACGCACGGCAGCATCACGCGCGATTATTTCAAAGCCAAACCTAATATTGGCAGATGAACCAACAGGTGCGTTGGATTCGAAATCAGCAACAGACTTATTAGAAAGTTTAAAGGATCTTAATGAACAAGACAAGGCAACAATTTTAATGGTTACCCATGATGCTTATGCGGCAAGTTATTGTAATCGCGTCCTATTTATTAAAGACGGTAAAATCTTCACAGAACTTGTGAAAGGGAAAAGATCCCGCAAAGAATTTTTCAACAAGGTGTTGGATGTTCTATCCGCACTGGGGGGTGGAGCAAATGACGTTATTTAGTTTAGCAAGGAAAAATATTAAAGGTAACTTCAATAATTATTTTGTCTATTTTGTTACGCTCGTCTTCAGCATGGTTATTTATTATACGTTCACTTCCTTGCAATATAGCGAAAAAATTCAGGAAAGCATTGAATTGTCGGATACAATGAGTTTCATGTTTGGGGTATCATCAATTATCTTAATTTTATTCGTAGCAATCTTTATTTTGTACTCCAATTCATTCTTCACAAGAAAAAGGAAGAAAGAAGTCGGATTGTACGCCATACTTGGTTTACGCAAGAAAACCATTGCAAAAATGTTATTTTATGAAAATTTGATTATGGGAATCATTGCAATAGTTATTGGAATTATTCTTGGAACCTTACTTTCCAAATTATTTGCAATGATTTTAATAAAACTTATGGGTTCAATTGCCGAGGTGGACTTCGGTATTTCCATTCTAGCGATTACCCAAACAGTCATAGTCTTTATGGTCATTATTTTATTCACTTCCGTTCAAGGTTACCGTTTGATTTATCGTTTTACATTAATCGAATTATTCTATGATGAGAAAAAAGGTGAACAAATTCCAAAGGTTTCACTTATATCGGCTGTTATCGGAGTTATATTGCTTGTCGTTAGTTACTGGCTGATATTAAAACCATTTCCTGACGAATTTACTACGGAATATTTAATGAAAAATTATGGTATTGCTTTTGTTGCTCTCGTCATTGGCACCCATTTATTTTTTCGATCTGTAACGGTCTATTTATTAAGATTATCACAAAAAAATAAGTCGCGTTATTACAGAGGAACTAGAATAATTGAAACATCTCGCTTACTGTTTCGTATTAGAGGGAATGCACGTACCTTTACAGTCATTGCATTGTTGAGTTCTGCAACGATCTGTTTCTTAGGTGCAACTTACAGTGGGTATTACAGCAACGAAAAAAGAGCTGAGGAAGTTGTTCCGTTCAGTTATTCGCATTTGTCAAAAGGTCCAGAATTTGATTCGCAGGTGGAGAGAATAATAAAAGCAGATCATCGACATCCAATAAAAGCCCAACTAGACATACCCGTCATTCAGGTAAAAGGAATACTCTCATTTCAACTGGATTATGACATAAATCCTGTGCAATTAATCTCAGAAAGTACATTTAATAAAGCAGCGAATGCTTTAAATAAGGATGAAACAGTCTTACTATCAAGAAATCAAGCAGCAGTAATCCAGCCAAGGTTTACTGAATATACGAAGTCGGTTTTTAAAGGAGAAAATATAACGATTCAATTGCCTCAAGGAAGCAGCGAACTGCCATTTGTTCATATGGTTGAAAGTAATGTGCTACCTTTCGATTATCCCGATTTCTTTCTCGTAGTCAGTAACGAAATGTTTGCTGAGATAGCCAAAAAAGAGGCTCCATTAACTTATAAAGTATATGAAGTGGAAAATGAAGTAACGGCACAAGCCACTTCAAAGAAAGTAAATAAACTGGTTGGAAACGATTTTCAAGTTTCTTCATCATTTTATACTGAGTATAAGCAAGGTAAAGAAGGAAACGCAATTACTCTCTTTATTTTTGGTTTTTTGGGACTTGTATTTTTAGCGGCAAGTGGAAGTATCATTTATTTCAAACAGTTAACAGAAGCGAATGAGGCGAAAGGACACTATGAAATCCTTAGAAAAATCGGTGTCAATAAAAAGGATATACGTAAATCAATCAAAAGACAGTCATTATTTGTGTTCGGATTGCCACTAACCGTAGGAATATTGCATAGTTGTGTGACATTGTACTTTACTAGCAACTTTATTTCTAATCTAATTGGAATCAATCTTATCTTCCCTATTCTAATGGCTATAGTCTTCTTTGTTATCATCTATGCAGTCTATTATGTATTAACTGTTAATACGTACAATCGCATTGTAAACAAATAAGAGCGAAACATCTCTCGAATGTTCGGTTCGAGAGGTGTTTTGTCATGTATTCCTTTGTTAAAAAAATCCTCATTACTCTGGAATCTAGACCGATTATATTGTTGAAGTTCAAATTGAACATCCTTAAATCTTCTAACAACAAAAAAAACGAATGATTGGAAATATGATAACTCCCATACAAAATGTATCGCCAATAGAAACACAATTAAGCCTGTACTATCAGAAATGATGCAATATTTTTTCATTAATTTATTTTTGAACCATGTAATATTCTTACTCGGTAATTATGTACGGGTTAGCAGTTGTTTTAATATAGTAATTTGCATACTATAAGGAATCAAGTTCTGTTTCAAAAAGACCCCCCCTTTTAATTAATCAATTAAAATCAGACGGCTGTTGGTACAGCTCCACGGGAATTTCACCCCTGCAAGTATTCCTTCCAGCACTACTCATAGCCTGCGACGCTTTGAACGCTCGAACCATGACGGTAGAGGAGTATCATTATCCTAGCTGATGGGTTATCGCCAGCAATCCACCACGATTGCATTAGACTCATAGATAATCGCTCGTTTCTATCGAAAGTCATGGCGTATGAATCAAGTGGCTCATCATCAGTAGAACGTATCTGATTTTCGGTCTATACTGCACGGCGTTATCTTCCGTGCTTTCTTTGTCAAAGAACAATATATGTGAAAGGGAAAACTTAACCATGTAATCAAATCTTGAAAGCTAAAATGCCCTGCATAAGCTTCGAACGTAAACGATCATGTGTGTCTACATCAATGCCCCAATACGTATTACCACGCTCATCATAAAGTTTACGCATAGACAAACTTGTCATATAGCTTCCATAATGCAAAATAACGTAATTCATCGCTTCTGGATCACCCTTATTTGCAGCTAAAATAATTGGATACGGTAATAAGCCACATTCGTTGTCTTTTGTTTTAGTATCAATCATCCCAGTCATCTGCATGTTCCTCCAAAAATCGCTTTAACCTTTTAAAAGAGCTTGTCCGTCTATACTGAACCGTACTACGAGGAATCTCTAGTAGTTCGGCTATTTCTACATCTGATTTATCAAAAAAATAGTATAGTAGGACTGTCTTACGCTTTTCTATTGGCAAATTATGCAGCGCTTCAGCAAGTAATTTTGGAGTGATTTTCTTTCCAGCCACTTGAAAACTTTGTCCTTCTTCTCCTTCATATTGCTTATCTAAAGTATAGAGTTGATTTTCTTCTTGTGGTGTGAGATCAGAAAATGTCATCTCCTTTGCTTGTCGTTGTTGTCTTTCGTTGAAAATATTAATTGCTTCATTCTTCAATACACGTTTACAAAAAGCATTAAATGCACAGCGAACTTGCCACTCGGTACGATCTGGTTCTATCATGCATTTCCTCTCCCTTCGCAACTGCAAAGGTGGGTGATGATTTCTCCTTTCATAACCTTCAACAAGATTTTTTATGAAATGCCAAAAATAAAAGCAATATTTTATTCATTAAATACAAAAAAGCCCAACTGAACATAAGCCAGGTGGGAGTAAAAATTTATACATATTATTAAATGGAAAATTCTATTTGAAAAAGTTGAAAGCCTTAGTTCAAGAAGAAAACAAAATACGACAAAACAAAAAGTAAAAGTAGTATATGAGCTAAGGCACGATTATCCTGTGAAGGCATTACTCAAAATTGCCGGTATTCCACGTAACACTTATTATTATAAAATTAATACTTTTAAGCACTCATATAAAAATCCAAAGTAGAAAAGGCTCATTAGTTCTATTTTTGAGAAGCATAAGGGCAGATATGGTTATCGTCGTATCCTCTTTTTTCTTTAAAACTCACCATCCCTAAAGAATCTTTGACACAAAGGGAATCTGCCTAATTATATAACCTAACAAGAAGCAAAGTGGTATCGTGATCAGAATCATAGCTAGAAACATGAAGGATGGTGGAAAGTGGATGACCTTCAATCCAGCAATAACAATAGCGATAATCGGTATATGAATGATGTAAATCACGAAGGAATGGGTTGACAAGAAGCTCCAACCTTTTCCTTGATGAAAAACTCTTTTGCGAAAGAATATGATTAATCCGAGAATGATGCCAACACAAAATAGAGCTTCCCAAAGAGAATAAACCAAAGATGTCCAGTTCCAGCCGCCAGAAAACTGTAATCCGTCTACCCCAAATATCAAGACTAAGGGAAGGAGAAGAATCGATGCTCCAATTGCAATTCCAAAACCCGCCCTCCCCATATAATCAGGAATATTTCGAAACCAATTGCGTTGGTAAGCGATGATGCCTAAAATGAATAGCCCGACATATTGTGGGAGATCATAGCCGCTTGCTGTAAAAAGTCCAACAAATGATTGAACCCCGGGAGATCCACCGGGTAAATTAAGAGCAGGGACCCACAGTCTTATGATGAAGTATCCTACTGCTAATATCATGACAAAGACTGTAAACATCCTGTAGGTGGGTGGCGTACTCTGACGAACTACTGATAGCTTATTTTTACTCATAAACTTCGCCCAGACTGCGTATAAACAAATGAATACGAAAAGTAGCTCGACGTACCACATCGGGCCATAGGTTAAATTTGAAAAATAGGTTTGCCATGTAAATGGCTCCTGGTTAAGCATATAGACTTCAATTGATTGAACTTGGCTAAGAATGAGAACGTAGAAGATAAACGGGACTAGGAACCGGATGAATCTATCTTTGATAAATTGGGTCGCTCCATTACGTTCAAAAGATGAAGGAACAAAATATCCGGAAATAAGAAAAAACGTCCCCATGAAAAAAGTCTGATTAAAAGCAAGGAATAGAAGGCCCATAACAACCCCAATAGACCCTTGTGATAATACTTCGTTATAGATGGAAAAATACACTAAATGATGTAGCACTACTAACATTGTAAGAGCTGCCCTTAGGTTATCAATAAAGTATAACCGACCTTCCTTTTGGAGAGACGAGCTCCCTATATGTCTTGAATTCATAATAATTCTTATGTTCCCCCTATTAATCTTTAAAAATATATCTCAACGGAGCATCCGCCAAGCTGGACGGCTATGTATAATCCGTCCTATTTGCTCTATATTTTAATTTTCACTTTTAGTTGATCCGCCTATTTTCCAAGAGGCTAAACTTATGATCCCGCCAACTACAATAAATATAATGTCCATAACAATTTCAAATCCCTGAAACGCATCAATATAATTTACCAAAAACCAACTTTTTCCACCATTAGTCAAATGATTGATTAATCCGCCTACTCCCTGTATAACGAAAAGTAGACCAAGTCCACTGATAATTTCTTTCATGATGAACACCTCATTAATAATTTTTTAATTTAATATGCCTCTAAGACCGATATTAAAAAAAACCGCACCTACTACTCCTATCGCTACCAAGAGTGAGGAAATCGGAGCTTCATTTAATTTTGATCTAATTTTATTTAGAAATTGTTGCAGTCTCTCTTTAAACATAATATTAACCCCTAACAAAAGAAGAGAAGGAAGCACCATTACAAGATTGTAGCCAATTATAATAAAGATAGAAGAGGAAGGCTCAATTGTTAGGTGATTCATTAACAAAATTGAATAAAAGTAAGGCAAAGCAGTTACAAATTCAATTAGAAAAACAATGATACCTAACATGATCATCCCTTTCATCGTTGTTTTTTGGGGTATAAATGAAATTAAACGTTTTTTTGTATTATCATTTGGTTTACAGAAGCTAATTAGAGCCATAACTGCTCCAAAAAGGAGATAAAACCAATTGATAAAGTCAAATTCAGATAATTTTCCGATTCCTTTCAATAGTGAATCTCCACCAAAGTATAGTAATAAGCCCATGATGAAGTAGCCAAACTGCGTAATAAACAAAAAAACAAGCAAACGAGAAGATAATTGATTAGGCTGTGTCAATAATAAATAGGCTGTTACAGCAAGTACACCAGGACTTAATATATCAATTAATGCGCAAATAGAAATAATTAGCAAAGCTATCGATGTGTCTATTGTTGAAGAAGGCATTAATGCTTCAATACTTTCGATCAAATATAGAGTCCCTCCTTTTTATATGTTATAATTTAAATAACACAGTGTGTTAAAATTATAATAACACACTGTGTTAAAATTATAATAACACACTGTGTTAAGAAAAGGAAGTGATTTTTTATGCCAAGGATTGTTGATCATGAAAAAAAGAGGAAGTCAATTGCTGAGGCCGCTTGGAATATTATTAAGAAAGAGGGAATCGAAAAGGCATCTATAAGAAGAGTTGCTATTGAAGCAGGCATGTCTGCTGGAGCGTTAAGACATTATTTTTCAACTAAGGATGAAATGTTATTATTTATCATGGATTATTACCTGGAAGAAGGGAAAAAACGTTCTCAAAGTAAAAGTTGGTCAGACAATCCATTGCAGGCAGTCGCAGAAGTTTTATTGGAGCTTGTACCAATTGATGAAGAAAAGAAAATCGAAACGAGCGTTTGGTTGATCCTTGCACTTCAGTCACTTACAAGTGATACATTAAAAGAAAAAAAAGATGAAATGACTAACGGTATGTATGAATTAGCAAATTCAATGATTGAGATATTAGTCCTACAAGGGATTTTATCTGATTCAACTAATGTAAAATTAGAAAAAAGTAGGCTAGCGGCATTAATTGATGGATTGTCCATTCATGCTCTGTTAAGACCTGATGTCTACACTCCAGAAAAGGTGAAGGAAGTAATCCGTTATCATTTAGAAACACTCTGCGATGAAAGTAAATTGAGTTAATTGATCATGTATCTGAAGTTATAGTCCATTTGTGTTATAACGAGATGCACTTCAAAGGGGCATTTTGTTGAACAGTTGCATGAAGTAGGCTTTAGTATATTACAGCTTTTCCTTCCATTACAGGCATAGCCGTCATATTTTTAGTAAAAATACAGTTCACGGATAAGCTTGTAACTAAGTTAAAAATAAATAATTTTAGAATGGCAGTAAATTAGATGAAAAATTCACATTTTTAATCATAGGTTTAAAAAATAGTTACTTTTCAATAAAAATCTGATAGGAAGTGTGTAAATATGTTGGATACTATATGTTTTTTCTGCAAAAATAAATTTACGATTAATCATTCTGATTCACAATATTATAAAATCAAAAAAGGAGAAAATAAATATTATATATGTAAAAGTTGCAATAATTCATTTCAACAAGAAGCGATTAATAAAACTGGAATAAGTCCGGATCAAATTGATGATTATGATAAGTTTTTCCGGTATAAATAAAATTCTCTTTAATATCGCGTAAATGTCAATTTTCTCATCATTCTTACAAAACTTCCTGTAGAATATTCTCAATGAGGGGATCGGAACGAAAGCGATTAATCATGCGATAGCTTAGTCCGTAACCCTGCACTAGCCACATCATGCGAACACTGTGGAGCAAGTGTTGGTGTTATGGGAGCAGTTGCGGATGCTGTCTTAGATGAAGGTAGACAAGTTATTGGAATTATGCCTAGTTTTTTAGAGCAGAGAGAAATATCGCATAAAAGATTATCCAAGCTGATAGTTGTCGAATCTATGCATGAGAGAAAGGCTAAAATGGAAGAGCTTGTAGATGGCTTTGTCGCTTTGCCAAGTGGACCAGGAACATTAGAATGTCACTTTAGGAGATATATTGCATACCATTTAAATGCTATTTTGCATTAAGTAAATATAAAAGCCTAATTTCTCAACATTAAAATTGAGAAATTAGGCTCATAGAAGGACATTAAAACCTTTCGATCATGATGCATAATGTCCCAGGTTTTTCTAAACTTCATATTCCTCTTTCCTCTGGTTAAATAAACAAATAATAATTTACTCTAGAAGTTTTAGGTGACTGATTATTCACAAAGTAGCCTGTTTGTTGAACTAAGATCAATAATTAGGACTGTGAGTTTATGATACCATCCAAACACAGAAATGTTGAATGGTTGTTTTAAGATTCACTTTTTTTCGTGGACATTACCGTTTTTCTCATCTAACTCGATAAGATGAGACTTGGTCGTTCCAAGAAGTAGTACCAGACATTCCCCAAGAAGTTAAATTGGTGGTAAAGTATTTGTTTGGATAACCTACAAGAGTTAAATAACGACCACCATAATAACGATTTTGATAGAGCCTAATCCAAGAACCAGGAGCTACAGATACAGCAGATATTCTGTTATCCCATGCAGTACTCAGAGAAGTGACCTGAGTTCCAGGATACGCAATTAATGATCTTCCATATCCATGACCCGAAGTATGTTCATATAAATAAGTTGGTCTTGCCATTATACCTATTGACTGACTCTTCTGGTAATATATGATATTTACATAGACCTGCATCTACTTGTCCCATGTTTTTAAAAGTGATTTCAACATATGAATGGCATGTTTCTGCTTTTTAGGATCCAACGGTTTCTGCCATCGAAGTTGCCCTTCTAATAAAAGCATCATTTGGAAAGCAATGTCTTCACATTGCATAAGGACCTCTTCGATTAGTTGTTCCTTTGATGTAAAGTGGTTTTGTATAACGTCATAGTAGCTACATTTGCTTCCTCAATAATTTTCTTTATTCCAACAGCATGAAAACCGTGATAGTTTCGAGCAATCATAAACACTCCTTATTAATAGGAAATCCTTTAATCTCTTTTAATGTATAAAAAAGAAACAGTGGTACCACTGGCTCTAGTCATGCTGTTTGAGAATAACCATTACTTTTGTCATTTAATTTCTCACCAACTGATCTAAAGACGTGAAGTTGTCATAAGTTATCAATATTCTTTAGGTGGAGACAGCCCCATGGATTCATTGACTGGAACAGAGGTAACATGGCACTCTATTTTATTAAGTATGATAAAAATTTTAAAAACTTTAATGAAGAAAATATAAAAATCATAGATATACTAAATGAAAATACAGAATCAGGTGAATGGAAAACCTTAGATTTTGCTAGTTTTGGCGCAAGTGGTTTAGAATTATTTGTCTATGGTGATAAGATGTCATTTCTGATTATCATTCTGGTAACCTCAAAAAAAGATTGATATGGTCGGAAACTTCCTTAGGGTGGGTCAAAGTGATGATGTGATTAGCACCAGGTATACGCACAAAGTTAATATTGGGAACTTCCTTATATAATTGTGCGATTTTAAAGAGATCTCCTGAGTCCTTCTCGCCTATGATAAAAAGTGTCTTCGTTTTAATTTCTCCCAATCTTTCCATCGCTGAATTGGAGGAAACAGTTTCGAATGTTTTCCAATCAAAAGTTTTTTGAATATTGTGTATCATCATTTCGCGCAATAAATCGTATGCTTTTCCAAAAGAAACGCTCCAGGAAGGCTCGCTTAATATTATATTAGTCATTTTCTCAACATCTGGTGCAACTTTAGAAACTCGGCTCTCTAATTCCGCATGTTCGGAAGAAAATTTAAACCCCGACAGGCCTGGAGCGACCAATACCAATTGAGACACCCTTTTTGGATAGGTCAGAGTAAAATCAGTTGCAATTTGTCCACCTAGGGAATGTCCAACGAGGGCACCTTTCTTAATTTTAAGATGATCCAAGAGTTTTCTAAGATCCTTAACATAATCAATGGGTTCATTCGGAACAGGTGACTTCCCTGCACCCCGGACATCAAGAGTGATTACTTTGAACGACTTTGAAAGATGTGGTGTGATGAATTCCCAGTCACGTGAATCCATAGCTCCACTATGAAGTAGTATAACTGGCTTTCCTCTTCCTTTAATTTCGTAATGAAGATCCATCTATTTCAATCTCCTTTCCCTGAAAAAAGTAGGCATTGCCCCATGACTATCTTCGTTTCATTTCTAAGATTCCTTTTCCTATCTCCCAAACTGTTTACAAAACCATTTAATTAACTTGTTCGGTTAAAAAGGAAGTTTAATGTACCATTACAAATGATTTAATTGCTCAAGAAGGTCCTATTTCACCACTTTTATAATGCCCATCCGCTTTAATGTTCTAATAAGCGATTTCAAGAATTTAAACATCCCCCCTTATTTATTTCACACACTGTGATGAAATGATAATAACACAGTGTGTGAAATAAAAGCAAGAGGTGATTTGAGTGCCGAAAATAGTTGATAATGATCACAAAAGAAAAATGATCGCTGAAACAGCTTGGAAAATTATTGAAACGGAAGGCATTGAAAAAGCATCTATCCGAAGAATTGCATCTGAAGCTGGAATGTCTACTGGAGCAATTGATCAAACCTTTATTCTAAAGCTACAGTAAATAAACTAAATCATTTTTACTCGACAATCATCCAATTTGTATCTTTTTCTAACGTGATTATATATTGCGAATACTGTGTGGCTTTTGTTGCTTCGTCAATATATTTAACAGTAACCCATACTTTTATTTGGTTCTCTATTGTCTGGAATACTGGATTGACTAGCCCTGAAAATAGATAATCCTTACCAATCGGTGGTAAAGCATTATTTTTCACATAATAATCAAGTTCCTGTTCTGTTGCAGTCGGATAAAATGTAAAGAACGTCTCCAAAAACTCTGTCACTTCTTGCACAGTATCGGAATCAACTGTACCATTACTTTCAGGTTGTTGTGGCTCATAGTCTGATTTATTCGGTATGCTCCATAAGGTAGGGTTTTGTTTAATAACTAAGTTACCTATATTATCTTGATGTAGTATGATTCGATAGGTGGATCGGACCCTTTCGCTATTTTTATCTTCCGTAATTTTTTGATCTACCGAATAAACAACCGCATAGGTACTATCATTCTTTGGTGACACTGACCAGATATCAATACCACTCACACTGGAACTAGTAGGAATATCCACTCTAACAGTATCGGTATTTAAAGCTTGTAATTCCTCTGTCAAATAGTGACTGATCTTTTCCGCTCGTTGTTCAATGGAATCTTTTTCGTTTTGCCAAGTGTAGTAGTCTTTCACAAAGTTTTTTGTAAAGCTCTCAATCGCATTGGTATCTATGATCTTGGTTTTAATGATTTCTCTTTCATGAACGGTATGTTGATCAATTGCTGTAAAGTTTTTATAGATCCCAAAGGCTAGGCTACCAATAAGTAACATCCATAAAAGAGTTACTGTTTTTTTACGTGTACCGACAGTCCGTACTTTCATTTTTCTGGATTTTGCTTCGGTCGTTTGTTTTTCTTTTCTTTTAAAAAATCTTCTCATCTGATTCAAACCTTTCTATTGTTTAATACGTCCAGCTCCAATTAAGTGCTTTTGCCAGTAGGCAGTAGTTAAATTTGCATAACCGATTGGATCTCCAGCATTATACATTTGGTTGTTCCCAACATAGATTCCAACGTGAGTGACATAGGTTCCTGCATTATATGTGGAATGAAAGAATACTAAATCACCAGGTTTTGCTTCAGACAAGGGTATATGCTCGGTCACGTCATACTGTTCCTGCGCTGTTCGGGGCAAGTTAATACCCGCCTTTCGATAACTCCATTGTGTTAATCCGCTACAATCAAAAGAAGTATTTGGATTATCTCCCCCAAAAACATAAGGAAACCCTTCATACTTTAAAGCTTCATTCATCACGATCTGAACCATTTCATCATCGAAGTGAGGCGATATAAAATATTGACTGACTAAATCGACATAAAACATATTGCCATAACGGTAACGCCAACCACCATTTTTCTTTTTGGTTATTGGATTTGAATAAATGACTCTGCTACCACCTGAACGTTCTTTCGCAAAACTTTCGGCCAGTCCAAAACTATATTGTGTGTCTCTTTTTGCAACGTAATCAATAAAAGCACCGCCATAGTTATATGCTTGAATGACTGTATTCTTATCGACACCACTCGCTTCTGCGGAACGCAGCAAATCTGAAAAGTATTTAGTTCCTTGTTTAATTGAAGCTTCGGTATCTAAAGAATTGGGTGGAAGTCCCAAAGATTCACTTGACTGCATCACATCTGGAAGTTTTCCACCACTCTCTACTTGGATAATGGCAAGTAGGGTAGAGACATATTCACTAATTCCGTATTCTTGTGCATATTTTTCTACCATTGGTTGATGTTTTAACACATCTTTGGAGACCGATACATCGCCTATATCATGGATGAAATCCCCGCTATCTGATGAATGTTCTTCATTTGATATAAAAATAGCTACAAATGCTAACAGACCTAAAAAAGCAAGAAAACCTAATCCTCCAGCAATTAACATGATTTTTATTCTCATAACCTTCATTGGCGTTTCCTCCTAGTTGCATGGATTGGACGCTTAGTGATTTGTTTCTGGTTTGTACGTTTCAACGGCTTAGAAGGACGCTCGATGATTGTCCGACTATTTTTTGGTCGAGAACGTTCTTCATTGGGAGATCGATTTTCTTTTTTAACAGGTTGTTTGGGATTATCTATAAAATACTCTTTTCTGTCTGGACTCGATAACTGTCGTTGTAATTTGAATTGCTTCATATGCTCACTTTTTGTGACAGGTCTTGTCTTTTCTTTTTGTTGAACAGTTGGGTTCTTTAATCTATCTTGATGTGCAGATTCATTGACATCATGCGTGACTGGTCGTTCATAACTAGCAGTCTTTCGAGAAGGGGTACGTTTTTTATCCAATACTTGCCGCCTATCTGCAATGGTTTGACGATGTTTTGCTTGACGGTCTGCATGTGTTTTTTGTCTCTTTTCCTTTGCTTGCTTCATGCCTTCTTTAAAATCACGGGCGGGTTTCGTAAGCTGTTCTTTTCCTTGCATCACCGCATATTGAGCAGTAGTAGGTAAGTCATGCAGTTGTTCTTTACGATGATCAATATTTGCACGGAACTGACTTTTGGCACCAAGCACTTTTCCTGTGACTTGACCTACTTTCTGACTTAAAGATGTTGATTTCGTGCGATCAGTTGGCCGTTCTTTGTTATTTTTTGTAGTCGATGTTAACCGTTGCAATGGGCGTAGGGGGGAGAAGGAACCTTTTGTTTGATTTGATTTTCCAACCATTGCCCCGGCCGTTGCTCCAGCTGTTGCTCCTGCAAGGGTGCGTCCGATTGTTCGCTGTAATCGCCGACTGCCCCGATTAAACATTCGGTAAGGACGACGCATGACTTGACGTCCGACTTGTTGCGAATCACTACTTTGCAGTTTAAACATGCTCATAATGTCACCGAGTTTCATGTAAATGCCTGCAAACGTCACGATCTGCAAAAAGGCAATTAAGAAAAATGGATAGCTTGTCGTTAAACTGTAAAGCATGGATGAAATACTAAAGGCTACTGTAATAATCAACGTAATCCCAGCCCGAAGCATAATCACATTAAATAGTTTCATAATCGCTTGTTTTCCCATGTTTTCAAAGGTGGGTATCATGGAAAGTAGAAAACTAATGGGTAGAAACATGGCGTAGATAATAAACAGAATTTGCGAGAAAATCATAATTCCTGATAGAAGAAACACAAAAATGGATATTCCAATATTAAACAGAAACAAAAAGAAGACCATTCCCAAACGTGTGGTGGTCTTCGTAATCGTTAAGTTTTTATTTTCGTGATCTTCAATTTCTGCTTTGACAGCATCTTCACGATCTTTACCATTATTCGTATCAGGGTTGATAGAAACTAAGCTTTCAACACGTTCTTCGCCAATCGTTTCTTTATCCGAATCATCAAATTGTAATAGCATCCAAGGCTGCTCTACTTGTATGGAAAAGAGGTTATTCCGTATCATATCGACACTATCTTTTCCTTGGCTACTCGAATTCGGCATCAAGATTTTAGTACCTAAATCTAAACTTGCTTGACTAATATCTGCTGAAAAATCATTGATTTTAGCAATATACGTTGGGGCATAGGCAATAAAAGAAGCCGACAAAATAAACACGACTAAAAAGTTTAGGATTGCTCGAATCGCTTTCGTTGTTTCCCGTTTCATTAAGCCTGTATAAGCCACGTAAATTCCAATCACTAAAATGAAAAGAAGCAAGAAACCTACATAAAACCCCGAACTACTGAAACCACTTGCGGTAATCCCAGCTAATGTTTGCATGTTCTTCCCGATAGCGTCTGCCGTTTGTGAAATCAAATCGAGTGAATAAGCTTGTTGGATTAAATAGCCTGTTGCATTAGATAAATACAAGCTAATAATCCAGATGAAATTAGTAATCGTGTAGAGACCATACATGACCTGTTTTCCTATTCCATCGTTCCAGTTCCATGGCAGCCAATCCCAACCTGTGTCAACATAAAAATCGAGTTGGTAATGGTCAAGTGGGTATTTGGAATACAGATTGTCTTCCGATACCGTATCATCAACTAATCCAGCAGCTTGGGCAAATGTTCCAAGTAAAAGAAGACATAGAAAAACGGCAGTACCAATAAGTACCACCGTCAAGACAATCTTTTTCAGTTTTTGTTTATTCAAATTAATCGCCACCTTTCCTCTCCTGTGTCGGTGGACGCGTGTCAAAAGCATGGAATAAATCTTCAAAGACAGGATGGACTTGAATAATTCCCACACGCCCATATAAGTCTTGAATTAAACATTGGCCGTTTTCCAGTTCCCGTAATCGCCTTTGATTCGATTCATCTTCCGCATCCACACCAAAGAATTGCAGGGTTTTCTTTATTTCTGTCATATCCCTGGAACGGAAAGCAAACTTGACGCCGATGTTATTTTTTAATTTTTCATCGGTTAAATCGTCGGCATTCTGGGTAACAAAGTAGACACCAGCATTCATTGCACGCCCTGCACGAACTAATTTATTTGAAAGTGTTTTTCCTTGTGCAACTTGTAGAAAGCTCCAAGCTTCGTCCAAATCAACAATTTTAAAAATGCTACGATCGGAATGTATAAAGTCTAATGCAAAAGTAGAAATGACAATCAGCATGGCGACACTTAATAATTCCATCGTTGTATATTCCTCAAAACTTGTTTCTGCGTCTGGTAACACTAAATCTGCCACTTGAATAATATTCAACTGTTTTTCTAAACTAATCGAATTTTCCACAGTACCATCCGAAAAGAGAAGGTGGGCAAAGTCATAGTCGGTAAAACTTTCGATATGGTCAGCAATTGGACCAGCTAATGGATTAGGATCACTTCTAAGTTCATGAATCACAAGAAGCAAACCACGTTCTTCCTGTTGACCAACAGCTCGAATCGCTCGTCGTAATACAGGGAATTTATCTCCATCCCGACTGGATATACCTGTGAGGAAAGTAAGAATATCAATCGCAAGACTTTCCGAGTCCTTTTTCTTTTTCATAATGACAAAAGGATCAAGTAATCCTTTGTTGGTATCGTCACTTGTTAAATTAACAATATTTATTTCGTGAGCAATTTCAGGTAACGTTTCTTTCCATTTCCCTCGTTCCGCCTTTGGATCAACAATGAGGGCTTGACCACCAAAGAGAACCGCATAATAGACAAGTAGATTATTGGAAAAAGATTTACCTCCACCAAGTGAGCCTAAGAAAGCAGAAGCTAAGGCATTCGTGACCGAACCTTTGACGCCTTGACTAGCAAGGCTAGGGTTGAGATAGACATTTCTTCCCGTATCCAAGTTGTAGCCAAAATATATTCCTTCTGTTTCTCCTAGCATTTGTGTTGCACCAAACCCAAGGCCTGCCAAAAAGTCAGAGGTCACGTACTGGATATAATCATTCATATACCGCTTACTAGCAGGGATAAATTCACTGTGTAAACCGATTATATCTCCAAATGGACGAACAAGTTTTACATTCAAATCATCATAAAAATCTTTTACCTCATTACAACGCTGTTTAAGTTCGTCCAAGTTAGGAGCAGACACGCGAATCACGTAGCTTAACTTATACATCGATTCTTTACTTTGGTCGAGCACATCTTCTAATTCATTTACCTGTTCCAGCGCGTCGATGACATTGCTGCCAGTTTCATTATCGGATTCCCAGGCATGATTATCCAAGTCTTTAAGTTCCTTTTTCTTGTTCCGAACGGTAGATAATGCTTTTTTATTCGTTACAATTTCTACTTTCATGGAAGTAGAAATTGGAAAATCAAATTGTTGTTGTTGATAATAAAAGATTTCATCTGACGGAAATTCAAGGTCACCGACAATGGAATTTATCGTAAAGTAGGCCACATACGTGGTTTGTTCTTCCTGTTCAATTTTTAAATAACGTTGATTTTCCTCAATTAAACAACGAGTCGGTTTAATCAGATCATAACGCTTCACTAAAGTTTCCTTTTTTAACTTCTTAAGAGGTAGGGCATAATCGTACTCGTCATAAGCTATTCCAGTTTGGCCGTGAAGATGTTCAATCAGATAACCAAAGTCATTTTTATCTAGAGGGCGTACCTTAAAACGTCTCGAAATTTTGTTTTGCAATAAAGATTCCATTTTAGAGAAACGTCTAATTTCTTCATGAGGCATCGAGACAAAATCTCCCATCAGGTGATGGTTTACATCACGGACAAATGAAGAAAGTGAATTTTTGATGTTTTTCCCCATTGATTTCATACTGACTTCTTCTTCATTCAACAACAGCTTAAAACCAATAAAGAAGCGATAGTCGACTTGATGTTCGCCAATTATGGAGACAAGGGCTTCCGTTTGGTCGTCAATACGTTCATAAGCAACCTCTTGTAATCGTCCTGTCACTAGCTCCTTGCTTTGTTCCTGTACCGAGCGGATACTGCTTGCGGTACTGATCTGCAAAGCATGAATTTTACCGTCTTGATTTTGGGCAATCAATTGACGGAAATGGTCATGCACCTGTATTTTCTCATCCTCCGATAAAAAGGAATAATTATATGGCAACAGCTCATAATACGCGAAACATTCGCCGTCATGATTGAAAACAAGATTATTTTCAAGGTATTTAATCGGATAACGCATGGACTTCACTCCTAACAGCGGTGATATTTTCATTTACTTTCACACGTTGTAGTTTGATAGGTTTTCCTGCATACGTAACTTTAGGTCGAAACCAATATGTCAATGCAGACTTGAAAAAGCTATACGGTTTTTTACCATCGAATGTTTTTTGACTCATAAACCAAGTCAAACCAACTGGAATTCCAACATATTTTAATAACGCCCCATCAATCAAGGAGAGGGGAGGGAGGTTTCCAAGTAGCATGACAGCTAAAAGAGAAAGCACAAACCATGACATTTGGTTAAAGGTCACTGGGAAAGGTAATCGAAAATCATTAATGGCATAAATCACTTTTTCGACTGACCAAATACGGGTATAACTTTTTAGTTTTTTCACATGAAATCATCCTTTCATCAATAGAAAAAGCAGCCTGTGCGATAACAAGCTGCTTCTCCATCTATTGGATATATTCAAACACACCATGAGACGTAACAAGAAAATTACCGCTGATTTCTAAGTCACGTCCAAAAGCTTCATAATCAATATAGTTTTGTAGATTGGCAGGAACTTCTCCAAGTGCTCCTGTTTCCTCTACGAAATACCTTGCGACATCCGCCATATTCTCACAATCAGGATAATACATAATATCATCTTGGTGCTCCAGCAATTCTTCTATACTATTAAACCAATAGCTTTGAACTTCGGAAAGAGAATCATAAAGAGGCGTACCCTCAATTTCTGCGACCATTGCACATAATCGGTTCACTTCTGAAATAGGTGTATATTCGCCAATTTCAAAGGGAAGTTCGTAATCGAAGATTGCATATTCTTCATACTCTCCATTCAAACCGATACGTTCTTTCACTTCCTCAAAATCAATAGGTGGTGAAAACCAAGCACCATTAACTTCCCCTTCATTATATTTACCAAGATTCGTTATAAAAACTTGCATTTCCATAAAAATTCACATCCTTTTCATTAAAAATAGCCATAAAAAAGCAGCAGCTTATTATCTGCTGATACACAAATGAGGCTTGTTAATCCCTACCGCACTACCGTTTGGTCCACCATTTTTTGTAGAACATAAGAAGACCACTTATCTTCCGCAAAAAAACGGTACAATTTAAGACCCTATGATTCGATTAAATAGGTTTAACAACACGTCTTTCACACCAGCCGCATTAAAGACTAATCCTACTGCAACCAAAGCAATAATTAAAAAGCCAATTAGTTTGGAAAACTCCCGTTTAAACCCTAAATAAATTCCAATTACGACAATCGCCATTAATACTAAAGATTGTGCATTACTTAAAAACCAATTGTATAAATTCTGGCCAAAGTTCATTTGATTTTCTCCCTTCATAAGTTAATCATTCGTTATCTGACTGTGGTTGAATCACTTTCCCTAAAGGAATGGTTTGTTGCATGAGTATTTTTTGATGGCGCTTGGATAACTCTGTCTGTTCCAACATATCCTTAATTACACTCGTTTGATTGAGTTCATCTATCTTTGTCGCTAGTTTCCAAGTGGGGGCGACTTGATGAGCTAGCCATCTGAGTGTCTTATCAAACGTATATGGTTCAGGTTTTGTCGTTAAAGAAATTTTTCTATTCACGCCTAAATCCAAAAATCGTTGCCATTCTTTATTCATTTTCCAACTACTGCGACGTTTTTCCTCGTCTTTATCGACAAAACGAATATATCGATTAATAATAGAAAAGGCGGTTCGCCCAGCATCTTCATACATCATTAAATCCACAACTGCATGGTATGCACGATCATTCTTTAATCGAATTTCAAAGCGATTTTTCACATCTGTATCTTCGAGAGATGTGCCATGCTTCACGTATTGTTCATAATCCTTTTCATACGCACAAAAGTACACGTCACTTTTTAAAGAGCCGATATATAACGTATTTCCCATGTCAGGCTTGTCTTCACTCTGCACAAGTTCACCAGAACGGTAACTTTTAAAACTACGAAAAACAGAGATACATTCTTCATTACGGCATTTGTTCGTTAAAAACGGAATATCCAATACGCTTGTCTTATCGTTTATCGCAAGATCAATTCGTTTAAATACGCCACCAACACGAAACACTTCCATAAAAAAATCGAACCATGTTCGTTGCTGGGCTAATAAAAAGTTTTCAAATTGACGACATCCTTTCCCTTTAAGTTCGAGTAAACACCCTTTGTCTTTATCAGGAGAAACCATGACGACAATATCACCAAAAACGTATTGTTCCATATAGGAGTAAAACGCATAGTCCTCGTGTAACATGTATTCCATTTTGAGTTTTAAAATATCTTCAATGACAGGCTTCGGATTTGTCGTTAAAAATCGAATCCGTACATAGTCAAATAAGATTTCCAAAGGAGCAGCTGGATTAAATTGCTCTAAAATATCGAACAAAGCAACTTGCAGTGAATCAGAAGGAGTTACTTTTCCAGTTTCGATTTCACTAATATATTGTCTTGAAATTCCAATATGAACAGCTAGTTTATTTTGCGATACACCGTATTCCAGTCGTTTTTCCTTTAATTGTTGATACCAAGGTACTTGATTCATGTGCATTCCTCCAAACAAAAAAAAGATGTCAACTAAAAGTAAAAAGCTGACATCTTCTCCATATGCTCCAAACCGTTGCGCCATCAGGTGTTATTGGCTTTTGGAACAGTTTCTTATTGTTTTTCTACCCCCCTGTTAGAAATGGGGGGTTAAGGCGTGGCTGTCGCCACGCAGGCTTAGCCCAGCACAGCGGCTTTCGCTTCGCACGCCGCCGCACTGGGCAGCCTTTATTGTGCTAGTTTAGCAATTTCTTTTAAAAAGTCATGTTCTTTCGGGACAAGTGGTGTGTAAAATTCGGAAATGACATTATCTCCTTTATCGACATAGCCGCGGCCTTTAATTTGTTTTAAGAAAAATTGTTTTTGTATGTCCGACCCAAACATCATGCCATATCCGAGCTCACTCATACGTCCTAAAGCAACCCGAAAATTAAACTGATCTCGAATGCCATCTCCAAGATATTTTGCATCTGGTCGTTGACAGGCGAGGATAAGGAAGAAGCCAGCTTGTCGTCCTAACATAACAATCTGTTTTAATTTAGTTAATACGGCTGTACTTTCCTTAGAGGCAAGCATTTCCATAAATGCGACGTACTCGTCAAAAATTAAAAAGTGAGGGGATAAACCTAAAGAAGCATAGTTTTCTCCTGTCTTATAGTTGGGCATCTGTTTCATTTCTTCACTACGAGCCATCATAGCTTCATAAAACTGGTCAATACAAGTCATCATATCTTCCTTTTTATAATAGACATCAGGCATAACAGTGGCTAAATCCGCTAAATCTGCATTTTTCGGATCTAAGATATACAATTTTGCATCTATTTTTAATAAAGCTTCAATCAGTGTAAGAATAAAGTACGTCTTTCCACCGCCAGTCCCGCCAGCAATCAACATATGTGGCAACTTATCGTATTCCCAATACATAGCATCCATGAGCTTTAAGCTGCCATTTTGTGCAATGACTTCATCAATAGAAATACGACTATTAATTGTGTCATAGAGCAAAATATATTCAACAAAAGAATCATGTAACTCTTTTGAAATTAGCTCACAGTACAGACCACTTTCTAGCTTGTTTTCTAAATTAAGTAACTGGTCTTGATACTTTCCTAGTGTGATTTCCACTTGAATATAGAGCAATCCTTTTTCAAGACTATAGTACATTTTAGGAAAGTAACTAATTTTATCTTTTGCTTTTCCATTTGGTATGTCTTCAAAGAAGCCACTTGACTGTACTTGTTTTGTTTCATACCAACCGTTTTCCAAGATCATTTTTGCGAGTTTTTGACGATGAATGACTTGTCTAATATAGTCATATCGATAACGATAATACAGAAAGGCACATACACCTGTCATAACAAAACTGATTATGAATGTCATCAATCCATAAGGACTGATAAAATGCTCTTGAAATAATGATAGTTTCCATTCCGTTGATAATAAAAATGACAGATGAAAAAGTGTAAAAGGGATAAGCCATGCGACAAATAACCGACTGAACAAAAAGTGAAAGAGGAGGGAAGCATCACTAGCTCGAATGCGTTTCCCTCGTCTTCTAAAAATCTTCATCATTTTTCCTTACTAGAGTTAGATTTTGGGACGTTACTAGCCGATGTTGTCGCTTTTCCTTTTAAGACTAAGTCTTCTGCTTTAATGTACCAATCAACATCTGCCCCACGAAATGTTGCATTTGCGACTGTATCTGCGACAGGGTTTATAATTTCTACTTCCGCATTATAATCAAATTCCTTTAAGGGAACGGAAGCAGGAATACTTACTTGAATCATGCGCCCTTGTTCACGAGACTTTAAGTCATAGGTGCGTTCCTTAACTTCTGTTGATACCGTTCCATCTTCGTTTTGAAGAAACACCTCACGACGTAATGCAGAGAATTTTAATAATCCAAATGTCTTTTCTTTATCAATGACAATACCTTGTGCTAATCTCATCTTTTTTCCTCCTTATGCATTTACCATGTCATCTGCATGTAAAATATAATTTGTAAAACCACGCTCTCCAATTTTATAACCTTCTGCGGTAATGCGAGGATTAACCAGTTTAACTTTTTCCTCATGTTCAAAGAATTTTTCCCCAGCTTCTTGAGGAAGAATGACCTCGATATCATCTGCACGCTGAATATCCGAATAAAGATTATAACTTCGAGATAGTGTTGTCATCCGTCCATTAATTCGGCGCTGTTCGACCTTTCCTTCTCCTGCATATTCTAAATTTCCAAACGTTTTTTCCATGTTCGGAATCACATATTTTAATTCCATCATATAGCCCTCTTTTCTTGTATTAATTTTTGATTATTTATTCATATGGAGAGCATGGGCAGAAGGGAGGGGAACGAGAAAAATACATCTTCATGAATGAATCACTCCTTATGCTTCTTGAAAACGATAATCCACCCGATCATAAATAATGCACCAAAATACAACCATCGTTTCTCCATTTTTATCACGTATTAACTTCCCACAAGGAAAAAACGGAAAGTCCTCCACCTCAATTTCATTCATAACAAAATGATCATCAATCCATTCCATTACCTTTGTTTCGTTATCTTCCAAAGAAACCACACTCCTTCATAGATGAAACAATAAAAAAAGCATGACAGGAGATTTGTCATACGTGAATGTGTTATATCTGTATTGCTTCTGCAATGCCAGCCATGATATATGCTGCACATGGTACAGCGATCCCATTTCCAAGCGCTTTATATCTTGCATGATCACTAATTGCTTCATCTTTGTGTCCTAAAGCTGTCCAGCCCTCTGGTAATCCCATCAAACGTTCACATTCTAATGGGGTGAGTTGTCGTATATAACCTTCTTTTTCTTTTCCTTCATACCAAAATGAAAAATAATTTACGGAACTTGCAAGCAAAGTTGGAAAAGGGTCATGTGTCCGTCCAAAACTTCCAATGAATCCTGTTTTGTTTTTGTCTTTAGCGGTACTTCGCATACGTCTTTCTTGAAAGGGGCGGACGATGGGTATTTTCCCCCTTGTTTTTTGAGCAGATATTCGACTGGTGCTGGTGGAGGACAGCCTGTCTTTTCCGCAAGACGTAGGAAACGATTGCAAATCGCGGGCTTTAAATAATATTTCTCTGGCACGTGTTCCTCTAAAATCTGCCACGAGGAAGATACGTCTTCGTCTTTGAGGTAGCGTGGGCTTTCCCCAATATCGGGCATCCAAGAGTCGCCAACACACTTCAACATCCTTCCCTCGCACCATTCCAGCGTTTGCCCAGACTCCAGAAGCAGGCATTGGAATATTGGTTTTTGTGAACGACTCCAGCACGACTTTAAAATCCAGCCGGTTATTTGATGAAAAAGCTCCCATGACGTTTTCCCAAACAGCGATAACTGGATATATTCCATTCGTCGCACACCTCATTTCTTCAATAATTCGTATCGCGTGATAAAATAAACTTGATTGACTTCCTGCCAATCCTTCTCGATTTCCATTATTAGATAGATTTTGACAAGGCGATCCAAACGTAATAATATCTACGGGAGGGATAGCCCCACCATGAAGTTTTGTAATATCTCCAATATGAATCATCATTGGAAAGTGTCTTTTTGTAATGGATATAGGTGCTTTCTCAATCTCACTTGCCCAAATTGGGGTAATATTAGCAAGAGAAGCAGCTAAAGGGAAGACACCGATTCCATCAAAAAGACTTCCTAATGTAAGACCTGTCATAAGCAATCAATCTTTAATGTAGGATCTTGCTTTTTAGTTTCTAAAGAAATATTACTTTCCACTTCATTTCCCCAAACATCCCAATCAACAGGTGATTGCCTAGCGAATAATTCAACTCGTGGTAAATCGCCCATTAGCTCAACTATCTTATCTCTTGCAATGTCAGGTTTTTTACTGTGTCCTTCCACAGGACTAACAATTAACTGATGAACCTTCTTCGATATTCTTTTGGGACGTCCTTTTACAGCTAATAAACAAATTTCAGCGTTTGAGCGTGTCCAGTGACCCAAACCAAAGAAAAAGCCATTTCCTGACTTGTTTTGTTTCACCCAGACAAAGGCAACTGTTTTAAATGTATATCCCCACGCAATTATCACTTGTAATGCTTCTTGTAGCATAGGGAAGGTCGTCCATAAAAATAAAACACTATCTTTGTGAGAGATAGTATCAATAGGTAAATTACAAATATCTTTTAAATTCATTGTTTGATAATGGTTTTCTGCCACTCCATTTCCTTTTCTTTGTCGGTATTGCCACGGCGGATCAGCGTAGATAATGTTATATTTCATTTTTATCACCTCAAATTTGCACAATAAAAAAATGTCATTTGTCAACGTTTACCGTTTAAATGACAATTAAGATTTATTTACTTATCATAAGAATGCATAGTATAAATTGAAGTTGTATACTTTTATCACTCGATTTTTCCATAAAAAAAGACGCTTCAATTGAAACGTCTCTTGTTTAAGATATCAAATATTTATAGTGATAACTCCAAACAGTGATTTGCATTTATTGCATTAAAATTGCATTATTTTAATTTTTTATATCATATTATAAGCATTGATACTTCCTAAAAACCCTTTAAAATCAATGATATTGCTCTATACCTAGTACGGTGAAAGTAGAGTGGGAATAAGAGGCTAACTTGATTTGAAGAGAGAACGCTGATTTAACAGCATTTATCCTACTCAAAAATGAAGAAAATGTATAAAAAATGATATAGTTCCCTACCAAAAACCCTACCAAGAAAAAATTTTGGTAGGGAATTTTTTTTATCGTTGAATTTTGGTAGGGAATAAACTAGCTAACTTGATTTGAAGAGAGAACGCCTTATTTGCCAGTGTTTATCTTAGCCTTAAACGTACAAAAAAATGGATAATGATATGGTTCCCTATCAAAAATTCTACCATCTTATTTTGGGTAGGGATTATTTTTTTGTATCTGGATTATCGTGAGGAATTAGAATTAATTTTAATGTATGTTAAAATAAGAGATTAAAAGCCCAATTCAAAAGGTTTTTTGTCCAAAAAATACTCTATGGATTGATGTTACTTCTTAAAGGTAGTTGGATAACAAAATTTCTGGGATAAAGCGTTCTAAAAAGGTAATTTAAAATATTTTACAAAAAAGGATTACAAGTTTAACAAAGGGTGAATATTATGAAGCTTTCTGGTGAAAAATTATTGCTAACAATGGCATCAGCCAATGATTTAGATTTTATTTGTAGGATAGAGACTGATGAAAATTTATGGTACTTTGAGGAGTATGTAGAATCGGATAAAGACGTTGTACGTGAAGAATATATTCAAAAAATTGAAGAAAAGGAAAATCGGACAAGTTATGATTTTATCGTTACGATTGCAACAGATAAAAATAAAAAACCTATTGGTCTAGCGCAATTATGGAACGATAGTGAACATAGAAAAAGCTGGGAAATTGGCTTTGCAATACTTCCTGAAAATGGAGGTAAAGGTTACGGGAGCGAAGCGGCGAAAGTGTTATTGAAATTTGCTTTTGAAAAACTATGCGCCCATAAAGTATTTGGAATGTGCAATGCAAATAATACACGCTCTGCGGTTTTGATGGAAAATATCGGTATGAGAAAAGAGGCCATTTTTAAGGAAGAGCTTTTTTGGCAAAATAAATGGGTTGATCAATACTATTTTTCTATTTTGGAGAGAGAGTATTTTGCAGGAGCTAAACCTTAATGTGAATAGAGTATGTTAGTTGCAATGATATAGTTCCCTACCAAGAAAAAAATTTGGCAGGGAATTTTGTTTTTTATTTGAATTTTGGCAGGGAAATTTTTGAACTAAATTAGGTAAGAGTTAGACATGATTAATTAATTATCTAATTGACTTCGGTTTTTATTTGTAGTTGCATCGATGCTTATAATTTTACTTGACTCTAACGTAGCGTAATACCTTAGTCTTGAAATATGGAGGTGAATTACACTGTTTACAACGGTGGACGTTTGCAAAAGAACTGGACTTACTGAACGCTCTATACCTACTATTCTAATTTGGATTTATTAAAACCAAGGAAGAATGCCAACGGCCAGTTAGTTTTATCCAAATTAGACTTAGAAAAAATTACACAAATACTTGCCGCGAAGATTACAGGTTATAAACTTAAAGATTTAAAAGACCGACAACCTTCATTAGGATTAATTAAAAATGACTTAACACAAATAATTGCTGAGATAGAAAATATATTATTTCATTTAGACCTAATATAAAGTTGTTTCAAGATTATAATGTTAAATATTTGCTAAAAAGGTGATTAAAATGGGTATGACTTATAAGGTAATCGATACAGTGGAACAATACGAAGAATTACTTGCGATTACGGATTTGGAAGAAAGAAAAAATTACTTTCGTTATACAATGATGGAGCCATTTAAGGAAATGTGGAATTTAATCAATGTTCCTATAAAAGCAAAACAAGAAAATGGCTATGATGTTATAATGGCTACAAAAATGCTTGGTTATGCAGATATTTCCAACGGTAAACAAATCCAACAGGGGTTATCAATCCTAAAAGAAAATAACGCTTATACAGTAGCGGATAATACCATTAAAAACTGTATAGAAAACGCTAATAAGTCGGGTTTGAAAGTAAACGCTGATGAAATAAAGTTTGGATTGTATGTTGCAAATCCTGATAAACTAAAGCTACAGAAAGGATATACGGGGTTCGGAGGTGTTCCCGGGTTTATTACTGTGAATATCTATCCAAATGAATATAACTTACCGAAACTTCCCGCAGTTATTGCTCATGAATTTCATCACAATATTCGCTTTTCTTATTTTGATTGGGACCATGGTAACGTAACAGTAGGAGATTATCTTGTTATAGAAGGTTTAGCCGAGTCATTTGCAAAAGAATTATACGGAACAGAACAATTAGGACCTTGGGTTACTAGCATGGAAAAAGAAGAATTAGAGTATTCAACCGATGTTATTAGGGAAGCTCTTGACGTAAAAGGGTTTGCCGAAGTGAGCAGTTATATGTTTGGCGATGAAATTGCGGCACAAGAAGGGTATCAACCTGTTGGGCTTCCTTTTTGTGCCGGTTATGCAGTAGGATATAAGGTTGTTCAGTCCTATATGAAAAAGTATAATAAGACAATTTATGAAGCAACTTTGGCTTCCACTGATGAAATAATTCATGGATGTGACTTGTTTTCTGAGTAACCCTCATAGTTCTGCAAAAGGGCGCGATTGGGGACAAAAAGGATACACATGCTAGTTATGTGCTATCCTCTTTTATTTGTTTTTTTAGTTTAGGGATTGAACTTTTTTTCACACTATTTTCCGATACCTCTTTTTTAAAAAAAGTATCCAAAATTGGAATTATGCATTAAAATTTTGCGGAAAAGTTGTTTTTTTAATATTGAAATTTCCTTATCGTTGTAAATCCACATTTTCCTGATGGGACCCCAATACTAAAAGCAAAAAAATCAGTTGCATAATACATCATTAATTGATCAGAAAATGTATATGCTGTACTTTTTGTTATATCCGCATCCCATGTCAAAGGTACAGGCAAATCACTTTCCTTTAATTTTTCGCTAAATAATGCAATATACTTTTTGCCAACTTCTATACATCTTAGAAGGAATGATGTGACATCCTTTGATTGGGCAACTTGGCTAAATCCAATCAAAATAGCTGTTCCAAAAGCTTTTATTTGGATGTTACCATGAAGGATAGCCACTTCCGATCCTATTAAAGGTCTTTTTCCACCTAAATATCCCATAAAAAAATCTTGCTTTTTTACAAAGTCAACTTCATCGAGATTGGGCAGGTATGGTGCTCTGACATACAACCCCTTTGATAACCTGATGGAAGCTTCTTTATACAAAGTTAAACGATTCCTGCTACTATATGAATAGAGCAATCAAATAGATGTAGCTTGTGGATATTTATTTCACCTAAAATATAGTGCACGAATACTGATATCCAAATGGAGATTGCTGATATATAAATTTAATAGTTTAATTTTATAAGACTTAAACTTTAGAAACCGTAACTTAGGAAGAGCCCATAATCTTGATGATTATGGGCTTTAGCAATTCATTTACTCTCGCAATCCATCCAATACACGTTCGCCGAGGTCACGGGAAGCAAAAGTAAGATACTCGATCACCTTGACCTGTAGTTCCCGTCTTATTCCCGTCATTGCGGTGACAAGATTCGAGACAAGGTTAGATTTCCCTGTTTGCGATAATGACCGATAGAAATCTCCTGCTTGTGAAAAATCATCTTGTTTTGCAATATCCGAACGCACGAGTTTCCCTTCTACATATCTGCCTTCTCCACTTGTCTGCAAATCGCCTGGTCGCCAATGCTTTTGCGCATTCACTGGAACCTTGCGAAATTGTGGACCGATACGATAACGTTGAGAATCCCAATATACATTCGCCCGGCCTTGTATAATCTTATCATCGGACAATTCCGCTCCATCTAATAAGTTTGAAGGTGAGAATGCAATCTTCTCCACTTGTTCCATATAGTTTTCGGGATTGCGATTGAGCACCATCTTCCCAACAGGATGGAAAGGGTACATCTTTGCATCCCACACTTTTGTGTCATCAAGGGGATCGAATGGAAGCTGTTCTTCATCCCTTGGATCCATCATTTGTACGTACAGCCCGTATTCTACCGTTCTCCCATTCGCGATTGTTTGGAAAAGATCTTCGCCGGCGTAATCGGGGTTGATCGCCGCCAGCCTTTCTGCCTCCTTGCTTGTAATATATTCCACACCATCAAATGGAAACCAAAGATATTTAATGTAATGGCGTTTTCCTTCCGAATTTCGCCACACGTACGTACTGACGCTGTGGCCGGGGATTCGCCGAAAGCTTTTGATTGTGCCGTGGTCAGAAAAGAGGCGAACGATAAAATGAGTGGTTTCTGGAGTGTTGGCGACAAATCTCCAAAGCCGTTCTGGGTCCATTAAGTTGTTTCGTGGTGATGGTGATAGTGCTTTGATACTCTCTGGAAAACGCATAGGATCGCGCAACAAAAAGACCGGGATATGGTTGCAAATAAGGTCGAAAATTCCGGCATCTGTATAGAACTTCGTTGAAAATCCACGTAAGTTTCGCGAAGTATCAGGAGTGCCTTTATTGCCCGTCCCAAGCGAAAAGCGAACCGCGACAGGAACTGTTTGCCCAGCCTGCTGAAGAAAGGGAAGTTTTGTGTATTCACTCATGCTATTCAACGTTTCGAAATGGCCGAAAGCACCATATCCTTTCACATGTACAGGTCGTTCCACAATTTTCTCGTGAATAAATGTTTCAAGTGTTTCATGCAAAATATTATCTTGCTCCAGTGTGGGACCGTTCTTACCAACCGTTTGTGAATGGGATGGTTCAGGATTATCCGATTGTTTATGTTGATGAACAGGAATACGCTTTTCTTGCTGAGGATTTTGTTTGTTATCGGTCATTATTTCCTCCTTGTGAAAAATTGACATTATTATATGTTATGAATGGTGCTTGTTTCAATATGCGTTATTAGCCAAAAGTAATAGGGTGATTGAAAAAGAGAATGGTGCGCCATCTGTAATAATATGTATTTTGTATTTTTGGAGCATAAAAGTTGGAACAAACGATGATAAACCATGAATATGATGGCATTACTGGCGATATTATAAAAAAATCAATCATTACGCTATAATATGAAGTGTAATCAATTATAAAAGAAAAGGGGAATTGTCGTATTAAGGTACAACCCAACAAATGCAAGAAAAAACCTTTACCAATTGATTAAGCAAGTGAATGATGATAATACACCGATTGAAATAACTAGCACAAAAAATGATGATGGTGCTGTTCTTGTCAGTAAAAGAAATTGGGATGCTATACAGGAAACACTTTATTTGCAAAGCACTGGGGTTCTTGATCGAATGAAACACTTTGAATATGAAGAGACAGAGGACTTGGGTGAGATTGATTGGGATACGCTATAAAGATAAAAAAGGATGAAAAAAAGATTTACCCAAACTGAAAGGGGCAAATCTTCATGAAAAATTTGATAAGCTAATTGAAGTTATTAAAGAAAGTCCTTTTCAAAATCCTCCGCCATATGAAAAATTTGTCGGTGTGGTCACATTTACGAGAGAGAATTATAATAAAGAAGGACTAAAAAGAGCAGAAGGGAATTTGGGAAAAAATGACTTCCTTCAATGAAAAGCCAGCTTGTTCCCAGGTCCTTATGGAAACCTTACTCAAGATTATTTATAAGAACATTAATTTTTGTACGAACATCCTCTAAAATTTCAGGTTTAACTTGACCAAACTTTTTTACAACTATATTCTTTGCGAGTGTGTACACTTTATCTGCCCTGATGCTTGAGGTTATTTTAAGAATTCCTTCTGTTAAGTCCGCTGAATCTATTATTACTGAATAATCAAGGTCTTTTAACTTTGAAGTAATAGCAACTACAATAATATCTTCTGTAAAATTATTGTAGCTATCGTTTGAAATAATTAAGACTGGACGTTGTTTTCTACTCGTTAAATCAGTAAATGGAACCGGTATTAATACAATGTCACCTTGCTTATACATTATTCCAAACCTCATCATCTATATCGTTATCCCAGAAGTCCAAACTACTCTCGCTGGCTTTTGATAAATCCTTAAATAAGCTTATTTCATTCTTATTTTTTATTTGCTCTGCAAAGTCTAATATTTTTCTAACTTCATTTTCAGGTGCTTCATCAATAATTTTCAGTAAACGTTCTTTAGCTGTATTCATGTTGTATGTTCACCTCCATGAATATTTTATTCTATTATATCACTTTGATTTCCTTTTGATAATTGAGTTTGTTTAAAAAATTGTACAATAATACATTCGCATTGGTTTGCGGACTGGATTAAGCAGCAAATCTTAAAATTATTACAGAGTGTTCTTCTTTTCCAATCAAAAGATATGTATCGATTCATTTGAAAATTATAAACTTAAGTCTACATTTTATTTGGAGGTGCTATGATGCGGACAAACAGACAGTGGGGTATATAACCGTTACTGCACAACAATGGGGCAACAGCATTAGTATTCGTATACCTTTTAGATTGGCGGATAAATACGGAATTGTAAAAGGTACAGAGTTGGAAATTCGTGATACGAAAAATGGATTTGAGTTAAAACCAAAGGGAAAGCCAACATTGGATGATTTGTTGGCTCCATGTGATGGTGAAAACCCTTATGAGGAGTTTTTTTGCAAACTGGATTGAAACCATTATTAGTATCCATGTGAAGTTGGGGATTGGATCATTTGGAACATTTAGAGGATATACATGGGGAAAATAATGAAAAGTTGATGGGGAATTTATACCACCAAAGAAGACACCAAAAAGGGATATTGCCCAAAAGCAATATCCCTTTTTTGATGTGTCCGTGTGCCTTTTTGTACAAAACTAAACAATTCCTGCTAGTATAGAGTATAAAGCAACCAACAGACGGATATTTATTTTCGCGTAAGAATACTTTATAAAAATGGTACTACCCCGAACAGGAGGAAACTTATGAGAAGTATTCGAAGCTGGATTGCAGAACGTTTACTCAAACGATTCAGTAATAAAGATAGCTTTACCGATGAAAAACTATACGCTCAATTTCTTAAAGAAAAACAAAGGGAAAACGAGAAACCCTATGTATTACCAAAATATATTCAGAGAAAGTTCAGCATGGTAAAACAGCATTTTGGTGGAATGGAGTGTTACATCTTTAATGAAGAAAAAAAGACTTCAGGAAAATCCATCCTCTATTTGCATGGCGGAGGGTATATTAAACAACCATCGCTATATCATTGGAATTTTCTTTGGAAGTTAGCAAAGGGAACCGACGTTACGATATACGTTCCCATTTATCCGAAAGCACCCAACCATCAGTATAAAGAGTCTTTTGATAAAGTTCTTCCAGTGTATGAATCGATTTTAGAAACCTCGGATAAGGAAAATGTTATCTTGATGGGTGACTCTGCTGGCGGAGGATTTGCGTTGGCCTTAGCACAATTGCTTTTGGATAAAGGGCTACCACAACCTAAAAAAATCATTTTATTTTCACCTTGGCTTGATATTACGATGAAAAATCCAGATGCTTATCAATTGGAGCATAAAGATCCAATGTTAGGAATCTATGGTTTGATTCAAATGGGGAAGGCGTATGCAGGTGGCACTGACCCAAATAATTATTTACTTAGTCCGATAAACGGAAAGATAAATGGATTGGGGGAAATTACTTTATTTATAGGGACACATGAAGTTTTTTTACCAGATGCAAGGAAGTTCAGAGATATTGCTATCTCACAAGGAGTGAGAATGAACTATTTTGAATATCCGAAAATGAATCATATCTTTGTGCTTTTCCCGATTCCAGAGGCAAAAAGGGCGACTAAGAAAATCGTGAATATCATAAAAAACATAAGTAAAATGGACGAACGATGAATCGAGAGCAAATATGATGTAAAATAGGGTACAAGAAAAACAGTAGGTATTGAGGTGTTCAACAATGGATGAATGGTACAAACTTGATAATGCAGGGAAATTGTTTCATGCTGTATCGGAGCAAACCAATTCTTCGGTCTTCCGGGTTGCTGCCATTATGAAGAAAACAGTACACCCAGCTAAACTTCAACTTGCGCTGGATGATGTTCTCAAACGCCTCCCTTTGTTTGCCGTAAAGCTTCGTAAAGGTGTTTTCTGGGATTTTCTTGTGGAAAATAATGAAAAGCTTTATGTTCAGCTTGAAAGCCAATATCCATGTGCACCAATTGATCCGTTAGAAACAAATGGGTTCTTATTACGTGTTACCTATTATAAAAAGCGTATTGCTGTGGAATTTTTCCATTCTGTAACAGATGGGACAGGTGCTTTGGAATTTATTAAAGCGCTTATTTATTATTATCTATCTTATCTCGGAGAAGACGTGGCTTATGAAAGTACACTAATCGATATTCATAATCCGCCAAGTTATTATGAAAGAGACGATAGCTATCAAAACTATGGTACAGATGAAAAAGCGGAGAAATTCAAAGAAACGTCTTCTTATCAGATTCGCGGCACTTCCATCGATCAAACTATTACTGTCCATGGAAAAATGAGCGCTAGCAAAGTGCACCAGCTTGCAAAAAAATACGGAACAACCATCACCGGTTTTGTCACGGCCATTTTAATTGCAGCTATCTATAAAGAAAGATTACGGTATCGGGCATATAAAGAGGAAATAAAGATTGCCGTCCCAGTTAACTTACGGAGTCTTTTCCCATCCAATACTCTGCGCAATTTCTTTGGTGTTGTCAATATAGGTATGTCTGTAACGGAGAAGACGACATTGGAAGAAATTATTGAAGAAACATCGAAGCAATTACGTGAGAAAGTACAAAAGGAAAGCTTGCAGAAAAGTATTAACGACCGGGTGAAATGGCAAACCAGACTGACCGCGAGATTTGTTCCGCTCCCAATTAAATACCATGCCATTCGTTATGGTTACAGGAGTTTTAGTGAGCGCACTAAAGCGATGACCTTGACAAATATGGGGAAAGTACGACTTCCAGACTCCATGGAATCACATATATCTCATATGGAAATGGTTCTCTACCCGACAAAGAAAAGCCCGATTAACGCAGGGATGATCGCGGTGGGGGATGAACTTGTCATCACATTTGCAAGAATGATACAAGAAGTGGATATTATCCGTACATTCTTTAGAGAGCTTTCCAAGACATTTAATTTGGAGATAGAAGTATACTCCAATGACAGCAGGTGAAATCAATGCAACATTATTGCTCAAATTGCGATATCTATACACAACAACCATATTGTCCGTTATGTAAACACAAACTTTCTGAGGGATTGGAACATAACGCGTATTATCCTGCCTATGAAACCAAAGTTCAACGGCGTCGCTTTGTTCAGCGGCTCGTCTTGTTTATTGCTATTTTCGCTATTAGTACAAGCCTATTAATCAATTTATTAACTAAACCGAATCAATTATGGTTCTTGTATGTGCTAGGTCCCGTACTATATGGGTTATTATTGATTAATCATACCATACTCTCTAAAGCCCACACTGGTTCTAAAGTCATTTTTCAAGTTATCGCACTTTCTATTATGCTTTTTATCTTGGATGCGGCATCTGGAAGTTCAAAATGGTCGATCCATTACGTTATTCCTTTTCTCGTTTCGCTTGCTACATTATTTGTAACCATTATTGTACTAAGAAAACCAATGAAATGGCGAGAGTACATCGGGTATATGACAACAATGGTTATTTTAGGCTTTCTTCCTGTCATTCTTTTTCTAAGCTCCTGGTCAACGGTGTTATGGCCAAGTGCTGCAACTGCCTTATATGCTCTGCTAACGCTAATTGGGATGATCTTATTTTCGGAAAAAACAATGAAGAATGAAATTGTGCGGAGGTTTCATTTTTGATGAAGAAATGTAAGTATTAATATGAATAAAGGCTATAAACCCTATTGATAAGGTTTACAGCCTTTTATTTTTTAGATGACTCCTGTTGGTATCTCTATCGGTTAAGAAAAAGCAACATTCGTTTTTTCGTTAGTTAAACTGGTTTCTACGTAAGGTTCTAATGGAAACTTCATGTTCTCCTAAAAGTTTATTTAGATCTTTATCTCCTTCATTGGAAAAGCAGTATTCCAATCGAAGAAACAATAGAAGCAATGGAAAAAGCTAAAATGCAGGGGAAAATCAAAGCTTGGGGAGTTTCAAATTTTGATGTGAATGATATGAAGAAATTACTAAAACAACCCAATGGTCCTCACTGTGCCACGAATCAAGTCCGTTATAATTTAGGAGATCGTGGAATTGATTTTGATTTAGTTCCTATGATGAAGGAAAATAATATACCGTTAATGGCATATGCCCCTGTAGCAAGAGGAGATCGTTTAGGTGCCGATCTAACGAAACAAAAAGTGTTACTAGATATTGCGAAAAAGTATAACGCAGATGTTTTTCAACTCCTATTAGCATGGTGTATTCGTAATGGGCAGACCATCGCCATTCCACAATCTAGTAATACGGAACATGTTATCAATAACGTAAAAGCTGCAGATATTCAGCTTACGGAAGAGGATCTTGCAAAAATAGATTCCGTTTATCCAGAACCAAGAGTTAGTGAGCCACTTGCATTGTGCTAAGTAGGCCTAAATGATGAATGGAATGTTAAGAGTAGAATTTTCTACTCTATTTTTTTACGAGCTTGGCAGAACGCCCCTTATTTTAATGAGGGGATGAATGCCAAGTTTATTTTTTGAACAACTTTATTATGCAAGCCTTTTTAGGTTGATAATCGAACGTATGTTTGGTAAAATATTCCATATGGAGGTGAAAAAATGGCTACGAAAACTATCTTAGTTAAACTCAAAAAGCCAACAAAGAAAAAGCATAAACAATTTATATATGAGCAAACGGAGTTTTCTGATTGCGTAAATCATTGTGTAGAACGCCTACAAAATGGAGAAAAAATTTCTTCAAAAAACGTACCATTCAACCTTAAATCCGCTATAAGAAATGAGGCTATTCGTCGAGCGAAAAAGGCAATTTCTGATTATAAAAAGGGGCGAGCAACTACTATTCCAGTTTTCAAAAAATCACTTGGTGTGAAAATAAATAATCAAAACTGGAATTCCATAGAGAAAAAAGGAAGATGGTATATTGCATTTACCTCTAATATGGGGAAAAAGGTACTACCAGTAGTAGAAACAAAAGATGTACAAACGTTTTTTCCGTTTTTAACGCAAAAAATGAAAGGGTTTCGTGGAACCATGGAATTGTTACGTAAAGGGAAATATTGGTATGTGGCGATTCCAATACAAATAAGTTCAGAACTAGACTTTGAAAAGAAACATAAACGCATCTTTGAAAACATGAAACGACAAAGGTCTACATCTATTGGTGTGGACTTAGGGTTGCGACATATTGCGGTCGTTTCTGAACCCCTTAGTGGTAAAAGACAATTTTTCTCTGGTAAAGAAGTCGGTTATATGCGACGTCATTTTCGTTCCATACGACGTTCGTTAGGTAAAGCAAAGGCGCTGCGCGTCATAAAACGTATAGGTAGAAAGGAAAGACAATGGATGAAAGATTATAACCGAAAATTAGCCAAAGGTATAGTGGATTTCGCCCTGCAATTTGATAACCCAATTATAAAAACAGAAGCATTAGATGACATTCGAAAAACATGCCGTAGCATAAAAAGAGCAGATAAAACCATTCATTCGTGGTCTTTCTATCAATTAAAACAGTTCATCAAAGAAAAGGCTGCGAAATACAATATTCCAGTTGTGGATATTAACCCTTATCAAACAAGCCAATTTTGCGGATGTTGCGGTCATGCGGAAAAGAAAAACCGCAACGGAAATAAATTCCACTGCGTAAAATGTAATTATACGTGTCATGCTGATTTGAATGCTGCAAATAATATTGCACGTAGCACAAGCTTGGCGGGGTAACACGGAACAGTCGTGAGATAGGTTCGTGTTATAGACCAAGTGCCTAGTTGGTACAATCCAACCTAGGAGCCCCAAGTGGCATGGGGTATGGCGGTCATGTTGGAAGGTGGGTCAGAAATGGAACAACATGGGATTGTCGGGAGACAAGCTCCCACCCTAGTGAACCGCTTCCGCCTCTTTTTAAGAGGTTTTCACTTTGGAAGCTCGGTATTTTAATGCCGAGAGGATGTCACTAAATTTAAGGGGGCAGTTTAGTGGTCAGGCGCAACCGATTAGCACTAATGATTCTATTTTTAGCTGCATGTGGTAACAGTGAAGATGAAAAACAAGGGGAAACGGAAAATCAAAACAATGCGAGTACACAAGAAGAGTCAGGATCAAAAACTGAAGAAGATTCAACAGCTAGTGCGGAGGAAGTTTCCTTTGAAGTGAATCAAGCTCCAAAAGACCAGGGTGATTTGGAAGTAGCGCTTGAAGGGGATATCCATGTTGCAAATAAGGGTGTTTCCGTCAAAGGAACGACAAATCTATTACCTGAATCAAGACTTATCCTTATCATTAACTCAGAGGATGGAGTATTAATTGGAACAAGTGATCAAACACTGGTTAAAGAAAACGGGGAATTTGAATTGGAATCGAGTCTTCCAGAAAAAGTGGAAGGAGTAGTACATATTGAGGTGAAATTTGAGCCTGCAAATCAGAGTGAGGAAATAAAAAATCATTATTTAAACGAGCTTAGTGGAAGCTTTGTACGAAATTATACGGATTCAGGCGAAACCTATCAAAAAGCATCTTTCCAGAAAACAGTCACACTAGATGAAGGTGAACAGACATTTGCAATTACGGAACCGAGCTGGGATATACCGGATAATTATGGGGAAGCAGCAGTATGGATGGAGCCAGAAATAGAGAAGCAAGAAGATTATGTGGTAGTAAAACTAAATAGTAATATTATAGATGGAACGTTTATCCAAGCAAGGGCCCACATTCCCAATTACATTACATCGGGAATACAGGGCTATAGCTATATAAATCCGGATGGCTCCGCAGTCCTATATATTGAGGATCCAGAAAAAGACAGTCGAATTAAAAATCTAACTGAATACGAAATTATTATTACCATGGATCCATCCCATAGTAATAATGGTTCGCTTGTCACAGAAGCATATGGAGAAAGTGGACAGAATTTGGCAGGCGATTATGTTGATACTGAAAATGATTCGAAAGTGATTAGACAAACCCTAACAGTTACGGTGGATGAGTGATATAGGAAAGACAATGAACACTATCTTATAGGGAGTTTAGACTTTTCCCTGGGATAGTGTTTTCTTCTGGAATAAAATTAAAGAGTAATTATAAAAGTATGATTTGTGTAGGGCTTCACTTAAATTAACGGGCAGTATAGTGCAATAACGTTATATTAATTACAGATGAAACATTTACTATTTTATTGTTTTATTATTGCGTTAACTGGTTCTTAGTTAAAGGAAACATTTCGAGTCTAATTGTATAATTATAAAAAAGGGTGATTTGGATATGAGAAGCATTCCGAAAAAAAGGAAATATTACTCGATGAAAAAATTGATGAACAGGAGTTTATTAGGATAATCAACAACTTATACGAGCAAGATTGTTATATCTATGCGATTATTCCTGAATATGAACAAGAACTATTAAATGAACTTTCGATTGACTTTATTGAAGTTAATAAATTTCCGTTACCACGAGTTTTTCCAAGGGAAATGGGTTATCTGGGTTATGTAAAAGACAGTCAAAAACGATATATTTTCGAATTTTATTTACGATCCACTACAATGGATTATCTGATTTTTTCCGAGACTGATTTATCAGAACAATTAAGTAAATTAACCAAGAAGAATTTGGACATTTATAAAATGTTCGAATTAAATAAGGTTCCTCATGTAACCATTGGTCCAGATGGTCAATGGTTAACTATAGTTGAATATGAGTAGTTTTTTCTTTAATGAAAGGGTATAAAAAAGGTTAGAGTGATGTAAATATGAACACTCTAACATTAAAAGACCTTGAATCAAGAGTTCTTCGGAATTCCAATCAATATAAAAAAACTGTTAATCGGATAACCACTCAAATAAAACGGCAAAATTTGAATCGAGGACGTATTCGACCAAAAAATCCAACCGAAGCTAAAATCCTTGCAAAGTTTAAACAGAAATAGGTGTTTTATGAATATTTATCAAGCCAAACAGAAATTAGAACAAAATATAAACGAAAATGCGAAGCTATGATTAAAACAGCTACTATCATAACAGGTCTAGCACCACTAAAAAACCCCCTAAGTTAGACTTTTTATTGTCCAACTTAAGGGGTTTAAATCAAACAGCGTTCATTTTTACTTTCCAACGTTTACGTAAGATATAATCACGACCGTAAAGGTGCTTGCTGCTGCTTCTCTTTCGATACTTTAGATGGTTGCTTAAAGGAGAATAATCCTATAATTGTAGCTACACATACTGATAATAATGAGACCCAAATAATCGAATGGATATCAGCTAAATTAACTACTACACCTCCTAGGCCTGACCCTAGTGCAAACCCAATTTGTACAAAAGAACTATTCAAGATCAGCATAATTGACGCTGCTTGTGGAGCAATATTCATTGGGCTGAGTATACAGAGGAGCATAAAAAGAAAGATGATGAAACGATTGAGTTTATTCTAAAAGAAGATGGTAAACAAGATGAAAGCAATATGTAATAAACCACTGTATTGATTATGGTAACCCAGTATTTTTCATTTTTTCCTCAATTAAAAAGTTATTTATGTAACCGTATGTACATTTTAATAACTCCACAACTAGTACCTCCTAAAATGGTATCGTACTGCTTTTTTTGATAGAACAGCAACCTTTTTACGCCCCTATTTTGTGATTTAATTTGCTTTAAAGTGCACTCTAAGTTTCGTCACGATCACATTCCTACTTAACAACGTAAGAAACTTTCGCCAGTTGTATCTGGGATTATTGAGGAATCGATGAACTGCATCTTTTTTAGGAGCATCCTGCACGCGGCCTGAATCAAGAATCCGATAAAGATTTTTCCCGTGTAAGACAAGAGAAGAAAATAACACTAACTGGTGTAATATTTAATCCTAAGTTAGAACATTAATCGTTAATAACTAATTATAAGATAAGATGAAACCTTTTAGTCAACTAATGATAATGAAACGGCTTTGGTTTATAATTATGAATAAAAGTTAGGAGGTAGTTGAATGAATACAAAAGAAGAAGTTATAAAAATTATTAAAGACCTACCTAATGATGTAACTTTAGAGGATATTATTAAGGAACTTTCTGTTAAAGAGAAGATTGAAAAAGGGTTGAACCAACTTAACGATGGAGAATATTATTCTCATGATGAAGTGAAGGAAAAGTTTGCTAAATGGCTGAAATAAGATGGTCAAAATTAGCCGTTAGTGATTTTTGAGGATATCATTTCTTATATCTCCATGGACTCCGAAGAGAATGCCAGATTATTTGTATCTAGAATTATTGATTCTGTTGAAACAATGGTCTTATTCCCATACTCAGGTAGAATTGTACCCGAATTAAATAATGAATTAATTAAAGAGAAGGTATTCAATAATTATCGGATAATTTATAGAATAAAGGATAATGTGATGGAAGTTGCCCGTGTTCTTCATAGCGCTAGAGAGTTACCAGAATTGGGATAGAATGAATAACATCGTGACCATGGATTATGGTTATGATGTGAAATAATCTTTAACGTGGATAGCACCTCAAATGTTAGAATTTGAATCTAATGTTCGGGGTGCTTTTTTGACAGACAGCACCCATTTTGTATTTGATTTGCTCTAAAGTGCACTCTAAGCTATATAGTATAGTTAGCAAATTTTCAAGAGGGGAATAATTACATGAAACGCTTGAGAAATATACTTCTTTCATGGATAATGGTCACCCCGGTTCTAATTACCCTAATGATTGCCTATAACAACAAAATGGATGAAAGATATATTGATTTGGGAGATGATGCGCCGATTCCAAGCGAACTGCATCCAGTAGTTGAAAAAAACAAAAATATACTGCTGGAACAGGCGGATGCTATAAATATAGATGTAGTTATTACAGTTGGAACCCGCTCCATTGATGAGCAAAATGAATTATATGCACAGGGGCGGACGACAAGCGGTAATATTGTAACAAATGCAAGGGGTGGTGAATCTTATCACAACTATGGCCTTGCGATTGATTATGCCATAAGACAAGAAAATGGCGTGATCACCTGGGATACACAATATGACGGCAATAACAATAGAAAATCAGATTGGCTGGAAGTAGCTGACCTTGCAAAGGATCTTGGATTTGAATGGGGCGGTGACTGGGGGAATTTTCCCGACTACGCTCACCTGCAAATGGATTTTGGTCTTAGCATTAACCAGCTTCAAAATGGGAAAAGACCAGCTTATGATAAAAATACGGAGGAGGGCGCTTGAATAGAAAAATTATTCACGCGCTTTTTCTTGTTTGATGTTTTAAAGTACAATCCAGAATTGAGTTGTACCCCAAACTTTAGAGCTCTTTCTATTATTTGAGGTAATTTTTTAATAAATGTTTCCATGATGATTATTTCGTATTGAACTTGTCTTAGAGCGTAATCTAGGTAGTATAGTAACAAGACGATACCATATCACATGGTAAGGTATCATACTTATCCAGGTATTATTGAAAATCAGGGAGTAGTGACAATGGAAATAAGGGTACTAAGATACTTTTGGACAATTGCTGAAGAAGGAAGCATTTCCAGAGCTGCGGAACTTTTGCACATCACCCAACCTACCTTAAGTCGACAATTAAGAGAGTTGGAAGAGGAGCTGGGGACGGAGCTATTTTATAGAGAAAATAAACAAATGACTTTGACGGAAGCTGGTGTTTTTTTAAAAGATCGAGCACAAGAGATTCTCTCGCTTACCGATCAAACAGAACAAGCATTTATGGATCAGAAAAAACAATTATTTAGTGGACATATTTCGATTGGTTGTGTAGAGGCAGATAACTCGGAAACGTTAGCGATGATGTTAGGAGAAATGGTTCGTGATTATCCACAAGTAACCTTTCATATCTTTAGTGGGACGAGCGATGACATCACAGAGAAGTTAGATAAAGGATTGATTGACCTTGCCGTTCTACTTGAACTGATACCGACAGACAAGTATGAACGAATTATCTTACCCAGAACGGAAAAATGGGGTCTTTTGGTTTCTAATGAATCTTTTTTAGCGCAGAAAAAGAAAATGGTACCGGAAGATTTGATTGGAGTTCCTTTGCTTTGTTCCGCAAGAAAAGAAGTACAGAAGATGATTGCGGATTGGATGAATGTCTCTATTGAACAGATGAACATTGTAGGAACCTATAATTTGATATTTAATGTTTTTTCTTTAGTGGAAAACAGAGTGGGATCGGCATTAACGATTGAAGGGTCAGTAATGAGTCGACATGTTAAGAATCTTACCTTTGTTCCGCTCTATCCAACAATTGAAACAGAGTGCGTGGTTGCATGGAAGAAGAATCGTTCCTTTTCCCCGGTAGTCAATGAATTTATACGGAGAATGAAGAACGCCTTTGAAGCATGAACCTGTTTTCCGATAAGCATTAGCCGGGCGACACATCGCGATGTATCATATATTTATAGAAAAAATTATTACATGTTTAAGAAGCAGGTGATTCATTGCCAATTGTCCTATATTTTTCTCGTAAGCATGAAAATATGATGAATGGTGAAATCCGTAGTGTGGATATGGGAAATACCGCCATGATTGCAAATAAAATTGCAGCACAATTAAATATGGATGCAATTGAAATTACACCTATAAACGAATACCCCGAGAACTATCAGGAAACGGTAGATTGTGCGAAAACGGAAAAGGCAAAACAAGCAAGACCTAAATACAAATTAGGGACCTTTGATTTATCGAAATTTAAGGAAATCATTATTGGGTACCCTAATTGGTGCGGAACATATCCAATGGTTATTGCCAGCTTTCTAGAAGATTATGATCTGTCTGGAAAGATACTATATCCTTTTTGCACGCATGAAGGTAGTGCATTAGGCACTAGCATGGATGATTTGCGGGAAAGCTGCCCTAACTCCACTATCAAACAAGGATTAGCTATTCATGGATCGAAGGTTGCCAAGGCAGATAGGGCCGTGATGCATTGGATATCACATATTGGTTAAAAAAAGATATTTTTCATAAAAGAAGGAGGAAAAAGTATGGCAAAACAAACAGCCGGTCGTAATCAATTAGGTGAATTCGCACCCAAATTTGCAGAACTGAACGATGATGTATTATTTGGAGAGGTATGGTCAAGAGAAAAAGAATTATCCCCTCGTGACCGTAGTATGATTACCTGCTCCAGTTTATTAACGCAAGGCGCATTCCCGCAATTGGAAGCACATATGAAGATTGCCAAACAAAATGGCGTAACAAAAGAAGAAATCTCAGAAATAATTACGCATTTAGCCTTTTATACGGGATGGCCAAAAGCATGGTCCGCTTTTAATATTGCGAAAGAAATTTATGGGGAATAATTAAAAGATAAAATAATTGGAATAAAGAGGAGAGGTAGAATGAATAGACCTTACATCTTTTGTCATATGGAAGTATCCGTTGATGGGAAAATAATCAGGAAATTTATGGGAACCCCAGAAGGCAAAAAAAGTGGGAAATTGTTTTATGATCTTGCTTTTGGAGAAAATCCGCATTATCGTCATCAAGGTTGGTTGTCTGGACGTACCACAACGGATGATAATTTTACCAAGTATCAAAAGCCTGATTTAGACAAGGATGCACCAACTGTTCCTGAAGGCGATTTTGTCGTAGATACTGACTTAGATAAATACTATGTATCTGTGGATCCTTCTGGCAAACTTGGCTGGACAAGCAATGTATTAAAATATCAAGATACAAAAGCACATGTCTTGGAAGTATTGACAAAAAAGGCGAGCAATGAATATAAAGCAATGCTCCGAAAGTTAAATATATCTTATATTATCGCTGGGAAAGATAAGCTTGACTATAATGTCGTAGTGCAAAAACTAAAAGAGTTATTTCATATTGATAACTTGATGTTAGGAGGCGGCGGTGTCCTTAACTGGTCATTTATCCAAGCGGGGCTTTGTGATGAAGTGAGCATCGTAATCAGCCCTTCAGCAGATGGATCAGCCGATGCTCCATCACTTTTTGAAACAAAAGAAGGCTTATCCGATGATACGCCGGTAAGTTTTTCATTAAAAGATGTAGAAGCAAAAGAGGATGGCTGCGTTTGGTTAAGATACCTAGTTAATTATAAATAAAAGACTTATCAATCTTAAATGAAAGAATGGAGAGATAATATGAGTAATGAAAATCACGATACAATATTTCCAATCGGAGAAAAGAATGAACAGTTTGCACAGTATTTTATCGGACAAAGTTACTTAAATATGCTTTCAACTTCCGGGGTGACTGTTGGAAATGTAACGTTTGAACCTGCTTGCCGAAATAATTGGCATATTCACCACAAAGGTGGGCAAATCCTACTTGTCACAGCTGGAGAAGGTTACTATCAAGAGTGGGAAAACCTGCACAAAAATTGAAAGCAGGCGATGTTGTACACATCGCACCGGAAGTAAAACATTGGCATGGAGCAACAAAAGACAGCTGGTTTACACATCTTGCCATTGAAGTCCCAGCGGAAGGTGCTTCTAACGAATGGTTAGAAGCAGTGTCGGATGAGGAGTATAATAAACTTTAATTTGATTGTTAAAATGATAGATAAACATAGGAAAACCAGTGAAAAGCATATCTTCGCTGGCTTTTTTAAATTCGAACAATATACTAATATTTAAAAACAACGTTCGACTTCTATTGACATAAGTCCACGTTATTAGTAATATAATACTGTAAATTAAATAAAAACGCGTATAATCTCGGGGATATGGTCCAAGAGTTTCTACTAAACTACCGTAAATAGTTTGACTACGCAGAGATATTGGGATGAAAGGATCTTTCATTGCCTTTTTTCTGCCGTAGCACTCTTGTTGGTAACATGGGTGTTTTTTATTTTTGAAAAAGCGATGAGGAGGAAAAGGAATGAAAGAGTACTTTCAATTTGAAAAACTTGGCACTAGTTATAGAACAGAGTTTACAGCCGGTTTAACGACATTTCTAGCGATGGCGTATATATTATTTGTTAACCCGTCGGTGCTATCTGATGCGGGCATGGATCAGGGGGCTGTTTTTGTTGCTACTGCTGTGGCTGCTGCAGTCGGTACTTTACTTATGGGGATTATTGCAAAGTATCCAGTAGTTCTCGCACCAGGGATGGGATTAAATGCATTTTTTGCTTATACGGTTGTTTTAGGTTATGGAATTCCTTGGGAAACTGCATTGTCAGGAGTATTAGCTTCAGGACTTATATTTATTGTTTTAACGTTGACAGGACTTCGTGAAATCATCATTAACGCGATTCCTCATAACTTGAAGATGGCTGTTGGGGCCGGTATTGGTTTGTTCATTGCTTTTATTGGTCTAACAAAATCAGAGATTGTAGTAGCTGATGAAGCAACGTTTCTAGCTATTGGAGACATCACATCACCAACCGTATTATTAACTATTTTTGGGCTCGTTGTTTCTGTTATTCTTTTAACGAAAGGGATTCGCGCTGGAATATTTTATGGAATGATTATTACAGCTATTGTAGGAATGATCTTTGGTTTAGTTCCAATTCCAAGAGGGATCGGTGATATTGTAGGTGCCGTTCCAAGTATAGCCCCTACATTTGGTCAAGCATTCACTCATTTTGGTGATATCTTTACAATTGAAATGCTTGTTGTTATTTTAACTTTCTTATTCGTTGATTTCTTTGATACAGCGGGAACGTTAATGGCTGTTGCTACTCAAGCAGGATTAGTAAAGGATAATAAACTTCCTCGTGCAGGCAAAGCGTTATTTGCTGATTCAACTGCGACTGTTGTAGGATCTGTCGTTGGTACTTCAACAACAACCTCCTTTGTTGAATCTACAGCAGGAGTTGGAGTTGGTGGTAGAACAGGATTCACCGCAGTCGTAGCGGCAGGATTCTTTATATTAGCATTATTCTTTTCCCCATTACTTGGGATTATCACTACGGAGGTAACGGCGCCAGCATTAATTATTGTCGGTGTGATGATGGCAAATCAATTGAAACAAATTGAATGGGATAAATTCGAGATTGCTGTACCTGCATTCTTTGTTGTTCTAATGATGCCATTAACATATAGTATCGCAACAGGAATTGCGGTTGGATTTATTTTCTATCCAATTACCATGATTGTAAAAGGACGCGCGAAGGAAATCCACCCAATCATGTACTTTCTTTTCGTTGTGTTTGTCTTGTACTTTATCTTCTTGAGTTAAATGAAGAAAAGTGCTGGAGTTAGAAAATTTCAAAAAGAGTTGGGACTTTTTGTTTAAGTCCTAGCTCTTTTTTATTATTCTTTTTGTGACTAAAGTCACGGTGCTTTTTGTCATATTATGGTATTATATGTTGGGGGTGGTAAGCTATGAAAAGGAAATCGCTAACATGGAACTTAGGAATTATTATACTAGGTGTCATTATAGCTACTGTTATTATTAATGGTTTTACTACATATAGAACTGCTTATAACAGTCTCTACAAAGCAGCTGGAATTGAAGCTTATGGCTGTGCGAACATCACAACTGGACTTTTGACGACAGATGATATTGAAGATTTGAAAAATGAAAATCGAAACAACGAAATTGGTGAAACGCTAAATTGGACAGTGGATCATAAGGATATTTTTGAAAGTCATTATATTCTTAGTTTAGATGGTAAAATACTAGCATTAGATGACAATTTAAAAGCAGATGGCTTTCAAATTGGGGATAGCTTTCCAATGGATGAAGAAGCTATAAAAACATTAAAGGAAACGAAGCATTCTACATATTCAGAGATTTACGAATATGGTGGGATTGAAAGAATTTCTGGATATGCTCCTATTTTTGAAGATCATGATTCTACGAAAGAGTTGGTCGCTATTAGTGTCATAGATTTTGATGCGAATATTGTTACAGATCGTACTTGGGATGTGGTGAAAGAAGGCATTCTAGTTGGAATGATTCCTCTATTGCTAGCAGCTGCTATTACGATTTATATAATTAGAAAGAAAACGAAACCTATTTCAAGTCTAATTGAACAAACCAACAAAATCGCAAATGGTGATATTACGAAGAAAGAAGTAAATGTAAATAGCAAGGATGAAGTTGGTGACCTAGCTCGTAATTTAGATTATATGTCTGATAATTTAAGAGAAATCATCGTTACGATAAAAGAGGCATCACATAATTTATCTAGTAATGCAAATGACACTTCTATATCCATGCAAGAGATAAAGATGGCGCTTAGTCATGTTTCTCAGAACATGGAGGAAATTGCTGCTGGTACTTCAGAAGGGGCAGACATGACAACAGATGTTTCAAGTTCATTAATGAATTTGGCCGAGTTAATTCAATCATCAAGAGAAAAAGCAGACGTAAGTGTGAAAAGTGCAGAATACACAATGGAAACAGCGAAAACAGGAATTCAGAAGGTTAATGAAATTGTAGAACAAATGAACACGATTAAACGTTCTTCTTCTGATACAAAACAAGCAATAGAAGAATTAAACGCCTATACAAATGAGATTCAACAAATTACTGAAACGATTACAAGAATTGCCGAACAGACGAATCTTTTGGCGTTAAATGCTGCCATTGAAGCTGCTCGAGCAGGTGAACAAGGCAGGGGATTCGCTGTTGTTGCTAATGAAATTAGAAAGTTAGCGGAACAGTCAAACAAGGAAGCTTCCGGAGTTGAAAAGGTCATTTCCAAGATTACCTCTAATATTGTCGGTACAGTTGAAACGATTGAGGATAATCATAAAAATGTAGAAGCTGGTGAAAAGTCGGTTATAGAAACAGGAGAAGCTCTTGAAAATATTCAAACTGCAGTTCTGAATATTGCTGAGGAAATTAGCGGATTGTCCGAACTAACACATGAAGAAGCGACAACATCTGAAACTATGATTCAACAAGTTAAACGACTAGAACAGACGAATGAATCTATGGCATCAAATGCACAAGGTGTTTCTGCAGCCTCAGAAGAAACTACGGCATCCATCGAGGAAACAGCCGATCGATCTACACATCTTGTTGATTTATCCAATGAATTGAATAAGATTGTGAGTAAATTTAAATTATAGTGTTGCTGATTAAGCCGGAAATTCCATCGTGGAGTTTCCGGTTTTTAAAAAGCAAACACATTTCATAAATAGTTGTATAAAATACACCAAAGGATCAATGCTTTAATGTAAGTATCATAATGGAATCAGCGATAGGAAGGAGGAATTCCATTTGAAACCATTCATTGGTGTGACATGTTCGATGGAAGTGGATCGTTCTTATTATATGACGAAAAACGATAACATAAAGGCAATAATAAACGCTGGTGGTATTCCAGTGATTCTTCCGTTTTTATCACAAAATACAGATATTGAACAAATTGCTAAACGAATCGATGGATTATATGCAACCGGCGGATATGATATTGATCCAACCTTATTTGGGGAAGAACCACATCAAAAACTTGGAACAATTATCCCCGAACGTGATTTTTTTGAAATAGAATTAACGAAGAAAATGCTATCCATGGATAAACCGATTCTTGGCATATGTAGAGGAAGCCAAATAATAAATCTTGCGGCAGGTGGAGATATGTACCAAGATATTTACGCACAAATAAATGATCATGTCCTGCAGCATACCCAAAACTCCCCACGTGATCACGGGTCACATTTTGTCAACGTGCGAAAAACCTCTCTGCTTCATCAAATAACGAATAAAAAAAAAATAAAAGTAAATAGTTTTCATCATCAAGCTAATCGCTCTGTCCCAAAGGAATTTCAAATAAGTGGAGTAGCGAATGATGGGGTAATTGAAGCGATAGAAAGTAAACATCACTCCTTTGTACTAGGGGTCCAATGGCATCCGGAATCCATGACAGATGAAGTGTCCATGAATATATATAAAAACTTTATTTCGGCATGTAATTGCTTGTAAGAAAAAGGATTTTTCCTTATGAATAGAGAATATATTAAATAACTTATATTCTTAAAATGAGGTGTAACGATGCTGCGAAATAAAGTGGCCGAACTATTTGATATTACCTATCCGATTATTCAAGCACCGATGGCCGGTGGAATTACTACTCCTGAGTTAGTATCTGCGGTTTCGAATCATGGGGCTTTAGGAATGATTGGTGCTGGATATATGAGTCCGGGAAACTTAAGAACATGTATTCATGAAATTAAACAGAAAACTGAAAACAACTTTGGTGTAAACGTCTTTGTACCTAATGACTTTCATGTCACCGAGGAAACGATTGAAGGGTCAAAAAAATCATTAGAATCAATCTATAATACGTTATCGATTGATGAAAACATGCTTTTAGAAATCCCTACACCTAAATGTATCCAGCAAAAATATGAAAAACAACTGGAAGTAATTATAGAGGAAAATGTCCCGATTTGTTCTTTCACTTTTGGGGTGCCATCTAAAGAAACGATTCAACAGTTAAAAAATAAAGATATAATTTTAGTGGGGACCGCTACTACTGTAAAAGAAGCAATTTTAATAGAAGAGTTGGGAATGGATGTCGTCGTTGCGCAAGGCTATGAGGCTGGGGGGCATCGAGGCTCATTTTTAAATGGGTCAGAGGATGGTGCCGTTGGAACGATGTCACTTGTTCCTCAGGTAGCGGATGCAGTAGATATTCCCGTAGTTGCTGCTGGTGGAATAATGGATAGTCGGGGGTTAAGGGCTGCGATGTTTCTAGGAGCAAAAGCCGTTCAAATGGGAACTGCATTTTTAACGTGTAAGGAAAGCGGCGCGAATGAACTCCATAAGGAAGCAATTTTAAACGCGTCAGAATATGAAACAACCTTAACCCGTTCCTTTTCTGGAAAAGCGGCAAGAGGATTAAAGAATCATTTTATCCAAGAGATGATAGAGAAGGAAAAGGAGCTTCCTGAATATCCGGTTCAAAATTACTTAACAAACCCGATTCGGAAAGTAGCAAAAGAGCAACAAAACAAGGAATATATGTCACTTTGGTCTGGTCAAAGTCCACGGCTTGCAAAAAATCAGACAGTAGGGGAGTTGATTCATCGGGTGATGGAAGGTGTTTTTTAAATAGAATCTAATGCTGAACAGTTGCTTCAAATCGATTATAGAAATTTTGATTCCAAGGTGACAATACAAGTTATTTAATTTTAAAGCTTCAAACACGTATAACCTCGTCCAAAACCTAGGGCGAGGTTATGGGCGCTTATCTGAATAAATACTATTCCTAAATTGGGCCAGATTATGGGGGTGCTTTTTTGGAAGAGGAAGTTAAAAGGCATATAACTAAAATTATATCTGTGACTATTGTAGGCTCACTTCTGATGATAGCAATACCTTTTCTCTTTAAGATTTTTGGTTAAACGTTGTTCGAGAAAAGGGCGTATATCTACAATAAGAAGATTACTGAATGGGGATTTGTCCATTTTAAACAAGGTAATGTAAAGAAAGTAATTTTCCTAATGGTCTATAACGGTTTAATGAATAAGCTTTATTCTTGCTGGGGTTAGTATGATCATTGAATTAGTATTTCTTGATTCAGGTCGAGGATTTTTCATTGGAATGTTGTTTTTTGTTATAGCTGTCATCTTATTGGGTGTTGGAAATAAAAAATATCTCAAAAACAAAGAAATCTTGTGAACAAAAGCCTTAGTGTAATAGGTTTATTCAAGTATTAAGCAATAAAAGGGATAACACAAATTAGTCATGATAATATGTGTCATCCCTTATTTTCTAATTCTATTTATATCTGTAACGCAAGTCTAATTCCAAACCTTCTCAATAAACTCATCTCTACCCGACTTAGCGCGATCTTCTTTATATTCCTTTTCATTTTTCTTGTAAAAGTCCTGATGGTATTCTTCTGCTGGATAGAATGCTACAGCTGGAAGAATTTGTGTAACGATAGGTTTTGAAAACTTTCCGCTTAGATCAAGTGATTGTTTGGAATTTTGAGCTAATAATTTTTGTTCGTCATCATGGTAAAAAATGGCTGTACGATATTGATCACCACGATCCTGAAATTGCCCACCCGCATCTGTTGGATCAATTTGCTTCCAATATAGGTCAAGTATTGTTTCATAACTCATGATAGAAGGATCATAGGTGATCTCAACAGCTTCATAATGACCGGTATCTCCTTTTTTAACTTGTTCATAAGTTGGGTTCTCCACGTGACCACCAGTATAACCGGAGATGATCTGATGAACTCCATCCCACCTGTCAAAGGGTTTAACCATACACCAGAAGCAGCCGCCTGCGAATGTTGCCTTTTTAAATTTTTCCACTTTCATTTTCCCCCCTGCTTCATATCTATCTAGCTTTCTAAGTAGCTATTCGTATACCAAAGGCTTGGCTAAGATAGATTTTTCTAATAGAATAACTATATCATACCTAAAAAAGAAGGTGAAATCATGGAAGAACCTTATGTTTATAAAATCTTTTCCAATGAAAGGAAAGAAAAAAGAAAAAGATTTAGATTACTAGAAACGGGTTTCTCTAAGAATAAAATAAAAGATGAAGCAATCTTCGCTTACCCCATTAAGTATTATTCGGAATTGGATGAAGAGGAGAGATCTGATAGCATTGGTTCGATGGATGAGAACTTCGCGGTACTGGAGATGGATGAATTTACGGTTTCAATTGGGGATACGTATCGAATGGATGAGGCGGTCATTCAAGTATCAAAGCCTGGGAAAATACGGAAGACAGAGCAGAAGGAGAATTTTCAAACGGGCTGGTATTTTCGTGTGTTAGAAGAAGGTAAAATCAAGTCACGAACAGATTTAGAATTGCTGGACCGGCCGTATCCGGAATGGACAATTGCTGCTTGTAATGAAATTATGTTCGTCAATAAACATGATTTGCGAATGGCTGATGAACTTTGTGACTGTGAGTTATTAAGTGAGCAGTGGCGCCGTATCCTTCGAAAAAGAGTCAGAGGATTTTAAACTTGAATTAATATCGTGTGAAATGGCAAGAACCTTGGTAGTATATAGTCCGCGGTTCTTAAGCATTTTTTAAAAGGTAGTTCAAAAAGTCCGGTGAAAATGACATGCCCCTGCAAAAGGGGTATGCCGACGTTGGGCGCAAAGCCCGTTTTTAGTCGGCCTTCCTTTAAAAAGGTGCGTTGGCTTGCTTTTCCGTTCCTCGCGTATTAATTGCATACGTTCCGGTACTCAAAACTACGCCGCCTCGAACTGCGACGCACAGGACGTGCTAGTGTCGGCGTTGCAACAAATCTTTACGGTGGGACGAGTAATCGGAGTCCCAGGACGTTGCGCTTTTAGCCGACCTCGATCCTTTTCATCCTCCTTTTTGAACACGTATTTGAAGTGCAAAACCTTATGCATCTTCTAATGGTTGGATTTCCACCTTATTTCGTCTGCTCGATTCATCTATAAAACGATGAAGTTGAATAAAGACAAGACCATTTTTATACGTTGCACTAATTTTATCGGCTCGAACTGGGAAAGGAAGGGTTATTTTACGATCAAAAACACCTTGTAAAATTTCTTCCTTTACAACTGTTCCATGTGCATTTTCTAAGTCAATGCTGCCTTTGAGTTCTAAAGTAGCATAATTCACATAGATATCCATTTGGTTCAAATCTTTTAATCCAGGTACGTTAACAATGCATAGAATTTCATTTTCCGTTTGATACATATTGATTTGGGGAATATTAGGTTTGATCATTCCTTCAAAATCTTTCCAGAAGTTTTCACCAAAGAAATGATCCATGTTCTTTTTCCAGTCAGACATTTGTTTAAACGGATCCATCATTACACCACCTAATGTATATTATATTTAATAACGTATGCACACGGTATAGGTAAGGTGCCTAGAAAGGTAGGCTTAATATAGAATTAACGATATAAAATGAATGGTTAGGGGGATGTGAATTGCTTACTAATGCTTTGATAATGGTGGCAATCATTTTCGCGGTTAATGTTGTTTATGTTTCTCTTATGACGATACGTATGATATTAACACTCAAAGGTCGTACATACATTGCCGCTTTTGTTAGTATGTTTGAAGTGGTCATGTACATTGTTGGGTTAGGTCTTGTTTTAGATAATTTAAATCAAATACAGAATATCATTGCTTATGCAATTGGATATGGTACTGGTTTAATTATTGGATCCATCATAGAGGAAAAACTGGCATTAGGCTACATTACAGTAAATGTAATTTCATCTAATCCGGACTTAAAGTTTACGAAACGAATTCGTGACAAAGGCTTTGGTGTAACTAGCTGGTCTTCTTACGGAATGGATGGAGATAGATTAACGATGCAAATATTAACCCCAAGAAAATATGAATTAAGACTTTATGAAGTAATTAAAGAAATTGATCCTAAAGCTTTTATTATATCTTATGAACCGAAGCGAATTCATGGTGGATTTTGGGTGAAGCAAGTTCGCAAAGGTAGGTTATTTAATCCGAAAAAAAAGGAAGCAACACAGCAAAAGCAAACAACAACCACTAATACAGATGTGCAGGTTAAGCCTGAAAAAGAACAGTAGAATAAAGTGAAACACACTAAACGCTTGGAAAGATTAATTTCTGTTCAAGCGTTTATTTTATTATCTTTGATGGGGAAAAAACATGAGTGGCAACTTATCCCTGCAATGAGTGCCCGTTCCCTATCAAATTTAGCCAAAAGATAACTCATCGCCGTAATGAGAGCCCGATCGCCACCAAATGTAACCGAAAAGGTAACTCATCTTCATGAACAAATTAAAAGGAAACTACTATTCCTTTGTTCATGAAGTTCCTTTCATCCAAAGCAAGAACTTAATGAAAACCGCCAAATGATATTAGAAAAAGACAAAAAAATCGCGACTAACCACTAAAATCCGAACATTAGGGAAAAATATAACTTAATTGTCCGATATTTCATTGACATTCACCATATGAATTGGTATGCTTAAGTCATCAAAAATACGATCATATTACCTCATATATTTCTGGAATAAGGCCGGAAGTTTCTACCCAGCACCGAGAATGCTGGACTATGAGGGAAGGTGAAAATGTGTCTCGGACTTTTCTACTACACACTACAAGTCTATTCATCTTTCCTCATATGGGAGATAAATAGACTTTCTGTGTATGGTAAAGCATTATGTGGATTGAATTTTCTAAATAATTGATTAAAAGAAAAAGTCGAATATAAACCTAAATTTAAAATAATGTAGAGAGAGGGATTTCATGGCTCAAGTTGGTATCATAATGGGAAGTATTTCGGATTGGGAAACGATGCGACACGCTTGTAATGTGCTCGAACAGTTAGAAATTCCGTACGAAAAAGATGTTATATCTGCCCACCGTACACCGGATAAAATGTTTGATTATGCCAAATCAGCACGGGATCGTGGACTAAAAGTAATCATTGCTGGTGCTGGTGGGGCAGCTCACTTGCCTGGTATGGTGGCTTCCCAAACTACTTTACCAGTTATTGGTGTGCCCGTTCAGACGAAAGCATTGAATGGACTTGATTCCCTGTTATCTATTGTTCAAATGCCTGACGGGGTTCCAACTGCAACGGTTGCAATCGGAAAAGCCGGTGCTACAAATGCGGGGATTCTAGCTGCTCAAATCCTAGGAATATTTGATGAAAAGATTGCAGCAAATCTTCAACGGAATCGTGAAGAAATGCAAGATAAAGTGGCAGAAATGAGGGAAGAACTTGCAGACAAATAAAACGATCATTCCGGCGCAAACAATAGGTATTATCGGCGGTGGCCAATTAGGAAGGATGATGGCGATGGAGGCACGTTATATGGGGTATAAAATTGCTGTGTTAGATCCAACCCCTAATTGCCCCACTGCTCAAGTGGCTGATGTTCAAATTACTGCGCCTTACAATGATATGGATGGAATCAAGCAATTGACGGATATCAGTGATGTGATTACATATGAATTTGAAAATGTGGACCTTGAAGCGGCAACTTACATCGAGAGCAAGGGGAAGCTTCCACAAGGTGCTTACGCTCTAGAAGTGACACAAAATCGGGAAAAAGAAAAGACGTTGATGAGAAACCTAAATTTGCCTACTCCAAAATTTGCTATTGTGACAAATGCCGAAGTCTATAAGAAAGCTTTAGAAGATTTTACTTATCCCACAGTGATTAAAACATGTCGTGGTGGTTATGACGGAAAAGGACAGTTGAAATTAAATTCTGAAGCAGATTTAGAAGAAGCTTTAGCTTTTGTTGAAAAAAATGGGCATTGCATGATAGAAGAATGGATTCCATTTGATAAGGAAATCTCTGTTATTTTTACAAGATCCGCATCAGGCGATATGACGTATTTCCCTATTTCCGAAAATGAACATCGAGACCATATTCTTTATAAAACGACAGTCCCAGCAAATATAGAGGTTGAACTTCAAATAAAAGCAAATGAAGCTGCGCGTGTGCTAGCCGAAGACATGAATATTGTAGGTACTTTTGCCATTGAAATGTTTGTAAAAGGGAATGAAATCTATTTAAACGAGATGGCTCCAAGACCTCATAATTCAGGGCATTATACCATTGAGGCGTGTAATATTTCCCAATTTGGTCAACATATTCGTGCCATTTGTGGATTACCGCTTTTCGAAATTAAACAATGGAAGCAAGCATGTATGATTAATATCTTAGGTGAAGATATGGAATTTGTTTTAAAGTCTATTCCACATCATCATACAGGATTTATTCATTTGTATGGAAAGGAAGAAGCCAAAGAAAAGAGAAAAATGGGACATATCACATTTATCGGTAATACGCTTGAAGAAGTCTGGACACAAATCCATAAATTCGAGGATTTGAAAACCATAACATAACCGCGTCAAACTAACGGAAGGTGAATGCGTTGAAAGCTGAGCTCCTTTATGAAGGCAAAGAAAAGAAAGTTTATCAAGTGTCTGAACAACCCGGAAAATTGATTTTTTCTTATAAAAGTGAAAGAACTGCATTTACGGAGGAAGGAAAAGAGAGTTTCGTTGAAAAGGCCCGGTTAAATAATGATATATCGTCACGCATCTTTGAATACCTACGTGACAGGGGAATGGATACCCATTATATAAAGAAGCTAAGTGATACGGAACAACTCGTGAACAAAACAGAAATGATCCCATTAAAAGTGGTGATTTGTAACAGTGTGACCCCTGCCATGTCTAAAAGATTAGGAATTGAAGAGAATACGATTCTTTATCCACCAATTATTGAATTATATTATAAAAATGAATTACTTAAGAATCCGTTAATTAATGATGAGCACGCGTTATTTCTTACAAATATTACACCAATTGAATTACAAGAAGTGAAAGAAAAAGCATTACGTGTCAATAAACATTTGAATCAATTATTTTCAAGTCTAACTATATCTTTAGCGGTATTGAAATTAGAATTTGGAAGGATGAATGGTCATATTATTCTTTCTGATGAGATTTCCCCAGATACTTGGAAACTCTTAGATAAATCAACAGGTGAAATTCTTCAAAAGGCAAATGAAAAGGTATATTCAGGAAATCAATTAGAGTTTTACGAAAAGTTAGTAAATCGACTGGAGGAATTAAAATGAAGAAAGTAACGGTATACATCACATTAAAGGCCGGTGTTCTTGACCCGCAAGGAAAGGCAATCCAAGAATCATTAACTGCACTTGGATATGAAGGGGTAACAGATACAAGGGTTGGTAAAGTAATTGAATTAAATATGGAAGATGGTCCTGATTTAGAGGTACGTATCAAAGACATGTGTAATAAACTTCTTGCTAATCCTGTAATGGAAGATTACCGATTTGAAGTGGAGGAGGCTGTTCAAGCGTGAAGTTTGCAGTAATTGTTTTTCCGGGGTCAAACTGTGATAGAGATATGTATCATGCCGTGAAAGAAGTATTAGGTGAAGAAGCAGATTTGCTATGGTATGAAAATAGTAACCTAGAAAACTATGATGCCATTTTAATTCCAGGTGGATTTTCTTATGGGGATTACCTACGCTGTGGTGCTGTTGCAGCTACCTCAGACGTTATGAAACAAGTTCGTGAACATGCGGAACGTGGAAAACCTGTCTTAGGCGTATGTAATGGATTTCAAATCCTTACTGAATTTGGATTGCTTCCAGGTGCTTTCATGCGAAATCAGAATGTATCTTTTATGTGCCATCAAGAAGAGCTAGTTGTAGAAAATAATGAAACGGTCTTTACTTCGGGCTATGAAAAAGGCGAAATCGTTCGCTTTCCAATTGCGCATGGGGAAGGTAATTATTTTTGCGATGAAGAAGCACTTCAACAATTAAAAGCAAATAACCAAATTGTTTTCACATATAAAAATAACCCAAATGGTTCCGTATCGGATATTGCTGGAATTATGAATAAAGAGGGGAATGTACTTGGATTGATGCCTCACCCGGAACGTGCGATGGAAGCCATTCTAGGTAGTGATGATGGTATGAAATTATTCAAGTCATTGGTTGAGAATTGGAGGAAGACTTATGTTACAAACGCGTGAGTGGAGCCCTGGGCAAATTGAAGAAAACAAGATTTACCGTGAAATGGGTTTAAGTGACGAAGAATATCAAATGATTAAAGATATTTTAAAACGTCAACCGAATTTCACGGAAACGGGAATCTTTTCTGTTATGTGGTCTGAACACTGTAGTTATAAAACGTCTAAGCCATTATTGAAAAAGTTCCCAACCAAAGCACCTAACGTACTACAAGGACCGGGTGAAGGTGCTGGGATTATCGATATCGGTGATCATCAAGCAGTTGTGTTTAAAGTAGAGAGTCACAACCATCCTTCCGCTGTGGAACCATATCAAGGAGCAGCAACTGGTGTTGGTGGAATTATTCGTGACATCTTCTCCATGGGTGCACGTCCAATCGCATCCATGAACTCATTGCGTTTCGGTAATTTAACTAATGAACGTACGAAATATTTATTCACAGAAGTAGTGAACGGGATTGCTGGATATGGTAACTGTGTTGGAGTTCCAACGGTTGGTGGAGAAGTTCAATTTGATGATAGTTATGAAGAAAATCCACTAGTTAACGCAATGGCTATTGGACTAATCAATCATGATGACATTCAAAAAGGGATTGCTGCAGGTATTGGAAATACGATTCTTTATGCTGGACCACCAACAGGACGTGACGGAATTCATGGTGCAACATTTGCATCTGATGATTTAGCAGAAGATGCGGACAAAGACCGGCCATCTGTTCAAGTTGGAGATCCGTTTATGGAAAAATTACTTATTGAAGCATGTTTAGAAGTTATTCACAACGATGCTTTAGTAGGAATGCAAGACATGGGTGCAGCAGGCCTTACGTCATCTGCATCAGAAATGGCAAGTAAAGCTGGTACCGGATTAGAAATGAACTTAGACCTAGTACCACAACGGGAACCGAACATGTCCGCATATGAAATGATGCTTTCTGAATCACAAGAACGTATGCTTTTATGTGTGGAACAAGGTCGTGAACAAGAAATTATCGACATCTTTGAAAAATACGGCTTGAAGGCAGTACCTGTTGGGAAGGTCATTGAAGAGAGAGTTTTCCGGATTAAACATCATGGGGAAGTGGTTGCAGATATTCCGGTGGATCCTTTAGCGGAAGATGCGCCTGTGTATGAAATGCCATCAGAAGAGGCGAAGTATTTTAGGGAGTTTCAACAGATGGAGAATACCGTTCCGGGCGTTGAAAATCACCAAGAAATGCTTAAAAAACTATTGCAACAACCAACGATTGCAAGTAAAGAGTGGGTTTATGATCAATACGATTCCATGGTACAGACCAATACAGCAGTAGCACCTGGTTCAGATGCGGCTGTGATTCGTATTAAAGGTCATGACAAAGCAATAGCAATAACAACGGATTGTAACTCTCGTTATATTTATTTAGACCCTGAAACCGGTGGGAAAATTGCTGTAGCTGAGGCTGCACGTAACATTATTTGTTCTGGGGCAAAACCATTGGGGCTTACAGACGGACTTAACTTTGGTAATCCCTCTAATCCAGAAATTTACTGGCAAATGGAAAAAGCTACAGATGGAATGAGTGCTGCTTGTACGGCACTTTCAACCCCTGTCATTAGTGGGAACGTATCGTTATATAACCAATCGAAAGGTAAATCTATTTTCCCAACACCTGTTGTAGGGATGGTTGGTTTACACAAATCTTTAGACCATATTACTCCAAGCTTTTTCCAACATGAAGATGATATTGTGTATGTCATTGGAGACGCTAAAAAGGAATTTGGTGGTAGCGAATTACAAAACATCCTTCAAGGTAAATACGAAGGTCGAGCTCCCGAAATTGATTTAAATGTAGAAGCAAAAAGACAAAAGCAATTACTAGAAGCTATCCAATCTGGAGTAGTTGTTTCGGCACATGACTTAGCAGAAGGTGGTCTAGGTGTTGCTCTTGCGGAAAGTGTGTTCGGTCGTAAGGGATTAGGAGCAACGGTAGAACTAACTGGAGATGTGACTGTAGAATTATTTAGTGAAACACAATCCCGATTTATCGTAACAGTAAAAGCAGAAAATCAAGAAAAGTTCGAAAGTCTTGTGGACGATGCAAAACAAATTGGCAAGGTTACTACAGATGGCACCATTCAAGTTTCCATTAACAATGACATGGTTATCAAGCAAGATGTAAAGGAACTTGAAGAACTTTGGAGAGGTGCAATCCCAAGCTTGCTGAAATCCAAAGAATAAGTGGGGAATGTCCAGTGTTCGGAATTTGGGGTCATGAAAAAGCAACGGAATTAACATACTATGGTCTACATGCTTTGCAACATCGTGGCCAAGAAGGAGCCGGAATCGTTGTAAACGTAGAAGGAGAATTAAAGGCGCATAAAGGATTAGACTTAGTCAATGATGTGTTTAAAGATGTAGAATTTGACCAATTGCAAGGACATCATGCAATTGGTCATGTAAGATACGCTACTCAAGGTCAAACCGGAATTGAAAATGTTCAACCATTATTATTCCACTCTCAAACAGAAAGTATGGCTTTAGCACACAGTGGGAAAATCATCAATGCGTATGAACTCCGTGGCCAATTAGAGAAGCAAGGCAGTATCTTACAAACATCATCAGATACCGAAATTTTAGCTCATTTAATCAAGCGTGACGGTCAAGAAATTAATGAAAAATCCATTAGTAACGCGTTAAATGAATTACATGGTGCCTATGCTTATATGATTTTGACGAAAGATAAAATGTATGCAGCACTTGATCCGCACGGTATTTTCACCCTATCTATTGGATTATTAGGGGATGCCTATGTGATTGCATCGGAAACATGTGCGTTTGACCAAATTGGTGCGACATTTGTGCGAGATATATTACCGGGAGAATTAATTACAATCGAGGAAAGGGCATTAAAATCATCTCGTTTTGCCAAACAAGAAAAGCGTGCTTTGTGTGCGATGGAATATGTTTATCTATCTAGACCAGATAGTAATGAGAATGATGTAAATGTTCATGCTTCACGTAAACAAATGGGGAAAGAGTTGGCCAAAGAGGCCCCCGCCCCTTTTAATGCAGATATTGTCATTGGAGTACCGGATTCAAGTATCTCGGCTGCCATTGGTTTTGCGGAAGAAAGTGGTTTACCTTACGAGATGGGTATTATTAAGAATCGTTATATTGGTAGAACCTTTATTAAGCCTTCTCAGGATTTACGTGAACAGGGTGTTAAAATGAAGCTTTCTCCAGTTCGGGGAATTATTGAAGGAAAAAGCGTTATGATGATTGATGATTCCATTGTAAGAGGAACAACGAGTAAACGGATTGTTCACATGCTAAAAGATGCCGGAGCAAAAGAAGTACATGTTCGCATTGCTTCCCCTCCCATTGAGCATCCCTGTTACTACGGAATCGATATGTCAACCTATGAAGAATTAATAGCGACGAACCATTCCACCTGTGAAATTGCAGAAATGATCGGAGCGGATAGTTTAGCATTTTTATCAGAAGCGGGATTAGAAAAAGCAATCGTTAAAGATAAATCACTTAACCAAGGATTATGTACCGCATGTATGTCCGGTCGATATCCCATTGATATTAAGGAAGGAAAAAAATCCCCTTTATGTGTGATAAAGGACTAATCTAGAGGATGTGTAGAATCAACGATGTCAGATGTATATAAACAAGCTGGTGTAGATGTAGAAAAAGGGTATGAAGCAGTGGAGCGTATGAAAAAGCATATTGCAAAAACGACACGTCCCGAGGTGCTGGGGGGGATCGGGTCTTTTGCGGGACTTTTTGATTTATCTAACGTTAACTATCAAGAACCTGTCATGGTTTCCGGAACAGATGGAGTTGGAACGAAACTAAAACTTGCCTTTCAATTAAATAAACATGATTCAGTAGGTATTGATTTGGTTGCGATGTGTGTGAACGACATTGTTGCTCAAGGTGCACAACCACTATTTTTTCTGGATTATATTGCTTGTGGAAAAAATGACCCCGAGCGCATGGAGCAAATTGTAGCAGGGGTATCGAATGGTTGCGTGGATGCTGGAGCGGCTCTTATCGGTGGAGAAACAGCTGAAATGCCCGGTATGTACAGGGATGAAGAATATGATTTAGCAGGATTTGTTGTCGGTATAGCGGAAAAATCTAAACTAATTACAGGGGAGGCAATTCAAAAAGGAGATGCTATAATTGGTCTTGCATCAAGTGGTATTCACTCCAATGGTTATTCCCTAGTAAGAAAACTAGTAGAAGGTTTAAATTTGAATGAAACACCAAAAGGATTATCGAAGTCTTTAGGAGAATCACTACTTACTCCAACCAAAATCTATGCAAAATCAATTGCTAGAGTACTAGATAAACATGAAATCAAAGGAATTTCCCATATTACTGGCGGTGGGTTTTACGAGAATTTCCCGAGAATGATGCCCAAAGGTCTAGGGGTTGAAATTGCACCAAATAGCTGGGACGTACCTGAAGTTTTCCCTTTTTTACAAACATTAGGTTCCATTCCAGATGCTGAAATGTACGGTGTATTTAATATGGGAATTGGAATGGCACTTGTTGTTAGTCAAGATAAGGTGGAAGAGGTACTTTCTATTCTTCAAGAACATGGAGAAAAAGCATCAGTAATTGGTAAAGCTGTAGCCAAAGAAGGGGTGCATTTCCAATCATGAGTAAAATAAATGTTGCCGTTTTTGCCTCAGGTACGGGTAGTAATTTTGAGGCAATCATGGAAGCTGGTGATCTCTCGTGTAACATTGTCCTACTTATTTGCGATAATCCTGGAGCAACGGTTATTCAAAAAGCAGAAAAATACCAAGTTCCTACTTTTGTATTCCGTTCGAAAGATTATGTTTCTAAAGAGGAATATGAAAAAGTTTTAGTAGAAAAACTGAACGCGGCAAATATTTCTTGGGTTTTTCTAGCTGGATACATGCGTATCATAGGGTCAACCTTACTTGAAGCATATGAAGGTAGGATCATAAACATTCACCCTTCTTTATTACCTGACTTTCCAGGGAAAGATGCCATCGGTCAAGCATATCATGCCAGAGTCAAAACAACAGGAGTAACCGTTCACTACGTTGATGCGGGGATAGACACCGGGCCAATCATCGCTCAAGAAGAAATAGAAGTAAAAGAAAACGACACCTTAGAATCACTAGAAGAAAAAATACATCATGTAGAACATCAATTATATCCGCGTGTAATGAAAGACATTGTTAAAAAGTAATTTACTATAGTAGTCTGTTAAATGCAGAAGACTTACATACTAGACAAAGTGGAGGGTTCAACTAATGAAAAGAGCACTAATTAGTGTTTCCGATAAACAAAACATCATTGAATTTGCCAAAGGTCTCGTAGAACTAGATTATGAGATTATCTCAACAGGTGGAACATTAAGCAAAATCCAAGAAGCAGGAATACCTGCAAAAGCAATAGACGAAGTAACTGGCTTCCCAGAAATTATGGATGGCCGGGTAAAAACACTTCATCCATTCGTTCATGGAGGATTACTTGCAAAACGTTCTAACCCTGATCATATGAACCAAATGAAAGAAAACAACATCGAACCAATCGACATGGTTGTCGTAAACTTATATCCTTTCAAACAAACCCTTGAAAAAGAGGGTGTATCTAAAGAGGAAATCATCGAAAACATTGATATCGGTGGCCCAACGATGCTACGTTCTGCCGCAAAGAACTTTGAAGATGTAACTGTAATAGTAGATCCACAAGATTATGATGATATTCTAACTTCTTTAAAAGAAAACACACTAGACTTTGTAAAAAGGCAAAAATTAGCTGCAAAAGTTTTCCGTCATACAGCTAACTATGACGCAATGATTGCAGAATACTTCATGGGTGAAACAGGCGAAGAATTCCCGGAGACTTATACCGTTACATATGAAAAAGTTCAAGATTTACGTTACGGCGAAAACCCACATCAAGAAGCTGCATTCTACAAACGTCCGATTGTTAAAACGATGAGCCTTGCAGCAGCAAAACAATTACATGGGAAAGAACTATCTTATAACAATATTCAAGATGCGAATGCTGCGCTTGAAATTCTAGCAGAATATGATGGGCAAGCTGCAGCAGTTGCTGTAAAACATATGAACCCATGTGGAATTGGTGTAGCGAATTCCATCTCGGATGCATTTAATCGTGCATTTGATGCAGACCCAATTTCAATTTTCGGTGGTATTGTTGCTCTTAACGAAGAAGTAGACTCTCCTACTGCAGAAAAACTTAGTGAAATTTTCTTAGAAATCGTTATTGCACCAAGCTTCTCAGAGAAGGCTTTAGAAATCTTAACGAAGAAGAAAAATATTCGCTTACTTGAATTACCAATGAACGATACGGAGATAGTTAACCATAAATTAACCTCTGTGAATGGTGGCGTGCTCATTCAAGATCAAGACAATGGCAAGGTTGAGGTAGATGACTTAAAAGTGGTTACGAAACGCCAACCAACAGAACAAGAATTGCATGACTTATTATTTGCTTGGAAAGCGGTAAAACATGTGAAATCAAATGCAATTGTTCTAGCTAAGAACGGCCAAACCGTTGGCATTGGCGCTGGGCAAATGAATCGTGTCGGATCTGCAAAAATCGCAATCGAACAAGCTGGTGGAAAAACAAAAGGCTCTGTCATGTCATCGGATGCATTTTTCCCAATGCCAGACACAGTTGAAGAAGCTGTAAAAGCTGGTGTAACAGCAATTATCCAACCAGGCGGTTCCATCCGTGACCAGGATTCTATCGATGTTTGTGATGAACATGGAATTGCAATGGTTTATACGGGAATGCGTCATTTTAAACATTAAGAGTGGAGGACCTTGGAATGAACGTCTTAGTAGTAGGAAGAGGTGGCCGTGAGCATAGTGTGGCACTTGAACTTGCCAAAAGCAGTAAAGTTACGAAACTTTACGTTGCTCCCGGTAACGGCGGAATGAAAGAACAAGCTACATGTATCCCAATTGATGAAATGGATATAGATGATCTTGTTTCTTTTGCAAAAGAAGCTGCAATTGACTTAACAATTGTTGGACCAGAAGCACCATTAAACGAAGGAATTGCGAACCGATTCCAACAAGAAGGTTTAAAAGTATTTGCCCCAACCAAAGAAGCGGCTTTACTAGAAGGAAGTAAAAGTTTTGCAAAAGCGTTTATGAAAAAATACAGTATACCAACAGCAGAATACGAAACGTTTACAGATGTGGAAAAGGCAAAAGCATATATTGAAGAAAAGGGTGCACCAATTGTTATTAAAGCGGATGGTCTAGCAGCTGGGAAAGGTGTCGTTGTTGCTGAAACAATGGAGCAAGCTTTAAAAGCTGTAGAAGATATGCTAGTTTCCAAAACCTTTTCTGAAGCAGGTTCCAAAGTCGTTATTGAAGAATTCTTGGACGGCCGTGAATTCTCATTAATGGCATTTGTTCATGAACACCATGTATATCCAATGGTTCCAGCTCGAGATCATAAGAGAGCGTACGATCATGATGAAGGTCCCAATACTGGCGGGATGGGTTCCTTTGCTCCAGTTCCGGATGTTACGGAAGAACATATCGCGTATTCTGTAGAAAATGTTCTCCAAAAAGCTGCAGATGGTCTAATGTCAGAAGGAAGACCATTTACCGGAATTCTTTACGGCGGTTTAATCATGACGGAACTAGGTCCAAAAGTCATTGAATTCAATACTAGATTTGGTGACCCTGAAACCCAAGTCGTTTTACCATTGTTAAAAAATGATCTAGTTCAAGTATTCACGGATATCCTAGATGGAAAGGATCCTAAATTGGAATGGGAAGATGTAACGTGTCTAGGAACTGTTCTTGCATCTGCAGGTTATCCAGGGCCTTACAAAAAAGGAACAGTAATTCCAACGTTTCCGGAAATAGAAGATACGTATATTATCCATGCTGGAACAAAATACGAAGGGGATACACTTGTATCCGATGGAGGTCGTGTTCTCCTAGTTGGCGCAAAAGCAGCTAATCTACAAGAAGCGCATCAAAAGGTGTACCAGGTTTTAGAATCTATGAATAATGATAATTACTATTATCGTAGAGATATTGGTATGAAATAAACGAAAAGGCAAAAGGAGTTAGTGAAATGCCTCCCCATGGGTAACAAGATTTTAAATCTAGTTACCCATGAGGGGGTTTTTTTATTTAATCTTCTAGTAAATCAGTCATCGTAGAGTGGATATCAGTACTCAGAGGGGAGATATCAGTACTTGGGTAGGATATATCGGTACTCGAGTAGGATATATCAGTACCCAAGGAGGAGATATCGGCACACGAGTAGGATATATCAGTACCCAAGGAGGAGATATCGGCACACGAGTAGGATATATCAGCACTCAAGGGTGAGATATCAGTACTTGAGGGGATATCAGCACACGGGTAGGATATATCAGTACTTGAGGAGAGGATATCAGCACTCAAGGAAGATATATCAGTACTTGAGTAGGATATATCAGCATCCAAGTAGAAGAAATCAGTAATTATGGAATCTACTAGGCAAACTTGTAACAACACATGCGAAATTTGTCAATAAGTATTAAGCAAACATCCCTACAAGAAAGAATAATAGTATGGTAGAATAGGAGTAATCATAAATTATTGGAGAGCTTGCCGATGCATACAAATGAAAATAATTGGAGAAGCCGCGAGCTTAGACAACATGTAAAAGTAATAGATGGTCTAGAAGCTCCTACGCTTGTACTTAAAAATAGTAATTATTTAAATGTTTTCGTAAAACAATGGATAAAAGCGAATATATGGATATATCATGATCGGATTGTTTATGTTGGGGACAATATGCCTGACAAACTAGATCAAACGGAAGTTGTAGATTGTGAAGGGAAATATCTAGTTCCTGGTTATATGGAGCCACATTCCCATCCTTTTGTATTATCAAACCCAGAAGAATTAGCAAAACATGCTGCCAGATACGGAACCACCACTATGATGAATGATAACCTTATGTGGCATTTTTTATTAGACAAAAAGAAAGCGTTTTCTCTATTAAACGACTTTGATCACTTGCCAGTTTCCATGTATTGGTGGTCTCGATTTGATCCACAAACTTCGGTACAAGATGAAGAAGAAATCTTTAATACGGAAGACATGTTATCATGGATTTCTCATCCTTCCGTTGTACAAGGTGGAGAGTTAACTTCTTGGCCAAGCCTGTTAGATGGAAATGATAGATTACTATATTGGATTCAAGAAACAAAAAGACAAAGAAAGCCGGTAGAAGGACATCTTCCTGGTGCATCAGAAAAGACGTTAACAAAGATGAAATTACTTGGAATTTCTGCTGATCATGAACCAATCACTGGTGAAGAAGTATTAAGAAGGCTCCGTTTGGGTTATCATGTATCTTTAAGGAACTCTTCTATTCGTCCTGATTTATCCCTCCTAGTAAAAGAGATATTAAGTCTAGGACTTTCTAATTTTGATAACCTAACATTTACAACAGATGGACCTACACCTTTGTTCTCGGAAAAGGGATTTATCAACGTTTGTATTGATATTGCTATTCAAAATGGAATCCCTATTGAAGAAGCATATCGGATGGGTAGCTATAATGTTGCCAGACATTTTCAGTTGAGTGAGACGCATGGTAGTATTGCGCCTGGTCGAATTGCACATATTAATATATTAGAAAGCAAAGAAAATCCTCAACCTATAAGTGTTCTAGCAAAAGGACAATGGATTATAAAAGACAATACGAAACAAGAGCTTCCTAATAAGATTAACTGGGAAAAATATGGGGTTGCTCCATTAAACTTCGATTGGGAACTTGGAGAAAAGGATTTACAATTTTCCATGCCAATGGGATTAGAAATGGTCAATAATGTTATTGTTAAACCGTATAGCATTAATGTTGATATTACACTAGAAGAACTTCCTGAAAATAAAAATGATGCATTTCTTATATTAATCGATAAAAATGGTAAATGGAGAGTTAACACAACGATTAAAGGATTCACGAATCAACTTGGAGCTATTGCTAGTTCGTTTACTTCATCCGGAGATTTAATCTTTATTGGAAAAAGTAAAAAGGATATTTTACTTGCATGGAAGAGGTTAAAAGAAATTGGTGGAGGAATTGTCCTTGTTCATAAAGGAGAAATACTGACCGACCTTTCCCTAACGCTAGGTGGTATCATGTCTACGGAATCAATGGATGTTATAATGGAGAAGGAAAGAGAATTAAAGAACTATCTTAAAGAATTTGGTTATAAATTTGACGATCCAATCTATAACATCCTTTTCTTATCCTCTACACATTTGCCATATATTCGAATTACACAACAAGGAATTGTAGATATTAAGAAAAATGAAATACTCTTCCCTGCTACAATGTGTTAACATATAATAGTTAGAGAGAAGGCTTAAGCGACCGTTTAGTGATGTACAAGCTTTTGTTGACTTTCACCACAATGGTATAAGTGCAACTAAGCCTCTGTTTTCATCAATCGTGAGTGCGGAATTTGGGGATCCGATTACTCGCTCCACCGAAAACCTTTGCTAGAGCTGGACGTGGTCTAACTTAAGTCAAAAGTTTTAATCTTTCTCAGTTGCAAAAATAAGCAATGGGTAATCTTACAAAGGGTGTTGGGCAAATGAGGAAACCGATCCTATTATTTTTCGTGATGCTTCTTGTTCTAGTTGGATGTTCCAATGATAAAGAAGAGACGGAAAATGCAGTAGAAGATGGAAGTTTCAAAAATATATATCCTTTTACAGGTATTGGTACAAATGAACCGATAGATAACCGAATGATTAGTGTAATGGTTAATAATCATCCAAAAGCTAGACCGCAGACAGGTTTATCTCAGGCGGATATTGTTTTTGAGATACTAGCGGAAGGAAATATCACAAGATTTTTAGCGTTATATCATAGCAATTTACCAGAAGTCGTTGGACCAGTAAGAAGTGCTAGAGAATATTATTTTAAATTAGCAAATGGCTATCATGCTCTATATGTTTATCACGGAGCGGCAGATTTTGTTGATGAAATGATTGTTAATAGTGGCACTGACTTCTTAAACGGATCTACCTATGATAATGATGGCTATTTATTTAAAAGAGAGTCATTTAGAGAAGCCCCGCATAATTCATACCTGCAGTTAGGAGCAGCCTATGACGTGGCTAAAGATAAAGGTTATGATATAACAGCGGAATATGAAGCCTTGCCATTTCTATCAGCGGATGAGATTGAAACATTAGCTGGAGAAGAGGCACGTCATATTGAGGTGATTTATTCGGATTCTTATTCATTCGCAAATGTTCAGTATGACTATGATCAAGATTCAGGAAGTTATACAAGATCGAGTGGCGGAGAGAAGACAGTTGAACTACATACAGAAGTGCCAATCGAAGTCGAAAATGTACTAATTGTAGAGACAAGTCATCAAGTAATTGACGATGCTGGACGTAGGGAGATTGATTTAGAATCAGGAGGAAATGCTTACCTACTGCAAAAAGGACTTATAAATAAAGTGAATTGGGAGAATCATGATGGTAGAATAATACCTATAAAAGACGGCCAAGAGATTGGGTTTATACCTGGTCAGACATGGATCAACGTTATCCCAACAAATCCTGGGTTAGACCAAGCAGTGAAAATTTCCAACGAATAGAGTTAAAGTGAGTGTTCAAAAAAGGAGGATAAAAAGGACCGAGTCGGCTAAAGTCGCAACGTCCTAGGACTCCGATTACTCGTCCCACCGTAAAGATTTCTTGCAACGCTGACACTAGCACGTCTTGTGCGTCGGTAGTTCGAGGCGGTGTAGCTTTGGAGCACTGGAGTGTACATCCTAAAGATACATGAGGAGCGGAAAAGCAAGCCAACTAGAAACGTCAAAGTGTCATTTTTACCGGACTTTTTGAACAACTTCTTAAAGTAATAAGTAGAAGGTCAGGAGGATATACCGTGCAAATAGATAAGCTAAGAGGAGAGCAACTTGATCAATTATTTGATGCAATTCTCTCTTTAAAGGATAGAGAAGAATGCTATCGTTTCTTTGATGATATTGCTACCATGTCCGAAATTCATGCATTATCCCAACGTTTACAAGTTGCAAAAATGCTAATGGAAGGAAGTACATACAATAATATCGAACAAGAAACAAAAGCCTCCACCGCCACCATTTCCCGTGTCCGCCGCTGCATCAACTACGGAAGCGAAGGATACAAAATGGTACTTGATCGAGTATTAGAAGAAAAATGATCCACTGCCAAAAAGGTAGTGGATTTTTTAATGGTACAAACCACTTATACGCAAGCAGAAACGCAGTGATATTCAGAATCCACTGCGTTTTTTATTGGTTGCTGCTCTTATAGTTCGAAGGCTACCGAGAAAAACAGTATTACGGTTTAGTATCCTCATAGTTGTCTGTAGTTAATCAAGAAAGGTCGCCCCCTCACGGCCATTTGCAAGGAAAAAACAGGGGGTTTTGTCCGTGATACCCATTGTCACGGCCATTTGCAAGAAAAAAGCAGAAGACTTTGTCCGTGATCCCCACTCTCACGGCCATTTGCAAGGAAAAAGCAGGAGACTTTGTCCGTGACCCCTGCCGTCACGACCATTTGCAAGAAAAAAGCAGAAGACTTTGTCCGTGATCCCCACTCTCACGGCCATTTGCAAGAAAAAAGTATGAGATTTTGTCCGTGTTCCCCACAGACAAGGCCATCTGCAAGAAAAAAGCAGAAGACTTTGTCCATGAAAACCCCTACCACAGACAGGATAATAGCCTTTTCACATACACTTCAAAAATTTCCACCACATAACTCTAAATACTACCTACGATTTTTGGTATAATGGATTAATGTAATTTGAAAGATGGAGGGATATCCTTTTTGAAGACAAAAATGAACGAATGGAAGCATATTTTTAAGCTGGATCCTGCGAAGGAAATTTCGGATGAACAATTGGATATCCTCTGTACATCAGGTACAGATGCCATCATGGTTGGTGGAACAGATGACATTACTTATCGAGGAGTAGAAGACTTATCCAATCGACTCAGTCATTATTCCGTCCATAAAATACTGGAAATATCCAGGATGGACGCCATTACAACCGGTTTTGATGATTACTTCATTCCGATGGTACTCAATTCCAAAGAAAAGAAATGGATGATGGACATGCATCATCAAGGAATCAAACAACATATGGACTACATGGATTATGTCCAACCCGTTTTTGAGGGATATTGTATTTTGAATGAAGAAGCAAAGGTTTTTCAATATACGAACAGTACACTTCCAGATGCAGAAGATACGTTAGTATACGCATATATGGCGGAGGAAGTTTTTCACTTACCTATATTTTACTTGGAATACAGTGGGATATATGGGGATGCAGAACTTGTTAAACAAGTAAGCCATCAATTAAACGATACATTGCTCTTTTATGGGGGTGGAATTGAGAATGCCCACCAAGCAAAAGAAATGAAGCAGTATGCGGATGTTATTATTGTTGGTAATAGTATCTATACCGATTTTGATAAGGCACTGGAAACGGTACGAGCGGTAAAGCCTTAATATGATGGAGGTGTAAAAATGAGTCAGACGATGGATGACTTATTGAAAGGATTAAATAAAGAACAACGAGAAGCGGTAAAGACAATAGAAGGCCCGTTATTGATTATGGCTGGTGCTGGATCAGGGAAAACAAGAGTATTAACACATCGAATTGCTTATTTAATTGGTGAAAAAGGTGTGGCACCACGCAATATTTTGGCAATTACGTTTACGAATAAAGCAGCAAGAGAGATGAAAGAACGTGTCCGCAGATTAGTTGGGCCTGACAGTGAGTATATGTGGGTTTCTACATTCCACTCCATGTGTGTTCGTATTTTACGAAGAGACATCGATCGGATTGGTTATAATAGAAATTTCACCATTCTAGACAGTAGTGACCAATTATCTGTTGTGAAACAGGTTTTAAAAAATAAAAACATCGATCCGAAAAAATTTGACCCACGTGCTATGATTGGGCAAATTAGTGCTGCAAAGAACGAATTAATTACCCATGAACAATTTAGTAAGAATGCTGGGAATTTCTATGACAGGCAAGTGGCTCAAGTCTATGAAGGCTATCAAAAAATGCTTCAAAAAAACCAGTCACTTGATTTCGATGATTTAATTATGTTGACAATTCAATTATTCAAGCGTGTACCTGAAGTGCTAGAATTTTATCAACGCCGTTTTCAATATATCCATGTGGATGAGTATCAAGATACGAACCATGCGCAATACTTCTTAGTAAAACAATTAGCGAGTCGTTTTCAAAATTTATGTGTAGTAGGGGATTCAGATCAGTCCATCTATCGTTGGCGTGGAGCAGATATTACGAATATCTTATCATTTGAAAAAGATTATCCAACAGCAAAAACGGTATTTCTAGAACAAAATTATCGTTCAACAAAATCCATTCTACAAGCAGCTAATACAGTGATAGCCAACAACCCTGGACGTAAACCAAAAAATCTTTGGACAGAAAACCCAGATGGACAAAAAATCAATTATTATCAAGGTTCAACAGAGCAAGATGAAGCATTATTTATCACAAATAAAATACAAGAATTAACAAAAGAAGGGTATTCTCCAAGTGATATTGCGATTTTATACCGTACGAATGCACAATCCCGTGCCATTGAGGATACGTTTGTAAAATCAGGAATTGCTTATCAAATGGTTGGTGGCACAAAGTTCTATGATCGAAAAGAAATTAAGGACATGCTTGCTTACTTACGCCTAATTACAAACCCAGATGATGATATAAGTTTTGAACGTGTCGTGAATGAGCCAAAACGTGGAATAGGGAAAACCTCTATTGAAAAACTACGAGCTTATGCAATGGTAAACGATCTTTCTTTCTTCCAAGTAGTAAAGGAAGTTGATTTTACTGGTGTATCTAAGAAGGCGGCAAATGCATTAGTTGAATTTGGCCAGTTGATTGAAACATTATCTCAACAACAAGAATTTTTAACAGCTACGGATATGGTTGAACAAATATTGCAACGGACAGGCTATGAGAAGATGCTTAAAAATGAAAATACACTTGAATCTCAGTCACGTTTAGAGAACTTAGAAGAGTTTATGACGGTAACGAAAGACTTTGAAGCTAGTGCTGAAGATAAGACATTAGTTGCCTTTCTTACTGATTTAGCGCTTATTGCGGATATCGATAAAGTGGATGAGGAAGATCCAGATAATGAAGAAAAAGTTACCATGATGACATTGCACGCTGCAAAGGGGCTTGAGTTTCCTGTTGTGTTCCTCATTGGTTTGGAAGAAGGGATTTTCCCACATAGTCGTTCGATTATGGATCAAGAGGAAATGGAAGAAGAGAGAAGACTGGCTTATGTAGGAATAACTCGAGCAGAGAAAATCCTTTTCCTTACACATGCCAAGATGCGGACCTTATTTGGTAGAACAAGTATGAATCCAGTTAGTCGTTTTATTAACGAGATTCCCAAAGATCTATTAGACGGTTTGGAACAACTGAACTCATTCACCTATGGTTCTTCTTCATTTGGACAGAGAAAAGACACCCCAGCACCTAAGCGACAAGCAGTACGTATGCAGAAAACAACTGGAGCTGAAAATGAGGAGTGGGCATCAGGAGATAAAGTGACACACAAAAAATGGGGGATAGGTACCGTAGTAAAAGTACAAGGACAAGGGGATTCCACAGAATTAGATATTGCATTTCCAGCCCCAACCGGAATTAAACGGTTATTAGCAAAATTTGCTCCGATTACAAAACAGTAGGAGGTGTGCTTCTTTATGGATGAAAAGCAAGCACAAAAGAAAATAGAGGAACTTAAAGAATTGCTGAATCAATATGGGTACGAATATTATGTGTTAGATCAGCCAACTGTACCTGATTCAGAATATGATGAGAAGCTAAGAGAACTACAAAAGTTAGAAGAGCAATTCCCTCATTTGATTACAGAGGACTCCCCAACCCAGCGTGTTGGTGGAGAACCTCTGGAGGGATTTGTTAAAGTGGAGCATCGTGTTCCAATGCTCAGCTTAGGAAATGCCTTCAATGAACAAGATTTAAGAGACTTTGCAAGACGCGCTAGTCTAGGAGTAGATGGAGAAGTCTCTTTCGTTTGTGAATTAAAAATTGATGGGCTTGCAGTTTCTCTTACTTATGAAAATGGTAAGTTTGTTCGTGGTGCAACGCGCGGAGATGGAACGATTGGAGAAGATATCTCGAATAATTTAAAAACAATCCGTAGTATCCCATTAACATTGAAAGAACCAGAAACGTTAGAAGTACGTGGTGAAGCTTTTATGCCCCATCGTTCATTTTTGAAATTAAATGAACTACGAACAGAAAATGAGGAAGAACCATTTGCAAATCCACGAAATGCTGCGGCCGGGTCCCTACGCCAATTAGATCCTAAAATAGCAGCTAAACGTCATCTTGATATCTTCCTTTATGCAGTTGGAGAGTGGGAAAACAATGATATTACCACACATAGCGGTCGGTTAGAGAAACTAAAAGAACTCGGTTTTAAAACGAATCCAGAGTGGAGAAAATGCTCATCAATTGAAGAAGTAATGGAATTTGTAGAGTATTGGACGAAAGAGCGTCCTAACCTCGACTATGAAATTGATGGAATTGTAATCAAAGTGGATAATTTGGAACAACAAGAGGAATTAGGATACACAGCGAAAAGTCCAAGATGGGCTATTGCCTATAAATTTCCTGCTGAAGAAGTAATGACAAAACTAATTGATATTGAACTAAGTGTTGGTCGAACTGGAGTCATTACACCTACTGCTATTTTAGAGCCAGTTCGAATAGCTGGATCAACCGTACAACGTGCTTCTTTACATAATGAAGACTTAATTCGTGAGCAAGATATCCGAATTGGCGACATGGTTGTTATTAAAAAGGCAGGAGACATTATACCAAAGGTTGTCCGTGTCGTGGAGGAGAAACGTTCGGCTGATGCAACAGAGTTTCATATGCCTAAAGAATGTCCTGCGTGTGGGAGTGAACTCGTAAGACTAGAAGGTGAAGTGGCCCTGCGCTGCATCAATCCTAGTTGTCCTGCCCAATTGACAGAAGGATTAATTCATTTTGTATCACGTAACGCCATGAATATTGATGGATTAGGCGAAAGAGTAATCATCCAGCTATTTCAACACGGACTCATTCAGACGTTTGCTGATTTGTACCGTCTAGACCGTGAACAATTGTTGAAGTTAGAAAGAATGGGTGAAAAGTCCGTTCAAAACCTTCTACATGCAATAGAAGCATCCAAAGAGAATTCGTTGGAACGATTGATATTTGGATTAGGAATTCGTTTTATCGGTGCCAAAGCTGCCAAAACACTCGCAATGGAATTTGAAACCATGGAAAAATTAGAGCAAGCAACCTATGAGGATCTCGTGGCAATAGATGAAATTGGAGAAAAGATGGCAGATGCCGTTGTTCAGTATTTCCAGGAAGAACATGTCCAAAAGTTATTAATGGATTTAAAAGACTTAGGAGTCCATATGGAATATAAAGGCCCTAAGAAAGTTGAAACAGGAAATGAAGTAAGTATCTTCGCTGGAAAGACAATTGTTTTAACCGGTAAGATGGAATACTATACCCGTAACGAAGCCAAAGAATTAATTGAGGCTTTGGGTGGTTCTGTTACTGGAAGCGTCAGTAAGAAAACCGATATCGTTATCGCTGGTGAGGACGCTGGGTCTAAATATGATAAAGCCCAAAAACTTGGAATTACGATTTGGAATGAAGAACAATTAAAAGAAGCATTAGGGAGTAATTCATAATGAAAAGAATAAGTACCATATTAATTATCGCACTCCTACTACTTGCGAGCTGTTCACCGAAAAATAATGATCAAGAGGAAGTAGTGCAAGAAAACGAAAATAAAGAACAACAAACGTCCATTGTTCCAAGCTATCAATTGACCGATGAAACGTACCGTATTATTCTTCCGTTTCAGACAAGTGAGGCGAGAGGGGTCATTACGAACCAAATGGGAAACCGAGTGGATATTGATGAACTGGAAGAAGGACTCATGCGCCAATCTAAGGAAATCTTTGACCCGAGTGAGCTGTTTTATCAAGAAGGGCAATATTTTTCAAATGAACTTCTCTTTTCTTTGATTGATGAATTAAATCCAAAGGTAAACGAGGAAAAAATCAAAGGATTGGATAAAGAAGAAAAAGCTGAAGTTTACAAAAAGAATCCTCGTTACTTAACACATATATTAGAGCAAAATTATATGAAAAGAAACGAAAAGGAAAACACGGTTGAGTTAGCTGGAGTTTCTATAGGAATTGCATTAAAATCCGTTTATCGATTCCAAACAGAAGTTGGTGGACCATATCAATACAAAAAAATTCCTATGAAAGATATGATAGAAAAAGGCCAAGAAGTGGCACAAAAGGTGGTAGACGAATTAAAGGGTATGGAAAACTTTCCGGATGTACCGATTATGATTGCTTTGTTTAGGGAAGCGGAAATAGATTCCCCTGTACCAGGAAATTTCGTCTCCAAAACAGTCGTTCCTGCTGGACAAAACAAAATAGATAAATGGGATAAAATAAATGAAAAAAATGTTCTTTTCCCATCAGAAGAGGCGAAAAAGGATTATACAGACGACAATGAAATAATTAATAGTTTTGGAAATGAAATATCACAATTCTTCCCTAATTATGTCGGTTATATTGGAAAAGGCTTTTACATTAACGATGATTTACAAAAGCTTACAATCGAAATACCACTTGAGTTTTATGGTAAAGGGGAAATAATAGGATTTACTCAATATGCATACGGACTTATTCAAGACATGTTTCCAAAGAACTATGATTTAGAAGTTCAGGTTACCTCAAGTGCTGGTGCAGAGAGTTTAATCTATCGAGAAGCAGGAAAGGAAAAACCAGAATTTCATATTTATAATTGATTAAAAATCATCACCTAAAAAATGGGTGATGATTTTTTTATTTTGGGAAGGCTCACAAGAATCTATTGTTAATTAAGGAATCTAGCTATAATTTTTCTAATATAAAACTATAGTACCTATGTTATAATGTAAAACGAATACATATCATTAAAACTTCATACTTAATAGGATAGGATGGGTATTTTGATAGAGATTGGATCTTTTATTAAATTGCAACGCACTAAGAAAGGAATGACACTAGGGGAATTAGCTGATGGTATCGTTTCTGTATCCTACTTGTCCAAAATTGAAAATCTAAAAACCCAAGCAAGTCCTGAAATTATTCAGTTACTTTGTAATAAGCTTGGTATCAACGTAGACAAGAGTAAAGAGCCAATGATTAGGAGAAAATGTGATCAATGGTTTAGCATGCTCTTCGAAGTGAATGATAAAGAGGATATTATTGCTACATATAAAGAACTACAAGAATTAATGGATACTAATATATCGGATAGTCTACTCCTATTTGAATTACATAAAATCAGGTATTACCTCTTGATTGGAGAGACATCCAAAGCTTATAATAAAATAAACGAGCTCACTGAAATGAGCGATGATTTTGATGATATACATAAGTTCTATTGGTGTAAGTATAGAGGAAACTATTATTCTATCATAGAGGATAATAGTATTGCCTTAGATATGTACAACAAGGCAGAAACATTGTTTAAGTTTTTAAATTTAGAAGAACACGAGGTAGCAGATGTTTACTATCTTTTAGCGGTTACGCATAGTAAGCTAAGAAATACATTGGAATCTATTGATTATGCGAATCAGGCATTAGAAGTTTATATGAAACAATATGACTTTGTTCGCTGTGCCCAATGTCATAATATTTTAGGTATATCATACAGAAGAATTAGGATGTATGATAAAGCTATAAAAAATTATAATCTAGCATTACATTTAGGTAAATTGAACAATAACAAAGCTATTATCCAACTGACAAACCAAAATCTTGGTCATTTATACTCTGTAAAAGGGGATTCAGAGGAAGCAATTAAACATTATCTAGAAGTATTGAATGATGAACAAGTTTTACCGACTAACAGGTTAACTACTTTAGCATCATCCGTAAGTGAGTATTATCAAGCCGGAAGATATGAAGAGGCAAAAGAAACCATACATGCTGCCTTTGAATTAATGAATGAGTTAAAAGACGAAACACATAGGTTGTGCCACTATACGATTCATATTTATCACTATCTTTTAACTGAAGAATGGGATAAATTTGAAAATGTAATGGTTAACGAGCTCTTACCTTACTTAAGGAAAACAAAAGACTACGCAAATATTATTATATTTAGTAGTCTACTTGCAGATTTCTTTGAAAAACGGCAACGATACAAGGATGCGGCTAAGTATTATAAGGTAGTCAATTTTGCCTATAGGCAAATTGCTAATATATAAAAAAGGGGGGCTATGTAAATGAAAAAAGCATTGATGATTATAGGTCTTGGTGCTCTACTAGCCACTGGGGTTGCTTTTTCGGTTTTACCAAATGACTTAGCAATCGAAGTGGAGCCAGGGATTTTCTTTATTGGAAACTTCCTATCTAATTTTTAATATCTTCATATTTTTTACGCTTTAATTTTAAGAAGACAGAGCCGGATTAGTATTTACTTTTCCGGCATTTTATTTTGTACAACATTTTTTTCTACAAAATTTGCCTAGATACGGCTATCTCTGCTATTATCATAGTGTTATAATAATAAATTATGGTTATATTGAGATGTATATAGTGAGTGTTCAAAAATAAGGATGAAAAGCGAGCCAACTAGAAACGGAAGTGTCATTTTCACCGGGCTTTTTGAACAACCTTATATAGCGAAAATACGGTTTGGAGGTTGAACCATGGCAGACATATCAAAAGAACAAGTAAAACACGTTGCTCATCTAGCAAGACTTGCTGTTACGGAAGAAGAAGTCGAACAGTTAACAAAAGACCTAGGTGCTATTATTGATTATGCAGAACAATTAAATGAACTTGATACAGAAAACGTAGAACCTACTACCCATGTATTAGAAATGAAGAATGTGATGCGTAAAGATGAAGCAAGACAATGGATTACGCAAGAGGAAGCTTTGAAGAATGCTCCGGACAAAAAAGATGGTCAATTCCGCGTACCATCCATTTTGACAGAGTAGAAAGTGCAAAAGTTTACATTCGTGCAACAAAGGCATTTACTTACATTTAGCGAATGCCAAGTGTACTAGATTAAGGAGGAGAGAAGGATATGTCATTATTTGACCATTCCATTAAAGAATTGGAAGGGAAATTACATAATAAAGAAATCACCGTTCAAGATTTAGTTGAAGAATCTTACAAACGTATTAAAGAAGTAGACGGTGAAGTTCATGCTTTTTTAACATTAGATGAAGAAAATGCAAGAAGACAAGCGAAGGAACTAGATGAGTCTCCAGATACTTCTGCAAGTCTTTTTGGCATGCCTCAAGGTATTAAAGATAATATTGTGACGAAAGGCCTTCGTACTACTTGTGCAAGTCAATTTTTAGATAACTTCCATGATCCACTATATGATGCAACCGTTATTCAAAAATTAGCGAATGAAAAACCAATTACAATTGGTAAATTAAACATGGATGAATTTGCGATGGGTTCATCTAATGAAAACTCAAGCTATACTCCAACCAGAAACCCATGGAATACAGATCATGTTCCGGGTGGATCTAGTGGTGGATCTGCAGCAGCGGTAGCAGCAGGAGAAGTATTATACTCTTTAGGATCTGATACTGGTGGTTCTATTCGCCAACCTGCAGCATTTTGTGGTGTGGTAGGAATGAAACCTACATATGGTCGTGTATCTCGTTTTGGTTTAGTAGCATTTGCTTCTTCCCTTGATCAAATTGGACCAATTACACGCAGCGTTGAAGACAATGCACGTGTATTGGAAGTAATTGCTGGACATGACAAGATGGATGCAACTAGCGCAAATGTGGACGTGCCTAAGTATACAGATGCTTTAACAAATGATGTAAAAGGACTTAAAATTGCAGTACCGAAAGAATATTTAGCAGAAGGGGTAAACCCTGAAGTTAAAGAAGCGGTGATGAATGCATTAAACGTATATGAGTCACTTGGTGCAACATGGGAAGAGGTTTCTCTACCACATTCTAAATATGCAGTAGCAACCTATTATATCCTATCTTCATCTGAAGCATCTGCTAACCTTGCGCGCTTTGATGGGGTTCGCTATGGTGTACGTACAGAAAACGCAGATAACATGATTGATATGTTCAAGAATTCTCGTAGTGAAGGATTTGGACAAGAAGTTAAACGTCGTATCATGCTTGGAACATTTGCTTTAAGTTCCGGCTACTATGATGCTTACTATAAAAAGGCACAAAAAGTTCGTACATTAATTAAGAATGACTTCGATAAAATCTTTGAAGAATACGATGTTGTTATTGGACCAACAACTCCAACGCCAGCATTTAAAGTTGGAGAAAAAATTGATGATCCATTAACCATGTATGCAAATGATATTTTAACCATTCCAGTAAACTTAGCTGGTGTCCCAGGGATCTCTATTCCATGTGGATTCTCAAACGAAGGTTTACCAATTGGTTTACAAGTTATTGGAAAACATTTCGATGAAAGCACTGTATATCGTACTGCACATGCTTTTGAACAAGCAACAGATTTTCATACAAAACGACCTCAACTAGGGGGTAGTAACTAATGAATTTTGAAACAATTATAGGTCTAGAAGTACACGTAGAATTAAAAACAAAATCTAAGATATTTAGCCCAAGTGTGAATGCATTTGGCTCTGAACCAAATACAAATGTAAGCCCAATTGAATTAGGTTATCCTGGAACACTTCCAGTTTTAAATGAAGAAGCAGTAAACTTCGCTATGAAAGCTGCGATGGCTTTAAACTGTGAAATTGCAACAGATACGAAGTTTGACCGTAAAAACTATTTCTATCCAGATAATCCGAAAGCTTACCAAATCTCCCAATTTGATCAACCGATTGGGGAACATGGTTGGATTGAAATTGAAGTAAATGGCAAGAAGAAAAAAATCGGTATTACTCGTCTTCACTTAGAAGAGGATGCTGGTAAATTAACTCACGGTGATGACGGATATTCTTATGTTGACTTTAACCGTCAAGGAACACCATTAATCGAAATTGTTTCTGAACCCGATATGCGCACTCCAGAAGAAGCTTATGCATATTTAGAAAAACTGAAAAACATTATTCAGTACACAGGTGTATCTGATGTGAAAATGCAGGAAGGTTCCCTACGATGTGATGCGAACATTTCTTTACGTCCAATTGGTCAAGAAGAATTTGGTACAAAAACAGAATTAAAGAATTTAAACTCCTTTAACTTTGTACAAAAAGGACTTGAGTATGAAGAAAAACGTCAAGAAAAAGTTCTATTATCAGGTGGAGAAATTCTTCAAGAAACCCGTCGTTACGATGAGAAAACAAAAGAGACAATTTTAATGCGGGTTAAAGAAGGTTCTGATGATTACCGTTACTTCCCAGAACCGGATTTAATTCCACTTTATATTGATGAAGAGTGGAAAGAACGTATTCGTGCAGAAATCCCAGAACTTCCAGATGCGCGCCGTGAGCGATATGTGAAGGAGCTTGGTTTATCGGAATACGATGCGAATGTATTAACAAGTTCCAAAGAAATGGCAGACTTCTTTGAAGAAGCAGTTGGCCATGGCGCAGATGTTAAACAAGCATCTAACTGGTTAATGGGTGAAGTTTCTGCTTACATGAATAAACATTTAAAAGAACTTCATGATTTAGCGATTACTCCTGAAGCATTAGCATCTATGATTAAGCTAATTGAAGATGGAACAATTTCTTCTAAGATCGCGAAGAAGGTATTCTCTGAGCTTGTTGAAAAAGGCGGAGATCCTGAGAAGATTGTTAAGGAAAAAGGACTTGTACAAATTTCTGACCCTGAACAATTAAAAGAAATTGTAAACAAAGTCTTGGATGAAAACGAACAATCTATTATAGACTTTAAAGCGGGTAAAGGAAAAGCGCTTGGCTTCTTAGTTGGACAAATTATGAAAGCATCAAAAGGGCAAGCTAACCCGCCAATGGCGAACAAAATCCTTAAAGAAGAAATTGAAAAACGTTAAATGAAAGTAATGGATTAGACTACGATTTTAATTAAATCGTAGTCTAAACTTTTTTAGTAGCCGGGAAAGTATAGACCTTTCCCATTTACTAAAAGAGTTTAGCCAATGCCAAGTTTGTTAAGCCAAATAAGAAAGCTTGTACTCTCTTATTTGCCAAATAGTTTTTTTGAGACTATGATAGAATGGGTAAACTAATTATTGCGAATTGTAAAGCCCTATACAAAACAAATAAACGAAGTGATTAACTAAATACAAAGGACAGCTTTTTTGCCTTACTGTACAAAGTAAACAATTTATCCGACCTAAATGGGCAGTAAGACCCCCACCACAAAACAAAGAAGATAGGTGGAAGATTAACTGCCCATAAAGGTCCGATAAATGCGACTAACCATCAATGGGGGATGAAGGAAAATCCCCACTGTGGAAGTCTTCTTTATAAATTAACAAGAAGCAAATGTTGCAGGAGGGAGGAAGTAAAATGAAAAGGGCTAGAATCATTTATAATCCGACATCAGGTCGTGAAATATTTAAAAAGGAATTACCTTACGTATTGCAAAGATTGGAATTAGCTGGTTATGAAACATCTGCTCATGCAACTACTGGCGAAGAAGGAGATGCTGAAGAGGCAGCAAAATATGCACTTTCGAGGAGTTTTGATTTAGTTATAGCTGCAGGTGGAGATGGAACCATCAATGAAGTTATTCATGGGGTAGCTGAACAAAATCATCGTCCAAAGCTGGGCATTATTCCAACGGGGACTACAAACGACTTTGCACGAGCATTGCATATTCCACGGGATATTAAAAAAGCGGTAGATATTATTGTCGAAGGGCACTCACAACTTTTAGACATCGGCAGAGTAAATGAACATTATTTTATAAACATAGCCGGTGGAGGTAAATTAACCGAATTAACTTACGATGTTCCGGCGAAATTAAAAACAGTTATTGGGCAGTTGGCTTATTATGTGAAAGGAATCGAGATGCTTCCTTCCCTGAAGCCTGCGAGAGTAAAAATAGAATATGATGGAAACGTAATTGATGAAGATATTATGATATTTTTAGTATCTAATTCCAACTCTGTAGGTGGCTTCGAAAAGTTAGCACCAAGCGCTGATTTAAGTGATGGATATTTTGATTTAATTATATTAAAAAAGGTGAATTTAGCCGAATTTTTACGTATCGCTACACTAGCTATACGTGGTGCACATTTAGATGATCCCAATGTCATCTATAAACAAGCAAAACGAATTACTGTTACACCACAAGAAAAAATGCAACTGAACATAGACGGTGAGTATGGCGGTCTTTTGCCGGGAGAATTTATTAACTTAAAACAACATATCGAATTTATGGTACCGAAAGAATTTATTAAAGAGGAAGAGAAGGCTGAAGAATAAACAGCCTTCTTTTTGTTTAAGTAAGAAAGTCTTTTAAAACGCATCAAAGAGATGAACGACCAAATATAGAAAAGTTATCGTCATAGGTTGGATGAGTGCCCGAATGCAGGAAAATAAAAGTCAAAAGGTCACTCATAGGTTAGATGAACGACCGAGTACAGCAAAGAAATCGCCACACGGTCACTTACAGGTAGATGAATACCGATTGAAGTTACTGATGAGCTTCTTACAAACAAATAGCCTATTGATTTTTGTATGAAATACTGGGTTTCACACTTAAACGAAGACAGAAAACATGAAAGTATGAGAAATGCCTTTCCCGTTCAGAATATGATAAGATAGAACCATTATATGTTCGAAAAAAGGAAGATTAGCATAATGGCGAAACAAACAGCTCCAGTTAAAAAAAATGAAACAATTACTTTAACATTTGAAGACCTCACCCACGAAGGAAACGGCGTTGGGAAAGTGGAAGGGTATCCGCTTTTTGTACCCTATGGATTACCAGGTGAAGAAGCAACAGTTAAAGTAGTGAAGGTAAATAAAAATTTTGGTTACGGAAAATTATTAGAGGTTACAAAGAAAAGCAAAGATAGAGTGGAACCACCATGTAATGTATTTTATCAATGTGGTGGATGCCAACTTCAGCATATGAGCTATGATTTGCAACTTGAAATGAAACGGAATCAAGTAAAAAATGTTATGAAGAAAATTGCTCACCTTGAACATGTACCCGTTCACCCGACAATCGGTATGAAGGATCCATGGCGTTATAGAAATAAAGTACAGATTCCTGTTGGGGATCGTGATGGTGAGTTGATAACTGGATTCTACCGGATGCGCAGTCACGATATAATCGATGATATGGAAACATGTGTTATTCAAGATGAAGTAAATGATCGTTCGGTCCATGCTGTACGTAGAATAGCGAATCAATTAGGAATCGAAGCCTATGATGAAAAATCAGACCGAGGCGTCCTACGACATATTATGGTTCGTACAGGCAGAGAAACGAATGAAACAATGATTGTTTTAGTTACTCGAACTAAAAAACTACCACATCAAGAAGAATTCATCCGTCAACTAACGGAAACTTTTCCACATGTGAAATCAATCGTTCATAACATTAATGATAGGCGAACCAATGTTATTTTAGGTAGAAAGACGAAAGTGATATGGGGAGAGGAATACATTTATGACACCATTGGTGATATTAAATTCGCCATTTCAGCAAGGTCCTTTTATCAAGTGAATCCATATCAAACAAAGGTATTATATGAAAAAGCATTAGAAGTGGCCAATATTGATAAAAATGATGTGGTCATTGATGCCTATTGTGGAATTGGAACGATTTCTTTATTCTTAGCCCAAAAGGCAAAGAAAGTTTATGGGGTGGAAGTCGTTCAAGAAGCCATTAATGATGCAAAAAATAATGCTAAGTTGAATGGTATAACGAATGTTGAATTTATAGTAGGAGAAGCGGAAAAGGTCATGCCAGAGTGGAAAAATGAAGGACTTAATCCCGATGTCATTGTTGTTGATCCACCGAGAAAAGGATGCGAATCAGAGTTTCTCGAAGCTATGATAGAGATGGAGCCTAAGCGAATTGTGTATGTTTCTTGTAACCCATCTACATTAGCTCGTGACTTGCGAATTTTAGAAGATGGTGGATATGAAACGAAAGAAGTTCAACCAGTAGATATGTTTCCGCAGACGAATCATGTTGAGTGCGTAGTATTGATGTCAAGGGTGGAAAAATAGGAGTGTTCAAAATACTGATAAATAAAGGGTTTCCAAGGTTGAAAGATTTTCTGTCAAATGTCTGGCAGTGCCTTTTAACCTTGGAAATCCTTGTTTTTGTTTATGAGGAAATAGGTCAACTGTAAAAAAATGTGTGTAGGGTTGAGTTGACAGGTTAGATTTTTTATTGGGGTTGAGGAGATAGGATAGATGTATAAAAAACAGGCTTAGAGGGTAAAGTCTGTATTTTGACTTTTACATATAAATATTCGAGAAATCAAAATAACTATTGAAAAGTCGAAAGTAGTGTGATATAATTAATAATCGTATGACTTTACCATGTAAACGAGGGGTGCAAAATGGGAGTTAACTATAAAAAACTCTGGAAGAGACTGATAGATGAAGAGTTATGTGTATCGGATTTGCATCTTGCCACTGGCATTGCCCCTAGTACATTTTCCAAGATGCGTAAAAATGAATACGTCTCTCTTGATGTACTGGTGCGTATTTGTAATGAGTTAAATTGCCAGTTGAGTGAGATTGTTGAGGTTGAGCTCGACAATCGGTCATAAGTACAACAACAAAATTTAAAGCAGAGGAAATGAGTTATGGCTGATTCTATATTATATAATGAAGACTGTATACGTTCTATGAAGCGTCTCGCTAATGGTTCTATAGACCTTATATTAACTGATCCACCATATAACTTAGGTAATTTTATGAAAGGTAGAGATACAAACCTAAAAAAGATGCGTGATAACTTTTTTGGTGATGCTGGTTGGGACGATTTAAGTTTTGAGGATTGGGAAAAATCAATGGATAACTTTTTCGAAGAATCCGTTCGAGTGCTTAAAAAGGGTGGAGCTATGATTGTATTCATGGCTATTATTAAGGTAGAGAGTATTATTAAAATAGCAGAACGACATGGACTATATTATAAGACTACTGGTATTTGGCATAAATTAAATCCTATGCCACGTAACATGAATCTACATTTTGTTAATTCGACGGAAGCGTGGGTTTATTTTACTTACAAGAAGAAAACAGGCACATTTAATAATGATGGAAAGGTGCTACATGACTTTATTGAAACAGGCGTTGCAGCAAACGGTGAGCGCAAGTTTGGTAAACATCCAACACAAAAACCTGTACAATTGATGGAGTTCTTTGTTAAAGTGCTGACCAATGAAGGAGAGACGGTTCTTGATCCCTTTATGGGTAGCGGTAGTGCCGGTGTGGCTGCAAAATTAAATAATAGGAATTTCATAGGTGTAGAAATAAGTGAGGATTATTTTCAAATCGCTACACGCCGTATTCAAGAGGTGAAAGAATGAAGCCAACAGTGATTGATTTGTTTGCGGGCGTTGGTGGTCTTTCGCTTGGGTTTGAAATGGCCGGTTTTAATATTGTGCTCGCAAATGAATATGACGAATCTATAGCTAAAGCATATAAATTAAATCATCCAAATACAAAAATGATTGTTGAGGATATTACAAATTTACCCATTGAAAAAATATTTCATGAGTATCGTAGAAAGGTAGATGTTATTATTGGAGGCCCTCCCTGTCAGGGGTTTTCCCAGAAAGGACAAAGAAAAACCATCAACGATGAACGGAACTTTTTATTTAAGTACTTTGTAGCTGTTGTTGATTTTGTACGTCCACGATATTTTGTAATGGAAAATGTACCGAATCTTTTAACTGCGGAGAATGGTTACTTTAAGGAAGAAATTATAGATTTATTTGAGGGTTTAGGATATACATTGTCAACAGACACACTCAATGCCGCCGACTATGGTGTTCCTCAAAATAGAAGAAGAGCTGTGATTATTGGTAAACAAGGAGAATCTGCAATTGCAATGCCAAGACCACTTGATTATAAGGTTACAATATGGGATGCAATTAGTGATCTAGCATATTTAAGTTCAGGTGAAGGTGTAGAATGTGATTCATATAGGTACCCTCCTCAAAGTGAATATCAACGTATGATGCGCGAAGGTAGCGATAATCTATATAATCATAAAGCGACAAAACATTCAGAGCTGGCAATTGAGAGATTAAAGATGATACCTCCAAATAGAGGGAAAGAGGTATTACCTAAAGAACATTTAACTAAATCAATCTATAGTGGAACCTGGACTAGGATGGTCAAAGATGAGATATCTGTAACTATTACAACTAGATTTGATACTCCTTCTTCTGGTAAGTTCACTCATCCATTTTTACATCGAGCAATAACCGTGCGAGAGGCTGCAAGGATTCAGTCGTTTCCTGATACGTTTCATTTTATAGGTACAAAAGGTTCACAGATGAAGCAAGTTGGAAATGCTGTTCCGCCATTGCTTGCTAAAGCTATTGCAACGGTTGTTATGAATGATATAACAGGAGGATAAAAAATGTTAAGACCAGACAATATGGTTAAATATCCAGAAGTGGATTTAAAACTAGGAATTAAATCTTCTTTACCAAGTGTAAAGGCAACCTTGGGATTATTAATGATGTTTTGGAGAGCATCAAACAATCCAGATGAACTTGCATACTCGAAAGAAGCAGGTAATTCAATAGAAGTTTCAGATGAGTTAAAAACTAGATTGATTGAAAAGTATCACCCTATTTATTCGTCTATTGGAATTTCCGATGAACAGTTTCTTGAACGTGTGAATAATAACCAGTTGTTCAAATCACAGCTAGAATCATTGATTGTAGCATTTGAATTAATTTGGCGTGTTGCAAAAATTAAGTTTGACAACAATATGCCAGCATCATCTGAGAGAACTGGCGGTAAAAGATATCCTAAAACGCTCCTGTTCACAAAAAATATGGATATTCTTGATACAGTGCTATCCTCAGACGATGAACAGTATTCAAAAGTTCTCTTATCATGGATAGGGTTAAATATCCCTATTGAATCTACATTTGAAGAAGCTTTGTTGCATTTGCTTGTTTATATATCTGAGGAAGCGGTGTACAAACTAACTGATGGGGATCAAGATATCATCTTTAATATGAACAGTGTATATATGAAATTGCTGGAGGAAGAAGAATCTGCAGTTGATATTAACGATAGAAAAGAAGCAAAGGGTTCACTCCGTATATTAAAATCTGCACTATCGGATAAATTAAATCCATTTTTAACATATGGCAATGCAAATGGAGTTGCTATTAAAGATGGGTTAGGAGATAAGTTGAGGGCATATCAAAAGCGTGTCGATGCGTCTTTAAGCTTATCAAATACTAGATATATTTTAACGCCTGAAGTTAGTGAAACAGAGAATATGTATCTTCGGGAAGGCTCAAGTGAATATACATACGAAACATCTAGGGTTGCTGGGGGGAGAAATATACTGCTTTATGGCGTTCCAGGTTCTGGTAAGAGTTGGACTATCGAACATGAGTATTGCAAGAAGGACAGTAATGTGGAACGATTGGTATTCCACCCTGATTACACCTACTCTGATTTTATTGGTCAGATTTTACCGGATGTATCGGAAGATGGACAAGTTAGCTACAAGTTTACCCCAGGTCCCTTCACTACTATTTTGCATGATGCATATGTTAATCCTCAGAAAGAATACATTCTTATAATTGAAGAAATTAACCGTGGAAATGCACCAGCAATTTTTGGAGAAGTGTTCCAACTACTCGATAGAAAAGTAGAAATTAAAGATGATGATGACGAGTTTCCTATTGGTACAAGCGAATATGGAATTACTAATAAAAATATAGCGCTTGAGGTTTATGGGGATGCCAGACGCAAGGTTCGTATTCCATCAAACCTCTCTATTATAGGAACAATGAATACATCTGATCAAAATGTATTTACTTTGGATACTGCTTTTCAACGTAGATGGGAAATGCGTATGATCGAAAACAGTTTTGAGAGAGTGGATTCGAACTTTGCAAATGCAGAAATTCTAGATACAACGGTTACATGGAAAAATTTCTGTGTTTCTATCAATGATATTATTGTTGGAAACAACGCAAGGATGACTTCTGCAGAAGACAAAAGATTGGGTGCGTATTTTGTGCATTTGAGAGATTTAAAGTATAATGCCGCATCTGAAGATAGGACAGAGGGTGAATATGAAAGCCTTTGTGAAAAAGAAAAGGAAGGAATTCTTACTTCTGAAGAAGAAATGCGTCTTGTTGAAATCAGAGATGCAATGCAACAAAATCGTAGATTCCCAGAAAAGGTTATCAAGTACTTGTGGGATGATGCATTCAAATTCTCACGTGAGGTAATCTTTGAGACAAACGAATATCAAAGTTTAGAAGCAGTTATCCGTAAATTTATGCAATCTAAGAAATTTGAACGTTTTGAAATATTTAAACAAAATGTACGTGATGCATTTACAAATCAGAATAACACTAGGCAAAACTAGTAGGGCGGTGATTCTATATGGAGAGAGATTTAGATATTAGAAGGCGCTGCCATGTAAATACGAATGAAGATGGAGATCGTTTTGTAGGAGTGAAGGCGGATTCCGATGATGCTATCGTCTATTTTCCATTAGGATATCAGTTGCCTGAAACAGATGCAGAAATTAGGACTGATATAAAGCATCTTTTTCAAGTGCTTTCGGAATTCACAGAAAAAAAAGACCGTGTGCTTGCAATGAATAAATTCGAGGCACCACAGACTGTGGACTTTCCCATCCATGCCTACTTAGAAGTAATCAATTATTACTTAGGAAAAGGCGGGCAGTATTACGTTGAAACAGATCCAACCTATGTAACAAGTGCAAGAGGTAGTGCTCATTGGCCCAAAACATTCCGGAATCAGACTCCGCTTGTACAACAAAAAGATGGTGTAAACTCGCTTATTTATACACAATTTACAGTCCGTTCGGTTACACCTAATGAAACAAAACTTATAACCCAGATTAACAGGTATTGCGTTTATGAGAGCTTTGAAAAATTGGGTTGGTTATATGTTCCATATATGCCGCCACCACCAGGTCCACATCCTGATATAAAAACATCAATTATCATAATCAATGATAAATTGATGCACACCTTCAATGATAAAGATAAGAGATTATTTAAGGCTATGAAGGATATGCTAGAATATTTGGATGAAAAGACATCTGAAAAGCAATTTTACTTTGGTACAGATAACTTTGAAGGCGTTTGGGAGAGATTGATAGATAGAGTATTTGGAGAGAAGGATAAAGACAAATACTTTCCTCGAACTCGCTGGCTGCTTGACTATGGTAAATACAAAGAAAAGCGTCCGTTGCTTCCAGATAGTATTATGATATACAACGGTAAGTATTATGTATTAGATGCCAAGTACTATAAATATGGGCGAACTGGTAATCCAGACGACTTACCTAATGCATCCTCGATAAATAAGCAGATTACGTATGGTGAGTATTTACATCAAACTCGAAAAATAGCTAATGATTCACTATTTAATGCTTTCATAATGCCATACAATATGGCAGATAACTACTTTAACTTAGGGGAACCTATTGGAACAATAGGAGAGGCAGTTGGAGATTGGAAATCTAATAAATTAAACTATGAAAGAATTCAAGGAATTGTGGTAGATACTAGATACTTAATGTACGTGTATACTGGAAATCCTATAAAATTCAAAGTGCAATTAGCAGATTGCATAGAGGCGGTTCTTTCTAAAGGTGAAGTGCCGCCACCTAAATTACAAGAGAATAACTGAAGAAAGGCCTCTGTTATGCAGTTTAACTGTATAGCAGAGGCCTTTTTTCATTCAAGTCGTTCTAGCTCGGAACGTTTCTTTTGTCGGTGTTTATGTTGCTGGAATCTGTTACGGCATTCATCTGAACAGTATCTTTTCCGTGTTGAAGTGGTTCTTACAAGAAAATACACACCACAGTTTGGATTAGCACAACGGCGATATAATTCAGATTGAGTCATATAAAAAATTGAAAAGTAAAGTGCCGCCATCAAAGTATCAATGTTCCAAGATGGAGACATTTTAACAGCATCGTATTGAGGGTGAATGCCATCAAGATTAGCATTTACTTCTTCCCCTAAAACAATTTGTGCAACTTTAATTAAAGCATCTTTGAGAGGTTTATCAAAATTGTCTCTGTCTGGTGCTGTGAAATATTCTATGCCATTTTCATAGTCAATTGCTTTTATAATGCCAACATCATATTGATAGTGAAATAGAAAATCAATGATTTCCCGGAGCCGTAGATCTTCATAAATTCCATTACAGTATAAAAGTGTTAGGTTCTTAAAATAAGGATTATCAGACCCAATTTTGGATTTCATATAACCACCAACAATATCATTGTAGTCATTAATATCCAACTCATAAATTGGAGAGTAGATGGTATCACAAATCGAATATGTATATTTATCAAAACTTTCTTGACCTCGGTCTACTACTGGTAGATTAGAGGCGTTTTTTATTTTCTCTAAAAAAGGATGCTTACAAGTTGTATATGGGGTTTTCAGTGAAGGAAGGTCTAAAGCGATAGGCTCCGATAAAAGCAAATATAAAGTTAAGTGCAATATCCTGTCATAATCTCTACGGATCGCTGTAAGGGCACTCATAAGCTCTACGGTTGCTCTAATTCTACTAATTAATTCAAAGATTAATGCCCCGTCAATCTCCTCATATTCTGTACTGCTTACGTTAAAAAAGAAACCATTTCTTTTGAAAAAACTAAATAATTCAGCAGTGTCCCCACTTTTAATAGAGATTAAATTACCCAGTATATTCTTTTCAATTAATGCACCTTTGGTACCAAGACGAACTAATCCTACATCACCAGCTGCGAAAGCAAAGTGAATGGTATCTGTTGGTACAGCTTGTATCTTTAAAACTCGTTTCTCTGGCTTCCCAGGTGCAGTATGAATGATATCTTCAACGCAATCACAGGAGCAACTGCCAAATCGAAATAAATTATTTTCAAAAAAATTTTCAGTATTTTGAGCCATTAGCGCAACCCCCTTAACACTCAAAAGTAATGGTAATAGTAATCTATTATTTTAATTTTCCAAAATTAGTAATTATAAAACTAATTATAGGTTAATAATATCTCATTTTCATAATCTTAACAATAACTATTGGAAAAATATTCTAAAAAAGTAATAGTTAATATGCTGACTATCAGTTACTTTTTGGAAGTCATAAAATGAAATCAGACAAAGGATAGGTTCTTTGTAGTCCGATAGGACGAGCCGATCCTGTCTACAAAAAAATATCAAATGCCTGATTTGCAATAAGGGCAAAGGATACATATTGTTACGTTTCAGTCCGTTAAGGATTGTTATACGTTGCAATAGAAGTACCTTTCCTTGTTGCGCTCATTTTCAGGACAAAGGGTCTGTGTACTTCGAGGCACAGACCTATTTTTGTATCCTTTGCCGCCAATGCAGTCCGGCGGAAAGGATGCAAAATGAAAATTAGAATTCAGCACGAAAACAAACCTATCTATCTAGAGGTACCAGACGAGGACTTCACCTTAATGATTGATGCAGATTACGAGGACAGGCTGTCTTCTGTCGAGGACAAGGGAACTGTAACACGCCGTTCTCCACAAGAGATTATGGACGAGCGTTTCAACAAACCTGAGTACAATAACTGGCATAAATTTGATAGGCACAGAGGGATGCCAAAGAAACCATTCCGCAAGGATGATGAATCCGAAGATGCTACGGACCATATGGACTATTTCCCTGATAACACCGATGAAGTGACTCGAGAGAAACAAGTAGAGTATGAATACCTCTGTGAAATTATCCGCAAGGCCCTCAAGGAAAAACAAGCAGAGTTATTGATTGCTATATTCCTAGATGGTGTTTCTGTAACAGAGTATGCAGAGCGTGAGGGTGTTAGTAAAAGTGCCATTTCACACCGTTTAGATACAGCCAAGAAGAATTTCAAAAAAGTTTTTCCTGAATCCTCAACTTTCCCCTCTTGCCACGGCTAATAGATAGAGGGCAGTACATAAACGCTCTCGGAAAGAGGTGAAGAACATGAAACACAACTTGAAAATCAGTGTTTCAAAAACTCCACAGACTGGCGGGATTGTTTCCTGTCGTAATGTCACCATAAGGGAGCGTTTCCTTCGTTTCTTACTTGGTGATAAGCAGAAACTGACTATCCTTGTTCCGGGTGACACCGTTCAGGAACTCGCCATCAGTGAGATTAAGGAGGGAGGATTAAACCATGAGCAAAATCAAACTACTTCTTGATGTGGTTTCTGATATGCGTTCTTTGGCGGACAGTATACAAGCGGTTGCTGATGTAATGGCCGGCAATGAACCTGTGGAAACAAAAGAACCGACTACACCTGTAAAAGAACCTGCGCCAAAGAAAAAGGAGATCACTCTGGAGGAAGTCAGAGCAAAACTCGCTGAAAAGAGTCAAGCCGGTCTTACTGCCCAAGTGAGAGAAATCATCCAAAAATACGGTGGCTCTAAATTAAGTGAAGTTGACCCGAAACATTATGCAGATATGTTGAAAGATGCGGAGGTACTAGGTAATGAGTGATCACGCAGTACTTTCCGCATCAGGGTCCCATAGGTGGCTTAATTGCCTTCCATCTGCAAGATTGGAACTAGAATTTGAAAATAGCGAATCCAATGCGGCCGCTGAAGGTACAGCCGCCCATGCCCTCTGTGAACATAAACTTAAAAAATCACTTCACATGAGGAGTAAGCGTCCTGTCTCGGCTTATAACACCGATGAGATGGAAGAACATAGCGATGCCTATGTGGAATTTGTAATGGAGCAGCTTGAACTGGCAAGGCAAAGCTGTACGGACCCGTTAATACTTATTGAACAACGTCTTGATTTTTCCTGCTATGTACCGCAGGGGTTCGGAACTGGTGACTGCATCATCATTGGCGATAAAAAGCTTCATATTATCGATTTTAAGTATGGCATGGGTGTGCTGGTAGATGCGGTAGATAATCCGCAAATGAAATTATATGCCCTTGGAGCTTTGGAAATCTATGATAGCCTGTATGACATCGAGGAGGTTTCCATGACCATCTTCCAACCCCGCAGGGAAAATGTCAGCACATGGACAATCCCGGTAAAGGAATTAAAAAACTGGGCAGAAAATGAACTGAAGCCAAAGGCGAAGAAGGCCTATGAAGGCGAAGGTGACTATCTTCCAGGTGAATGGTGTACTTTTTGTCGAGCGGCTGTCAAATGCCGTGCAAGAGCAGAAGAAAAGCTGAAATTAGCACAGATGGAGTTTAAACTGCCACCCCTACTTACGGATTCTGAAATTGAGGAAGTTCTCTCTAAATTGTCCGACCTTACAAAGTGGGCAAATGAAATCATTGCTTATGCCACGGATGCTGCCGTTAATCACGGGAAAGAATGGCATGGTTTTAAGGTAGTCGAGGGCAGATCAGTTCGGAAATATAAGGACGAAGGGGCTGTGGCTGAAGCGGCCAAGGCAAATGGATATAAGGACATCTACCGTCAGAGTCTCATAACCCTTACAGAAATGCAGAAGCTGATGGGCAAAAAGAAATTTGAGCAAATTCTTGGTGGTCTCATACATAAACCACCGGGCAAGCCAACGCTAGTTCCAAATTCGGACAAGCGGCCAGCTATGAATATATCAAACGTAAAAAATGAATTTAACGAAATAACGGAGGAATTGGAATATGAATAATCAAAACAGAACTAAGGTTGTTACAAGCGTCAACACACGTCTTAGCTACTTTCACGGCTGGGAGCCCGTATCCATCAATGGCGGAGCGGAAAAGTACAGCGTATCCGTATTGATTCCCAAAACAGATAAGGAAACCATCAATGCTATCAATGCAGCAGTAGATGCAGCCATTGAAGAGGGCCTTGCAAAGTTTGGTGGTAAAAAGCCGAATAAGGCTGCTATCAAACTGCCACTTCGTGATGGGGACGTAGAACGTGATGACGAGGCTTACAAAGGACATTACTTTGTAAATGCCAACAGCAAGACTCCACCCCAAATAGTAGATAAAGCAGTCAGACCTATCTTGGATCGTAACGAGGTTTACAGTGGTTGTTATGCAAGAGTATCCCTAAATTTCTATGCTTTTAACTCTAATGGCAATAAGGGTGTAGCATGTGGACTTGGCAACATCCAGAAGATAAGCGATGGAGAGCCTTTAGGCGGAAGAACCAATGCAGCTGATGACTTCACAACTATTGAAGATGATGATTTTCTAGCATAAAGAATAAATACAGACGAGGTGGTGGAGGTTGTTCTTCTGCCACCTCGTTTGCATTGGAAAGAGGGGTAATACATGAATTCTATTTCTATTGATATTGAAACATTTAGTAGTGCCAATCTTCAAAAGTCTGGAGTTTACCGTTATGCCGAGAGTGATGATTTTGAAATTCTACTATTTGGCTATTCGGTGGACGGTGGCGAAGTACAAGTTGTTGACCTTGTCAGCGGGGAGGAAATACCAGATGAAATTATAAATGCACTTATGGATAATTCCGTTACTAAGTGGGCTTTCAATGCAATGTTTGAGCGTGTGTGTCTATCAAAATGGCTTAACCTTGAAGATTATCTTGACCCTGCATCCTGGAAATGTTCCATGATATGGTCAGCATATATGGGACTACCTCTTTCTTTGGAGGGAGTCGGTGCAGTTCTAGGTTTAGAAAAACAAAAATTGACTGAGGGTAAAGACCTTATTAAATATTTCTGTACACCTTGCTCCCCTACAAAATCTAATGGTGGTCGAGTTCGTAATTTACCAGAACACGACATGGATAAATGGGAGCGGTTTAAAGTGTATAACATTCGCGATGTGGAATCCGAGATGTCTATACAACAGAGATTATCCAAGTTTCAAGTACCAGAGAATATCTGGGAGGAATATCATCTCGACCAGGAAATCAATGATCGTGGCATTGCCATTGACATTGCTTTCGTAAAACAGGCTGTTGTGATGGATGAACATTCCCGTGAAAAGCTGATGGCTTTAATGCAGGATATAACTAATTTAGAGAATCCGAACTCTGTACAACAAATGAAAGACTGGCTTGCCGATAACGGGCTAGAAACAGATACCCTTGGTAAAAAAGCGGTTGCTGAGATGTTAAAGACAGCACCTGAACCACTAGGCACTGTTTTGGAACTTCGGCAACAACTTGCAAAATCATCGGTGAAAAAATACACAGCAATGGAGAATGCGGTATGTAGTGACGGTCGTGCAAGAGGAATGTTTCAGTTTTACGGAGCCAACAGAACCGGCAGATTCTCTGGCAGGCTGATTCAGTTGCAAAATCTACCCCAAAACCATATGTCCGATTTGGAACAGGCTCGTGCTTTAGTTCGAAGCGGAAACTTTGATGCTCTTACTTTACTATATGATTCAATCCCAGAGGTACTGTCGGAGCTTATCCGTACTGCTTTTATACCACGAGAAGGTATGAAGTTCATTGTGGCAGATTTTTCAGCGATTGAGGCTCGCGTCATTGCTTGGCTTGCAGGTGAAAAATGGAGATTAGATGTATTCCAAAACGGCGGTGACATCTACTGTGCCAGTGCCTCTCAGATGTTTAATGTACCTGTTGAAAAGCATGGTGTAAACGGGCACCTTCGTCAAAAAGGGAAAATTGCTGAACTTGCTCTCGGTTACGGAGGATCTATTGGAGCATTAAAATCAATGGGTGCTTTAGAGATGGGAATTGAAGAAGAGGAACTTCAGCCTCTTGTAACGGCTTGGAGACAGTCCAATCCCAATATCACAAAATTGTGGTGGGATGTTGACCGTGCAGTAAAAACTTGTGTTAAGCAAAAAACTCCCACAGCGACACACGGCATTAAATTTATATATCAAAGTGGAATGCTCTTCATTGTCCTTCCTTCTGGTAGACGGCTTGCCTATGTGAAACCCCGTATGGGAGAGAACGTGTTCGGCGGTGAGTCGGTTACTTATGAAGGTGTCGGTGGGACGAAGAAATGGGAAAGAATCGAAAGCTATGGACCCAAATTTGTAGAGAATATTGTTCAGGCAATCAGTCGTGACATTTTGTGTCATGCCATGCAGACATTAAAGAATTGTTCCATTGTGGCTCATGTACACGATGAAATTATCATCGATGCGGATATGGGAATGTCACTTTCCGCTATTTGTGAACAGATGGCTAGGACACCAACATGGGCAAATGGCCTGTTACTTAGTGCTGATGGCTATGAGTGTCTGTTTTATCAAAAAGATTAAATTAATTGGTAATCGGATAATCGTGTGGGAGGAGGTTAAAAGACCTTCAATTTTTAAATAATGAAAACAGGATAGCACTTATTTTATGACCGGCACGTGCTATCTTGTTTGTTTAATAAACGCTCCATTTTTGTGGAATAAAGGGTTAAAATTCGAATCTTGAAGAAATATAGTGAAAGAACCGATTTTGACTCCTCTCTCTATAAAGTTAATAATAAATCAAGGGGTAAGACTAAATCTATTAAAAACACATGGGACAATAATTGATACATCGACCGATTAGCTTAATTGATTTTATTGCAGAGTGTCTCTAAATGATAACGAATAACTTCCTTCACCTTTTCTGGAGAGTATACATCAGGTCTTAATAAAGCATGAATCGACAATCCCTCTATTAATGCCGTTAACCTACTCTTTTCTAATTCTGCATTCATTGAATCTGATAATACGCCTTTTAGAGCTAAGATTTCAATCATTGAATTTGCTAATTCATATGTACCGTCCGTCATTTCATCTTTTTTGTCCTTTATTGTATCACTTGTAAGTGAACGTAATGCAAGAATCCACCAAACACTCGTTTCAATTTTCTTTTCTTCATCTATTGGTACTAGCTCTAATAAAACTTCTTCTACTGCCTGCACTGGGTTTTCTGACCATTCTATATTTTGAGAACGTTTTTTCCCTTCTTCTAAGTAGTAATTCATAATAAATAATAACATTTCATCTTGAGTTGAAAAATAATGTCTTAACGCACCAGAAGACATCCCTGCCTCAGCTGCAACTCTTCGTATAGACGCTTTCTCAACCCCTTCTTTCCCAATAATATTCCATGCAGCCTCAGCAATTTGTTTGCGCTTTTCATCATGATCAACAATTTTTGGCATTATAAAAATCACTTCCTTTATTTAGTACAGTGTGTTATTATCTTTTTATAGCACGATGTGTTAAATAGATAATACCACAACATTTAAAGGAGGACTAGTTTGTTTGATCGAAACTATTGAAGCATTGATGCCTTCTTCATCATTAGACATTTCTTCAGCATTAATGATTATTTTTTTGTGTGCTTTAATTGATATTTTAAGTCCCGGTGTACTGACTGTAACAGCCTATTTATTACTGACACAACCGAATCAGTTATCTTCTCGTTTATTTGTGTTTTTATTCATCACGCAGTTAGGCTATTTCATCACGGGTTTATTACTCTACTTTGGTGGAAATTCATTATTGAAGAGAATAGAACAATTGTCTCAGTTTGACTTTATCAATTGGTTTTATATCCTACTTGGAGCAGTTCTTGTTCTAATAAGCTTCAGTAAACCAAAAGAGACTACAAAAAAACGTTTAATTTCATTTATCCCCAAAAATACAACAATTAAAGGGATGATTATATTAGGAATCATTGTTTTCCTAATTGAATTTGTAACGGCATTGCCTTACTTTTATTCAATCTTTTTAATGAATCATCAAACAATTGATGCTACACCTGCTATCTTAATAATAATTGGATACAATCTAGTAATGGTGCTTCCTTCTCTGTTACTGTTAGGGGTTAATATTATATTTAAAGAAAAATTGCAACAATTTCTTGTTAAAATCAGGTCAAAATTAAATGAAGCTCCAATCTCTTCACTCTTGGTAGCGATAGGAGTCATAGGTGCAGTTTTTTTTAATATCGGTCTTAGAGGCATATTAAATTAGAAAAAATATTAAAGAGGTGTTCATCATGAAAGAAATTATCAGTGGACTCAGTCTACTTTTTATTATTCAGGGAGTAGGCGGATTAATCAATCATTTGACTAATGGAGGAAAAAGTTGGTTTTTAGTAAATTATATTGATGCGTTTCAAGGGTTGGAAATCGTTTTGGACATTGTATTTATTGTAGTTGGTGGGATCATAGCTTTAGCCACTCGTAAAATAACATCTAGTAAAAACGATAAGTGAATGATGTAAATAAAAAATACAGAGTGAGAATTTCTCGCTCTGTATTTTTTATTTTAATTGATTCTCCTCGAGGCTCTACCAACCTTACTCATCCAGGTCATAGATCAAAGATGATGCCCAAAATGACTGTTTTTCTCTTTTCTTAAAGTAGAAAATTACTGAATCAACCATTTAAATCTATTTTACATATACAAATTTCGAACAACAATCCGGATGTCTAATTTATTTTTTCAAAATCCTCAACAATCATTACCTCCTGTGGCTATTAGGTAGAGGGGTTTCCTCTCTGACTATATTGCAGGAGGTAATTCGTATGGACGAATTAGTAAAAATCAATTATGAAAATCAACGACCAACCGTACTCGGTCGTGATTTACATGAAGCCTTGGATGTAAAGACCGCTTATAAAGATTGGTTTCCAAGAATGTGTGAGTACGGATTTGAGGAAGGATCAGACTTTAGCTCATTTTTGAGCGAAAGTACTGGAGGCAGACCAAGCATAGACCATCAGTTAACAATTGACATGGCAAAAGAGCTGTGCATGATACAGCGTACTCCAAAAGGGAAAGAGTGCCGTCAATACTTTCTTGAAATAGAAAGAAGATGGAATTCCCCAGAAGCGATCATGGCAAGGGCACTTCAGATTGCCAATCAACAGCTAACTCAAGTAAGGAAACAAAATAAAATGCTTGAAGGTACGATTGCTGTTCAGAATCAGCAAATTGCAGAAATGAAACCGAAAGTGTCTTATTACGATGTGGTTTTAAATTGCAAAGACCTCATTTCCACATCAGCAATCGCCAAAGATTACGGTAAGTCAGCTATTTGGATGAACCGCTATCTTAATAAAAAGGGCATCCAATTTAAACAAGGCGGCATTTGGCTTTTATATCAGAAGTATGCGGAAAAAGGTTACACCAGCACTAAGACTCATAGCTACCTTGGCAGTAATGGGCAACAGCATACAAAGGTCCATACATATTGGACACAAAAAGGCAGACTCTTCATTTACGAACTGATGAAGGCAGACGGTATTTTGCCACAGATAGAAATGGAGGGTGTGTAATGGGAATCAACAAATTCAATCACGAAGGATACCATGACCCAACTCCCCATGAAGCACTGACCAACATAATGAAAAAGGAAAAGGCAGAGAAAAAATCTGCCTTTAAGCCGCTTGTATATATCTGTTCTCCCTATTCCGGTGATGTAGAAGGAAACATTAAAAAGGCTCGCAGTTTTTGCAGGTTTGCCTTAGACCAAAACTGTATTCCAATTGCTCCCCATCTTATGTTTCCGCAGTTTATGGATGATGAAAACCCAGAGGAACGGGAGCTTGCCATATTTATGGACATCGTACTTATGGGTAAATGCTCCGAGGTGTGGGTGCTGGGCAATACCATCTCAAGCGGTATGGCGAGGGAAATTGAAGTAGCCAAAAAACGCAGACAAACGGTCAGATATTTTAGTCCGGAGCATGAGGAGGTTGAAAGCTTATGAAAATTGCAGTGGGCAATAGCCGGATGGATAGGAAATGGAAAAACAAAGATATCTCCTGGGTGGATTTTTGCTCCCGTGTAAAGACGACGCAACGTACTACAGAAACGGTAGAAGAATATCGGAAACTTAAAAAAGGTCAACAAGATGATATCAAAGACGTGGGTGGCTTTGTCGGAGGACATTTAAAAGAAGGAAGGCGAAAGAAGGGCAATGTTCTATGTCGCTCTTTGCTTACCCTTGATATGGATTACGGTAGACCGGATATTTGGGAGCAAATCAGTATGCTTTTCGACTACAAATGCTGTGTTTACTCCACTCATAAACATACACCAGAAAATCCGAGACTCAGACTTATCGTTCCCCTTGCTCGTGAGATCAGTGAAGAAGAATATGCAGCCGTTGGACGTATGGTGGCAAAAGAAATCGGTATTGACCTTTTCGATGATACGACATATGAAGCTCATCGCCTTATGTATTGGCCATCTACTTCCTCTAATGGTGAATTTGTCTACGAAGAGCAGGATGGAGCATTACTTGACCCGGATGTTTATCTTTCAAAATATGAAAACTGGCGAGATACATCAACTTGGCCCGTATCAAGCAGGCAGTCTGAAGGTTATTAATCGCAGTCTTAAAGAACAAGCCGATCCGCTTTTAAAGGAAGGTGTAGTAGGTACTTTCTGTCGTGCCTATTCCGTTCGTGAAGCAATTGAGAAATTTTTAGGTGCAGTTTATGAACCATCTGCCATGGAAGGGCGCTATGACTATATTCCAGCTGACAGTAGTGCGGGTGTGATTATCTATGATGATAAATTTGCATACAGCCACCATGCCACCGACCCAGCAAGCGGCCTGCTCCTTAATGCTTTTGACCTTGTTCGTATTCATAAATTCGGCTCTTTAGATGATAGAGCTTCCACGACTACGGCTCCTGGTAGGATGCCGTCTTTTGTGGCAATGTGCGAGTTTGCTATAAAAGATGAAGCGGTAAAAGCTGAGTTCGCAAAGGAAAGACAGGCTCAGGCTGAAGATGAGTTTAGTGATGAGGATTGGCAGACAGGTTTGGAACTAGATAAGCAAGGTCGGATAAAAGACACACTGGATAACATCGTCTTGATTATTCGTCATGATGAAGAGTTACAGCATATCGCTTTCAACTGCCACCGTGATGGTATTGATGCCAAAGGTGGTTTGCCTTGGGAGCAGATTAAGGCGGGTTGGAATGATTCAGACAATGCACTTCTTAAGGTGTACTTAAGCAGCAAATACGGTGTCTATTCTCCTACCAAGACCAAGGATGCTGTGTTAGCAGTAGCATCAGAACGATCATACCATCCTGTTAAGGAGTACCTAGACTCCCTGCCAAAATGGGATGGTATTAGCCGAGTAGAAAATCTATTAATTGATTATTTCGGTGCAACAGATAATTCCTACACAAAAGCGGTGATTCGCAAAACGATGGTTGCAGCGGTAGCCCGTATTTATAGACCAGGTACAAAGTTTGATAGTGTTCTAATCTTAAACGGTCCTCAAGGTATCGGTAAGTCAACCTTCTTTGCGAAGCTTGCAGGGGATTGGTTTTCAGATAGTTTGACCATTACGGACATGAAAGATAAATCAGGTGCTGAGAAACTTCAGGGATATTGGTTACTGGAACTAGGAGAGCTTGCTGGAATGCGTAAGACGGATGTGGAGGTTGTAAAGTCCTTTATTTCAAGGGCGGATGATAAGTACCGTGCCAGTTATGGGGTCAACGTCGAAAGCCATCCCCGTCAGTGTGTAATTGTAGGTTCAACGAATGCAGAAAGTGGATTTCTTCGAGATATCACGGGCAACCGCAGATTTTGGCCAGTCCGCATTAACGGTAACGGTAAAAAGAAAGCTTGGCAGATGACCAAAGAGGAAGTACAGCAGATTTGGGCAGAAGCACTAGTGCTTTATGAAAATGGAGAAAAACTCTACCTTGAAGGTGATGATGTATCCATGGCAACGAGTGAACAGGCTGATGCGATGGAAACAGATGAACGAGAAGGACTAGTTCGTACCTATCTGGATACGCTCTTGCCGGATGATTGGGACACGATGTCTTTGTACGAGCGTAGAAATTTCCTCGGCGGTAGCGAATTTGGCGGCGGCACCCGTGTAGGAACAGTAAAAAGGACCCTTGTCTGCAATATGGAAATTTGATGGTGTGAGTGTTTCGGTAAAGAGGCATCCATGTTAAAACCATCGGATTCCTATGCCATCGGTGCCATTATGAGAAAGATCAGTGAGTGGAACAAGTACACTGGGAACAAGAATGGTGTTGTAACGTTTCCTGTCTACGGAAAGCAACGAGCTTATTCCCGAGTCGAGGAACAACGCTAAGTTGTACCTTACCTTGTTCCCATACTTGTTCTTTCCCTAAAGTTAGTAATGATAAGGAAAATCAACGGTTCGGAACAAGTGGAACAAGAAGTAACCTATTTATTTATAAATAGTAAAAAGAAGTAATAGTAGCCTGTTCGTACACGCATACACGCGCGTATAGGAAAATTGGTTCAAAGTTGTTTTCTTGTTCCGGCCTTTTTATATGGGAGGTATTTATGCTTGAAAAATATATCGAAAAGAAACTGGTGGCTGAGGTAAAAAAGATGGGAGGCATCGCTGCGAAGTTTGTTAGCCCAGGTTTAGATGGAATGCCAGACCGCCTAGTGCTTTTACCGCATGGGAAGATGGCATTTGTGGAATTAAAGGCTCCCGGAAAGAAACCTCGCCTGTTACAGATTAGAAGAATAAAGCAATTACAGAAGTTAGGCTTTGCCTGCTATGTCATTGATGATGTTAAGCAGATTGGAGGGATACTCGGTGAAATACAATCCTCATAAATATCAGACCTATGCAACGAACTTCATTCTAGAGCATCCCATTGCTGCGGTGTTTTTAGAAATGGGTCTTGGCAAAAGCGTCATTACTCTAACTGCTATATTCGACCTTTGTCTTGATAGTTTTGAAATTGGAAAGGTTCTGGTCATTGCCCCACTTCGAGTAGCTAGGGATACTTGGCCAGCTGAGATTAATAAGTGGGAGCATTTAAAAGGACTCAAGTTTTCGGTAGCCATCGGTACAGAGCAGGAGCGATTGGCGGCTCTAAGGAAACCTGCAAGTGTCTATCTTATAAACAGAGAAAATGTTGACTGGTTGGTAAACAAAAGCGGTATTCCTTTTAATTTCGATATGGTGGTCATTGATGAACTATCATCTTTTAAGTCCTATGGCGCAAAAAGGTTTAAAAGTTTACTAAAAGTAAGACCGAGGGCAAAACGGATTGTGGGTCTTACGGGTACACCCTCCAGTAATGGATTAATGGATTTGTGGGCAGAGTTTCGTATTCTCGACATGGGTAAAAGACTCGGCAGGTACATAACACACTACCGCAATTCCTACTTTACACCGGATAAACGAAATCAGCAGATTGTGTTTTCATATAAGCCATTGCCAGGTGCTGAAGATGCCATATATCGGCTCATTTCAGATATTACCATTTCCATGAAGTCGGTAGATTTTCTAAAAATGCCTGAATGCGTGATCAATGAAGTGCCTGTCTATCTTAATGCTAAAGAACAATCAGTATATGATCACTTTCGTGAGGAGATGGTCCTTAAATTTGGCGATGAAGAAATAGATGCCATGAATGCAGCTGTCCTTTCAGGCAAACTTCTGCAAATGGCAAACGGTGCTATCTATGATGATGATAAAAAACCCCATATTATCCACGACCGCAAGCTAGATGCTCTTGAAGATTTAATCGAAGGTGCAAACGGCAAACCCGTGCTTATTGCCTATTGGTATAATCACGATTTGGAGCGTATTAAGGCAAAATTTAATGTCAGAGAAATTAAAACTTCCAAGGATATTAAGGATTGGAACAACGGTGATATTTCTGTGGCAGTTATCCATCCTGCATCGGCGGGACACGGTCTCAACTTACAAAGTGGAGGTTCAACGCTTATCTGGTTCGGACTTACTTGGAGTCTGGAACTCCATCAACAAACAAATGCGAGACTTTGGAGACAAGGACAAAAAGAGACAGTAGTAATCCATCACATCATTACTAAAGGCACAATCGATGAAGATGTGATGAGAGCCTTGAAACGAAAGGAAAAGACACAAACCGATCTTATTAATGCGGTCAAAGCAAATCTTGGGAAAGCGAGGGATGCTGTATGATGGATGCATTTGAAAAACTGGCAAATGCCATTATTCTACAGGCAGTCAAGGATTATCGTTTTGCTTTAAAAAGACTAGCAAAACACCCTCGCAATGATTCTGCTTTATATACGAAACGTGAGGTTGAGTGCTTCTTTCATTCTGGATTGTTCAATGTCCTCACCTCTCTCAACCCTGACATGTTAATTCAACAGCTACAAGAGGAGGTGGTGCGATGATGACAGCTAAGGAATTCTTAAAACAGGCTTACCGTTTGAATGAATTGATTAACTCCGACCTTGAAGAGTTGCAAAACTTAAGAAATCTATCAAGAAGTATTTCATCCCCCATTCTTGAGGAAAAAGTCAGTCGAACCAAGAGTACTGACCCACCCTTTGAAAAATATGTGATTAGAATAATAGATTTGGAGCAACAGATACAACATGAGGTTGAGCGATTAATAAAGCTTAAATCAGATATCCGTGAAGCGATTAACCAGATGGAAAATGTGGATGAGAAGCTGCTTCTTCGCTACCGATACATTAACTTTCTTAACTGGGAAGAAATCTGTGTCAACCTTAATGTTTCTATGAGAACCGTACACAGACTCCACTCATCCGCTTTGCAACATTTAAAGGTTCCAAAATAAAAAGGAGTAACCGGAAAATAGTGCAGGAAGAGGGTTAAAAGGCCCTCTTCACCATTACCTTAGTCATTGTATGAAAATTACAGTGATTTAAATAATTAGTTTCTCCTTTTTAATGATTATTAAATTAAAATGAGCTGTCAAAACAACAACTCATTGCTTACCCACTTTGAATACCGACCTAATGCATGATCTCAGTATAAACTTTTACAGTTTTCTGGTAGTTTGAAAGGATTTTCTTTATTGATACGCTCATAAAACATAATTCCATTTAGGTGATCTATTTCATGTTGAATAACAATAGAGGAATAGCCATTGAGTTTTAATATTATTTCTTCTCCTTCTAAATTAAACCCTTTCACTTTAATTCTCTCATATCTTGGTACGAACCCATTTATATCTCGATCAACAGATAGGCACCCTTCACTTGGTGGTAAGTAAATCATAGAAACGGAATGGCTAATAATTTTTGGATTAATAAGGGTATATTCATGTTCTTTCCCCATCTCGTCAGTGAAATACGCTACAAACATTCGCTTATTCAAGCCAATCTGATTCGCGGATAATCCAACTCCTCCACGTAATTTATATTTTTTGGATAGAATGGGGTCTTGACTATTTTTTAAGAAATTCATCATACTAGTTAATGTTTCCTTATCTTCCTCAGGGGGAGGTACCATCACTTCCAGTGTTGGTCGATGTAAGATATCATTACCTTCCCTTACAATATCTTTCATTGTTATTATATAATTTGAATGAAATTTATTCATAAATAAACAATTCATCTACCTTTACTTTTAACGTTTTTGATAATTTGAAAGCCAGTTCCAGTGTGGGATCATATTTATCATTCTCTATACAATTTATTGTTTGTCTAACAACTCCACACTTCTTAGCAAGTTGCTCTTGTGTTATCCCCAATTTGTTCCGTATTGCTTTAATTTTATTTTTCAACAGTATCACCTATGTCAAAGATATTGGACATTGTTATTATAACAATTACAATAAACATGTCAATAACTTTGGATATTTTTGAAAATATCTATTGGTGGTTTTTGTACGCAGTAATCTGAATGCTCGCAAAAGGTTGGCACACTTTGGCACAGTTTGGCATACGATGACACTGTTTGTCTGTAGTGAAAGTTATATAATGGTAGTATGGAATATTAATAAACAGAAGCCTTCACGGGAGAACCACTCCTGCGAGGGCTTTTTCTATGGGCAAAAGGAGGTGCAGTATGCCAAAGAAACCTAAGCGACCGTGCTCTTACCCTGGTTGCCCAGAGCTAACCGACAAGCGCTTTTGTGAAGAGCATAGCAAGAAGGAAGCTGCACGGTATGAAAAGTATGATCGTGACCCAGCAACACGTAAGCGTTATGGTCGTGCTTGGAAAAGAATACGTGACCGTTACATTGCAGCTCATCCTCTTTGTGAGGAATGCAAACGACAAGGAAAGCTGACCCCAGCAACCGAAGTGCATCACATTCTTCCTCTTGCAAGAGGAGGGACTGACGATAGAAGTAATCTGATGGCTCTTTGTACTCCTTGCCACTCTGCAATCACAGCAAGAGATGGAGATCGTTGGGGAACCCGGTAGGGGGAGTCAAATCTCTACAGCTTTTTAAATGTGCAACGGGCGTGGGGTAACGCGTGAAAATTCGCGGTTTCAAACAGGGTAATAGACCCATCAACGAAAAGAGGTGAGTGAATGGCCAAAGATGGAACAAATCGTGGCGGTGCCCGTATAGGCTCTGGTCAAAAAAAGAAACCACTTGCTGATAAAATTGCACAGGGTAATCCAGGTAAGAGAAAGCTAGAAATTATCGACTTCCAAAATACCGCTGATTTAAAGGGGCAGGAAATGCCAAAGCCAAGGGCCATGCTCTCAGCGGTGCAAAAGGACGGGAAAACCCTAGTAGCCAGCGAGATTTATGAAATTACTTGGAAATGGCTTGAGGAGCGAGGCTGTGCCCATTTGGTGCTCCCACAGCTTCTAGAACGATATGCCATGAGTGCGGCCAGATGGATACAGTGTGAGGAGGCGATAACTGAGTTTGGCTTTCTTGCCAAGCATCCAACTACCGGCAATGCTATTCAAAGTCCTTATGTAGCTATGAGTCAGAACTTTATGAGTCAGACAAACAGATTGTGGATGGAGATTTATCAAATCGTTAAAGAGAATTGTGCTACAGAGTATTCTGGTTTAAACCCACAGGACGATGTGATGGAGCGACTGCTATCTGCCCGCAGAGGAAAATAAAGATGAGGAGATATATAATGAGTAAAAGATATTTAACAGCTGAAAGTGTATGTGCTGGACATCCTGATAAACTATGCGACATCATAGCAGATAGCATTTTAGAAGCATGTTTACGTAAAGACAAAGCATCACGTGTCGCTTGTGAGGTAATGGCAACCAAAGGGAAAATTATCGTGGCGGGCGAAATCTCCTGCAGCGAGAAAATAGACATCCGATACATTGTTAGGAATGTCCTTAAAGAGATTGGATACAACCCTCTTAAATTCTTGATTTATGTATTTGTACACAAACAAAGTGTAGATATTGCAACTGGCGTGGATACTGCACTGGAAGTAAGAAATGGAATAAATGAACAGTATGGTTCGATAGGTGCTGGAGACCAAGGAACTGTGTATGGCTATGCTACAAAGGAAACGGGAGAAATGCTTCCCCTACCCCTTGTACTATCTCACAGGATTGTAAAGAGACTGGATGATTGCCGAAAAGGGAAACTGATAAAAGGTATACACCCAGATGGTAAAGCACAGGTGACGGTGGAATATGAAGGGGACACTCCAGTGCGAATAAAGACTATTGTGATATCGGTACAGCATGATAAGGATAAAACACAGGAAGAACTTAGGACAGATATCCTTAACAATGTCCTATGGCAGTGCTTTGAGGACTTCCCATTTGATGATGAAACAGAAATTCTCATTAACCCCTCTGGTAGATTTGTCGAAGGTGGTCCCGCTGCCGATACAGGCTTAACTGGTAGAAAAATTATGGTTGATACCTATGGAGGACTTGCATCCCATGGAGGTGGCGCACTTAGTGGTAAAGACCCCACCAAAGTTGATCGAAGCGGTGCCTATATGGCTCGGTACATTGCAAAGCATATCGTCTGGTGTGGTTATGCAAAGAGATGTGAAGTTAGTATATCCTATGCAATAGGTAAGGCAAATCCTGTAGCCTTTTCTGTAAATACCCTTGGCACAGGTATTGTTTCTGACGAAATATTAACTCTTGCTGCACAGGAGACTTTCAATTTAAGACCTGCGGCAATCATAGAGAAGTTGCGTCTAAGGTATGTGATTTACTCTGATACAGCTGTTTATGGTCACTTTAATAGTTGTCTATTCCCGTGGGAGGATGTAAATAAGTATAGTGAATTTAGAAAGGCGGTGGAAAAGTATGTTGATAGAGAAGATAAAGACTAAACAACTCATCCCCGCTGAATATAACCCAAGAAAGGATTTAAAACCGGGTGATCCGGAATATGAGAAACTAAAACGCTCCCTTGAGGAGTTTGGATATGTAGAACCCGTAATATGGAATAAGACCACAGGCAGAGTCATCGGAGGTCATCAGCGTTTGAAAATCCTGCTGAGTATGGGCATGGATGAGATAGAATGCGTAGTTGTTGAAATGGATGAGCAAAAGGAGAAGGCGCTGAACATTGCACTAAATAAAATAAGTGGTGATTGGGATAAAGACAAATTAGCACTTCTCATCACGGACTTAAATGCTTCAGACTTTGATGTGTCTTTGACAGGTTTTGACCCAGGAGAGTTGGACGATCTTTTCAAGAATTCCCTTAAGGATAATATAAAAGAAGATGATTTCGATGTAGACAGCGAGCTGAAAAAGCCCGCTGTTTCGCATTTAGGGGATGTTTGGCTACTTGGGCAGCATCGATTAGTCTGCGGAGACAGTACAAAGAAAGACACCTTTGATGTCTTGATGGATGGGAAAACTGCTAATTTGGTAGTTACGGACCCTCCATATAACGTTAACTATGAAGGCACCGCTGGAAAAATCAAAAATGACAATATGGCTAACGAAGCGTTCTACGATTTCCTGCTTGCAGCATTTCAGAACACCGAAGCAGCGATGGCAAAGGACGCTTCTATTTATGTATTCCATGCGGATACCGAAGGACTCAATTTTAGAAGAGCATTCTCTGATGCAGGATTTTATCTTTCCGGTACTTGTATATGGAAAAAGCAGTCCCTTGTTCTCGGTCGCTCCCCTTATCAGTGGCAGCATGAGCCTATTCTCTTTGGGTGGAAAAAGAAAGGTAAGCATAACTGGTATTCCGATAGAAAGCAGACCACCATCTGGGAGTTTGAGAAACCGAAGAAAAACAGCGACCACCCAACCATGAAACCAGTGGCACTTGTGGCATACCCCATTATGAATTCGAGCCTTAGTAACTGTATCGTGCTTGATCCCTTCGGCGGTTCAGGAAGTACACTGATTGCCTGTGAGCAGACAAATAGAATCTGCTACACCATTGAACTGGATGAAAAGTACTGTGATGTCATTGTAAAAAGGTATATTGAGCAAGTGGGAAATTCTGATGGTGTGTTTCTTTTAAGAGATGGATCGAAATTCAGATATTGTGACCTGCCGGAGGTGAATGAGGATGAGTAAATTGACACTTGGTTCCCTCTTTGATGGCAGTGGTGGTT
>NZ_JBHTKV010000005.1:138849-168639 GCF_042678465.1 Oceanobacillus caeni | reverse complement strand
ACATTTATGATAGAGCGCCTTTTCTTTTTTTTCTAGAATTTTGTTTCAAATCCCCGAGAACTATTTTACACATAGGAGAAAATGGAATAAGCAATTAAGAAGGTATTTCATATGAAAAAGTGGAATAATAATAGTGGTAAAACTAATTAATTGGAGGGGAAAAGATGGTAGACCATCAATCACTGGAAAAATATGCAGAATTAGCATTAAAAACAGGAGTAAATTTACAGCCCAATCAAGCATTAATGATTAATGCACCGATTGAAGGAGCAGATTTTACAAGAATAGTTGCGAAGAAGGCGTATGAACTTGGTGCAAAGGATGTACATATTAACTGGTCAGATGACGAGTTAGCATTATTAAAATATGAGAATGCCCCAGATGAAGTTATCGGTTCATTCCCAGAATGGCGTGTCATGCTTCATGATATGTATGCTAAGGATGGAGCTGCTGTATTAAGCATTCGTTCTACCGATCCTGATTTACTTCAAAATATTGATCCAAAGCGAGTGGCAATGGCAAACAAAGCAGCAGGAGAGGCCCTGAAAAATTTTCGCAAATATACAATGAATGATAAAATACCGTGGTCTATTATTTCTATTCCTTCAGGCGATTGGGCACAAAAAATATTCCCAGATAAAACAAAAGCGGAAGCTATCGAAAGTCTATGGGACGCTATTTTAAAAATTGTCCGTGTCGATCAAGACGACCCAGTTGCAGCATGGGATGCGCATAATCAAACATTAAAGGAAAAGAGAGAAGAATTAAACGCTAAGAATTACAAGAAATTAATTTTTAAGGCTCCTGGTACGAACTTAGAAATAGAACTTCCAGAAGGTCACATATGGAAGGGTGGATCTGCTCAAGCAGAAACAGGAGTAACATTTAATCCTAACATGCCGACAGAAGAAGTATTCTCCGTGCCACATAAATATGGTGTGAATGGAACGGTCGCTAGTACGAAGCCATTAAACTATGGTGGAAGTGTGATTGATCATTTCAGTTTAACTTTCAAAGACGGGGAAGTAGTTGATTTTAAGGCCGAGCAAGGGGAAGAAGTATTAAAACATCTTTTAGATTCAGATGGAGGGGCACGTCGATTAGGTGAAGTAGCTTTAGTACCGCATGAATCTCCGGTTTCTCAGTCTGGACTTATTTTCTATAATACATTATTTGATGAAAATGCTTCTTGTCATATCGCACTTGGAAAGGCTTATCCAACGAATATAGAAAATGGCTCAACCATGTCAGATGAGGAACTACACAAACATGGTGTCAATGATAGCCTTGTTCATGTGGATTTCATGATAGGCTCTCATGAATTGGATATTGATGGGGTCAAGCAAGATGGAACAGTGGAACCAATTTTTAGAAATGGTACATGGGCATAAATAATAGCAGGCACAAGGGATAGGCTTTTCCCTTGTGCCTGCTTTTTTGGGTGAATCCTTCCTGTGAAAACTAGGGGGATTCCCCATTGGGTTGTTTACGGTAACTCATAGGTGTTATGAGTGCCGGAACAAGCGCCAAAAAATCTAATTTGGTAACTCATCGGATTATGAGTGCCGGAACAAGCGCAAAAAAATTTAATTCGGTAACTCATCGACGTTATGAGTGCCCGAGCAGGCGCCAAAAAATCTAATTCGGTAACTCATAGGTGTTATGAGTGCCGGAACAAGCGCCGAAAAATCTAATTCGGTAACTCATTGGCATTATGAGTGCCCGAACAGACGTCAAAAAGTCTAATTCGGTAACTCATAGGTGTTATGAGTGCCGGAACAAGCGCCAAAAAATCTAATTCGGTAACTCATCGGATTATGAGTGTCGGAACAAGCGCAAAAAAATCCAATTCGGTAACTCATCGTGTTTACGAGTGCTCATTTGAGAGTGAAGCGCATGATTCTGATCACATCATACAAGAAGCAAAAAAGGCTACCTCCCAAAATCTATTGGGGGATAGCCTTCTATTACATCCATCCATTTTTCACAAGCACCGCTTTTATCATCGTGTAATTATAATCCTCAGGTAAAGCTTCTTTCAATGGCTTAAGTTTTTCCTCGGTAATTTGACTTCGAGCTTCTAGTACCACTTTCTCTTCCTCTTCATTAAAAAAGATGTCCCAAGCAACAGGATATCCATCTTTGTATGCTTTAAAAATATGATTTTCAATTGTTTGGTTAGACATATCACGTATGGCGGCAATATCCTTTAGTGATTTTCCTGACTGAAACATTTGGTAACTAATGAGATGACTTGGTTGATCATCTCCAGGTTGTTTCTTCGTTTTCGGTCTTGGTCTAGTATCTGTAATGCGAACTCTTTCTTTTACATCTGGATGGTCAGTTCTCCATTGTTGGATTACTTCTAAGAAAGCTTCTCCATATTGCTCAAATTTCTTTTCACCTATCCCTTTAATGGCAAGCATATCTTCCCTTGTTGTTGGAAAATAACGACTTAGCTCTTTTAATGTTGCGTCTGAAAATAAAATATATGGTGGAATTCCTTCTTCATCTGCAATTTTCTTACGAAGAGAGCGAAGACTCGAGAATAAATCTTCAAAGAAATCTGTTTCTTCGCTATTAGGAATGGTTGGTGCGAACATCCAAACACTTTCTTTCCCTTTCAAAATATCAACAGATTTTTGATTCAGTTTTAGAGTAGGATATTTTCCCTCTTCGGTTGAAAGCATTCGTTCAGCAATAAGGAGTTGAATCTGCTCTGTGATCTCCTTTTCAGTATAGTTAGACATGAGACCATAGGTAGTTAATTTATTCAATCCAAATGTATAAATCTTCTTATCCTTCGATCCTTTTAATACTTTTGCTGTCATCGTAACGCCAAACCGTTCACCCATTCGTTTGACACAAGAGAGTATTTTTTGTGCTTCTTCTGTGATGTCGGTCTTTTCTTGTCCTTGAATACAGTTACTGCAACGGCCACAATTTTTTTCTGATTGATTATCATCAAAATAATCTAATATGAAATCTTGCAGGCAGCTGTGAGTGTGGCAATAATTCATCATTTCTTGTAATTTTCGATATTCATTTTGTTTCGCTGACTCGTCCATCAAGGATTGCTCAATCAGAAATTTTTGCAGTTGTACATCCTGCGGGGAGAAAAGCAATATGCAATCACTCGGCTCTCCATCTCGACCGGCCCTTCCAGCTTCCTGATAATACGATTCAATATTCATTGGCATCGCATAATGAATGACGTAGCGAACATTCGATTTATCAATTCCCATACCAAAAGCATTCGTAGCAATCATTACGTTCGTTTCATCATGAATGAAGGAGTTTTGTGCTTCTTTTCTCTCTGTTTCCGACATTCCTGCATGATATTTGGCAACGGACAACCCGAGTCGTGAAAGTTGTTCATATAAACTATCTGCTTGCTTACGTGTAGCCGTATAAATAATCCCAGATTCTACCTTATGTTCGTTTAAAAAAGTACGAATATAACTGGTTCTATCTTTCCCCTTAACAACGTGAAAGGCTAAATTGTCACGGGCAAATCCGGTATTGATAACATGATCGATATGTAAAAGGTGCTGAATATCGTGGATGACCTCTTCCGTTGCGGTAGCTGTAAGTGCTACAAACACAGGAATATTAGAAATTTGTTTTAATGTACTTACAATCGACCTGTAACTTGGCCTGAAATCATGCCCCCACTGAGAGATACAGTGAGCTTCATCAAAAGCTACTAGAGCAATTTGTATTTGATTCATGATGTTAACAAAGAGGCCAGATTCAAATCGTTCGGGTGCAACGTAAACAAATTTGTATCGACCTTGCATGACATCATTCAATCGGAGTTGCTGCTCAGATTGGGAAAGGGAACTATTGATAAAAGTGGCAGGGATACCATATGCGTTTAGTGCATCCACCTGATCCTTCATGAGTGATATTAATGGGGAAATAATGATAGCCGTTCCATCCATGGACAAACCGGGGATTTGATAACATAAGGACTTTCCGCCTCCTGTTGGCATGACAGCAAGTGTATTATTTCGTTGTAGGACATGCTCAATTGTTTCCTTTTGACCAGGCCGAAATGTCTCATAGCCAAAATACGTTTGTAAAATTTTCTCCTCTTTTGTGAGCATGAAACAATCCTCCTTTTTCATATATCTTATTGCTATTGCTGCTTCTATAGATTGTTATTTTAATAATAAATAGTTTTAGATTATAGTGCGTGTTCAAAGAAAAAGACCGAGATCGACTAAATGCGCCACGTCCTATTGCAACGCTGCTCCTACATAGGGGCATGTCATTTTCACCGGACTTTTTGAACAACCTGTTATAGCCCTAAATTAATAGTAACCATTGCTAAAATAATCATAACATGATAAAACCATTTTAATAATATTATCCTATCATAATTTAACATGAATAGTACTTTCTACAGAACTTTTTCGTAGAAGTTTGGTTAGAATAGTATTTTAATAAATAACGACAAATTCATTTACATACTCATCTGACATCTATAAAATGTCCATTATATACTTTTTGATTAGGAGGGGTGAGATGGGTCCTTCATTACTACTAGAAATTGCGCTTATTGGTATTTTAGGAATAGGTTCGCAATGGCTTGCTTGGCGCTATAGAATGCCTGCAATTGTTATCATGTCTGTTACGGGCTTAATAGTAGGGCCAATTTTTGGAATTATTAATCCTGAAGAAGACTTTGGAGATTTATATAGTCCCATTATTTCAGTAGCCGTGGCTATTATATTATTCGAAGGTAGCTTGAATTTAAGTTTTAAGGAATTAAAGGGCATTGGAAAGCCAATTTTCCGGATATCTACAGTTGGGGCACTGATTGCTTGGATTTTAGGTTCACTAACAGCCCATTATATAGCTGGATTGTCTTGGGCGGTTGCCTTTGTAATTGGTGGGCTGTTTATTGTTACTGGTCCAACGGTTATTATGCCATTACTAAGACAAGCAAAATTAACATCAAGACCAGCCAAAGTATTAAAGTGGGAAGGGATTATTGTTGACCCAATTGGAGCATTAGTGGCAGTTTTTGCTTTTGAAATCATTACTTTCATTACAGCAGATAATCATGATGGTTCACAGTTAATCTTGTTCTTCACTGCTTCGGTTTTTGCAATTATATTAGGTTGGGCACTTGGAAGAGGTTTAGGTTGGGTGTTTGAAGAAGGACATATACCGGAATTCTTAAAATCGCCTGCAGTTGTAGTTGTTGTTATTTTTGGTTTTACAGTGGCGGATTTAGTCATGCATGAAACGGGTCTATTATCGGTTACTGCGATGGGGATTACGTTAGCAAACATAGGAATTAGCTCCATTTCCGATATGAGGCATTTTAAAGAGAATATTTCTATATTACTTATTTCCACTATTTTTATTATGCTAACGGCTTCCTTAGAGGTGGATACATTATTACACATTTTCAGTCCTAACATTATTGGTTATGTGTTATTAATGATGTTCATCGTAAGACCATTGTCTATATTTTTATCAACCATTGGGACATCTTTATCATTAAATGAAAAAGTATTACTTGGGTGGATTGCACCAAGAGGAATTGTTGCATTAACTGTATCTAGTTACTTTGCTACAATTCTACTTGATGCTGGGTACCAAGATGCTTCTATCTTGACAACATTAACCTTTGCCCTTGTATTCTTTACTGTACTATCTCATGGTTTTTCTATCGGTTGGTTAGCTAGAAAGTTGGGTCTATCTGAAGAAGGAAAACCAGGTGTACTGATTATTGGAAGTAACCCATTTACAGTTCGATTGGCGGATTCGTTAAAGAAGTCAAGTATACCGGTTATCATTGTTGATTCATCATGGGAGCATTTAAAGCTTGCAAGAAAGGCTGGGGTTCCTTTCTACCGCGGAAATATGCTTTCCGAACAGACAGAGCATATGCTAAACACGATTCCATATGATTATTTACTCGCTGCAACGGATGACCATGCATATAATTCCCTTACATGTACGACTTTCCTTCCTGAATATGGAAGGACAAATGTCTTTAAAATTAGTCCATACGATGTAGTGGATAACTCTACTGGAGTTGTTTCTAGAGTTGGAGGAAGAATTTTGTTTGACAGGAAGTTCTCCATCGAAGTTCTAAATGAAAAAATAGAAAAAGGCTTTGTTTTCCGTAGAACGACATTAACGGAACAATATGGCCTGAAACAATATCTAGATGAAAAAGATGATTCAACCGTATTCTTGTATTTAATTAAACCAAATGGTGTCTTGAAGTTTTTCTCAGAGGAAATGCGGACCGTTCCATCCACAGGAGACACCATCGTTAGTCTAACCCCACCACTTAAAGAAAAAGAAAAGATTCAGGCAAAGTTAGATAAGGTGAGAGAACAATCAGATGATGTGTAATAGGTAAAAGAAGCAGCTCGAATACACGACGATATCATGAGAAGTGAAGGGTATTCGAGCTGCATTAATACACTTAATCCATTTCATCTAACTGACGATTAACTTCCGCAATTTCATCTTCCAAGCGCGCTAATTGATTTTGAGCAGATGACACTCTGCCTTTTACATACTCCAATTTATCTAAATCGCTTTGAATACGAACATAATCCGATTTTAATTCCGCTAGTTTTGCTTCAAGTTCCTTTTTCGTCATTTTCACACATCCCCCTTACGTATAGTCTAGCTAAATCCTCTTTATAAAACAAGAAAATCCGTTATAATGAAGGCATATCATATGTTTTTATTTCGGAGGTTTATGAATGAAAATTATATTTTCCTCTTCTATTAAAAATTACTTGGAGAAGGTAGAACCATTACTATTGCGTAAAGAGTCTTCCAATAATTTAATGCTTGGTCTATTAGAATATTTTAAAACAACCATGACAAAAGATGTTTATTGCGGATATATAGAAGATGGTGGAGAAGTGATATATGCTTTTATGCAAACTGTACCTAATAATTGGATATTGGCAGATGTAGATCATGTTGATGATCAACTATTTTCAACTCTAGCGAATTTCTTTTATAAAAAAGCAATTAAGGTGCCAGGAGTACTGGGGCCTATTCATAATGTGGAATGCTTTGTTCGAGAATGGTTGAAATATAAAAAGGTAAAAGCTTCTATAAAAATGAACCAGGTTATTTATCAATTAAATGAGGTTCGAATTACACCAAGCCCAAATGGGGAATTAGTAAAGGCAACGAAATCAGAGCACGAACTAATAAAAAGCTGGCTCATTCAGTTTGGAAAAGAAACAAAGGAAAAACCAATTACTGAAATTAAAGCTAGTCAAATGGCAACAAAATATATTGAGAATGAAAGTTTGTACTTGTGGAAAGTGGATGGGATGCCCGTATCGATGGCTAACCAATCGAGGAGAACCAAAAATGGAGTATCCATTAATGCGGTATTTACCCCAGATGAGTTTAAACGAAATGGCTATGCCACAAATATCGTGGCAGCTTTAAGTCAAAAGTTATTGGATAGCGGTTACCAATTTTGTAGTCTATATACCGACAGAGAGAACCCAACGTCCAATAAAATTTATTCAAATATTGGGTATGACGTAGTAGGATCGTCGGTGGTGTATGAGTTTAAGTGAGAGGGACAAGGGGACAGGTGCACTGTCCCGGTTCAACCTCTGTCCCCCTTTCACTTTTAAATCAAAGCATCTTCTTTATCCTTTTTAGAATTTACATACGTTTGATAAAAATGAACGATAATGGTTCGAACGACGGCGTATGTTGGGACTGCAAATAGAATTCCAAGGAAGCCAGCAATACTACCCGCTGCAATAATGACAGTCATTACAGTTAAAGGATGAATATTTAGTGCCTGCCCCATCACGTTCGGGGAAATCAAGTTACTTTCAATTTGCTGTGCAACAATCATAATAATGGAAACCCAGATTAAATTGTAAGGGTCCTGGATGGTTCCGACTATCAAAGCTGGAGTAACTGCTAAAAACGGTCCGAGATACGGAATTACGTTCGTCATCATGCCAAATAGTGCCAAAATCAAGGCATAGTTTAAATCAATAATGACATATCCTATAAATAATAATACTCCAACACAAAAGCTTACGAATAATTGTCCTTGAATAAAGCTTGATAAAACATGATCAATCTTAGCTAATAAACTACGAATATTATCAGCCTTTTCCTTCTTGAATATCTGTAAGACAAATGGTAATAACTTTTCCCCATCCTTCAACATGAAAAATAAGAAAAATGGTACCATAACAAGTCCAGCAACAATACTAATAACTTGGCCAATAAAGCCACCTAGAAGCCCAAAAAGGTTATCTAAAATATTTTGCATGTGGTTCGGAATATTGCTGATAAAATCTTCTATTGCAACAATGATTTGTGGTGGAATACTTGTGTAATTAATTCTCCAGTAAAATATGAAATCCTCAATAGCTGCAATCATTCCGGGAATCCCATACATCAAATTCGTAACCTGCTTCTGTAAAATTGGCCATACATACATAATAAATACTGTTAAAAGTAATAGAATAACGAGGAATACTAGAATGACAGCAATAATTCGTCCAACTTTTAGTTTCCGCTCAAAAAAATGCATCAAAGGTCGTGTGAGGTAATATAAAATCCCCGCACCAATTAATGGAAAGGCGATGGCTCCAATATATTGCAAAATAGGAATGAATATAAAACTTGTATAATTTAATAATAAGATTAATAGAAATAAAAGAATTAAAAAACTAAGAACGTTAAACCAACGCTTTTGAAACATTCCATTACCCTCTTTCTCTTGATATAACTAACTTCATTTTAAACGATAGATGATAGAAATTGGAAATTTAAGGCATATTTACTTACTATTTTATCCAATCCCCGCTCTGAACATACAAGTTAAAAAAACAGAATATAGAATAATTGTTTAAAATATGTTAAAATTTGAGCATATTTATCTCACCTAAAAGGGCGGTAAGACTCCCACCTCAAGCTTCTGGGGAAACAAAGAAGATAGGTTGGAAATCAACTGCTCGTAAAGATCCGATAAGTGCGACTAACTATGAGTGGGGGATGAAGGAACCCCCTAGTCATGGAAGTCTTTGCAGATAAAAAGTATAAACGTTCAGTGCAACGATGGCATTTGCCTAATCTAAAGCAAATGCCAAGTTTTCTAATGGAGGATAGAATCATGACTGCTTGGATGCAAGTATACAAAAAATGGGATGCATTTGAAGAATTAGATCCATCCCTTCAATTAGAGTTAGAAAGATTAAAAGATGATCACGTAAAACTAGAAGATTCATTCTATAGAGAATTAGAGTTTGGGACAGGTGAGATGCATGGCTTAATTGGACCTGGAACAAACCGTATGAATATATATACTGTTCGAAAGGCAGCAAATGCTCTAGCAAACTATTTATTTGCAACTAGCGTAAATGTGAAGGATCGTGGAGTTGTTATTGCATATGGTTCAAGATTTATGTCGAAGGAATTTGCGTTGGAAACGGTCAAGGTATTAGCCTTTTATGGAATAAGAACCTATCTATTTGAATCGACTATTCCAACTCCATTATTATCTTATGCCGTGAAATATTTCGGAACAACCGCTGGAATCATGATTACTGCAAGCGATAAACCTAAAGAATACAATGGGTTTAAAGTTTACAATGAAGATGGAGCACAAATGACTCCTAAAGAAGCGGATCATTTTGTTTCTTATATGGAGAGTATGGAAGATGAATTATCAGTGCCTTTTTTGGAACAAAAGGATTTGGAAGATAAGGGGCTAATTTATTGGGTCAAAGATGAGATTGACCGAGCTTATTTAGAACGTTTACGATATATCTCTAAAATGGAACATGAAGAACAATTAAAGGACAAGAGTGTAAAAATTGCTTTTGCACCTCTTTATGGACCTGCACTCCCACTTGTGAAAAAGGGATTAGAGCAACTTCATTTTGATCACGTTCATTTAGTAGAAGAACAAGTAATACCTGACGCAGAAGCTATTTCAACAAATATAGAAAAGCACGAAGCTTTCCAGATGACAATAGAACTTGGGAAAAAGGTGGATGCGGATATTTTGCTTGCTACGTATCCGAATGGTGATAGACTTGGAGTCGCTGTGAAAACAACAGAGGGGAATTACCAAGTACTTACTGGAAATCAACTAGGGTCTATCCTATTAGATTATATATTGAGACATAGTGATCCGAATGTTTATCGGAATTCACGCGTGATAAAATCTGTTGTTACTACAGAATTAGGAAGAGCTATTGCGGATTCTTATTATGTGAAGACAATCGATACGCTAACTGGCTTTAACCATATTGGGGAAAAGATTGGTATGTTTGACTCTAGTGGGGAGACATTCCTATTTGGCTTTGAAGAAAGCGACAGCTATTTAGTAAATGGTTTTGCACGTGATAAAGACGCGATCCAAGCTTCCGTTATGACAGCTGAAATGGTTTATTTTTGGAAGAAACAAGGTAAAACATTGCTTGATGTATTAGAAGACTTGTATCAAAAACATGGATATTATTTAGAAGGTACGTCAGCATTCGCTCTAGAAGGCGAAAATGACTTATCTAAAATAAAGGAAATCATGAATCAATTTAAAGAAAATCCTCCAAAAGAAATTGCCGGTTTAAAAGTGAAACAAATAGAAAATTATGAGAAGCGGGAACGGAAATTTGTTGTAGATGGATTAGCAGAGGATATTTTATTGCCAAAGGAAAATATGGTAAAATTCTATTTAGATAATAACGCTTGGGTTTGCTTATGTCCAAATAGCATAGAGCATAAGATCCAATACTACTACGGTGTTTGTGGGGAAAGTATGGAAGATAGTAGAAATTTGTTATCATCATTAGAATCTACACTAAATAAAATGACGGAAGAAAGTTTAAAAAAGCAGCGTATAAATTTTGTATCTTAGGTTATATATATTATAGAGATGGAAATTGACATATTATATATTTAGGGTTTTAATATATTTATATTCCTATAAAGGGGAGTAGCTGTACAATTAAAGTCGTCATTACGAGATCTTAAGTCTCCGGCTTTAGTTGGCAACTAACGTTGTTAGCGAGACCTTTACCAGTCGGGTAAAGGTCTTTTTATGGTCTTTACCTAATGGTAAGACCATTTTTATTTTTAAGGAGAGAGATTATGGGATCAGAATTAATCATTGAATACCTTTGGGTATTAGTTGTGTTAGTGGCTTTAGAAGGTTTACTAGCAGCAGATAATGCCTTAGTATTAGCGATTATGGTTCGTCATTTACCGGAAAAACAACGGAAGAAAGCACTATTCTATGGTTTAGCAGGTGCATTTGTCCTTCGTTTCGGATCATTATTTATTATTTCCTTCCTTGTAGATGTATGGGAGGTTCAAGCTTTAGGTGCCATTTATCTATTATTTATATCGATTAAAAACCTGTATGACAGGTTTAAACCGAAGACCCCGGATGATGAAGAAGCGGCCAAGGCTAAACTGAGAGATTCAGAAATTCATGAAGCATCACCAAAAGAATTTTGGCTAACCGTAGTGAAAGTGGAATTTGCAGACTTAGCATTTGCGGTTGACTCTATATTGGCCGCAGTTGCTTTGGCGATGGCTCTTCCACCAAGTGGACTAGGAACAATCGGAAGTTTAGATGCTGCACAATTTTGGGTTGTTTTTGCTGGAGGTATGATTGGTCTAATCATTATGCGTTTCGCAGCAAATGTCTTTGTCGACCTACTTCATAAACGTCCTGGTTTGGAAGTGGCAGCATTTATTATAGTCGGATGGGTTGGTGTGAAGTTGGCTATTATGGTATTAGCACATGAAGATATTGGTTTAATACCTCATGAATTCCCACACTCCATCTTATGGAAACTTATTTTCTATGGTGTATTAGTCCTTATCGCCATCGTCGGTTGGTTTGCTTCCGGACCGAAGAAAGAAGAAGAGAAAGAAGGAGCACAATCTTAACAAAAAACAACGATTTCCATTTAAAAGCCCTGAAATCGGGTATGCGTAATGGAAATCGTTTTTTGTTATATATTTAACATTTTTGAAGGAGAGATAATCATGTCCATTCAATTAAAACGTATTTATGAGTCTGCTAATAAAAATGATGGAATACGGGTTTTGGTTGACCGCATTTGGCCAAGGGGAGTTTCTAAAGATAAAGCCAAACTGGACTATTGGCTAAAGGGAATTGGACCTTCAACCAAGTTGCGAAAGGATTTTAACCATGATCCAGAAAAGTTTGCTGACTTTAAAGAAAAGTATAAGCAAGAATTGAAAAATGGAGAACAGAAAGAGCAGCTAAATCAATTAAAGGACATAGTGAAAAGCAATTCCAAAGTAACACTACTCTACGGTGCAAAGGATGAACAACATAACCAAGCCGTTATTTTAAAGGAGTTATTAGAAAAATAGATGACCAGTTAAGTTATTTATCCCACCTCAAGCTTAAGGTAGGTGGGTGATCAACAGACTAACCATTAGTTGGGGATGAAGGAAAACCCCCACTGATGGTTAGTCTTCTTTATATTTTTCGAGTTAGGTAAAGATGCACATTATTTTTATTTAATTTCCTACTGGGGTACAATAAAAGGACGTTAATTAGCATAGGTATTTATCCTTTGCTAAGTTCAATATTATCTAGGTTAAGGTATGAATAAACAATGAGGTGATATAATATGGCCGAACATCATTTTCTTTTAAAAGCAGATTGGCCCGGAGGAAGAAATAGTGAGGGGTATATAGCTGCAGGAAATTTGAAAACAAAAATATCGATACCGACCGAAATGGACGGACCGGGAGTAGGCACAAATCCCGATGAAATGTTGCTTGGTGCTGCTGCAACTTGTTACCTAATTACACTAGCTGCCATGATTGAACGAGCTAATTTACCATTAAAAGAGATGGCCCTTGAATCAGAAGGGATAGTCGATGTTACAAATGGCATTTTTACGTATAAGAAAATTATTCATCGTCCGACCGTCGCTTTACAGACAAGTGCTACGGAAAAAGATCATAGAAAACTAAGGATTTTGGTGGAAAAGGCTGAGAAGAGCTGTATGATATCCCGTGCGATTAAGGGAAATGTAGAATTGAAATTAGAACCAACATTGAGTTAAAGAGTTACAGTATTTCTTTCAAGGTATTGAATAACTTATGGATTAGGTTTAAAATATAAAACGTAGTAACCCAATTGGAATAATAATTATATAAATAGATAAAAGGAGGTCATAAGAATGAATGGTTTATTGGTTATTGTGAACGTAATTGTTCTTATATTAGCTATCATTTTATTAATCAATATGCAAAAGAAACATGTTTCCTTCTCCAAGCGTGTGTTTACAGGGATGGGAATCGGTATCCTTCTTGGAGTCATCTTTCAAGCCGTTTATGGTACAGAATCTGAAATTATTGCAAAAACAATGGATTGGTTTGCCATTGTAGGGACAGGGTATGTCCGTCTATTAATGGTGATCGTCATTCCACTTATTATGGTATCCATCATTCGGGCCATCATTAATTTGGAAAAGACGAAAGAACTAGGAAAAATGGCGGGTTGGATTATAGGGACATTGATCCTTACAACCATGGTTGCGGCTTTGGTTGGGATTGGTTCGTCATGGTTATTTGATTTAAATGCAGAACAAATTGAAGCGGGTCATGCAGAAGCAGAACGTGGAGAATCAATAGAAGCTATGTATGCGGATATGGAAGGTCAAACAACACCACAACGTATCCTTGATTTTATTCCAAGTAATATTTTTGAAGATATGACTGGTGGGAGAGCGACATCCACGATTGCGGTTGTAATATTCTCGATTATTTTAGGTATTGCTGTTCTTGGAGTACGTAGGAAAAATCCGGAACAGGCTGACCTATTTATTAAAATAGTTAATTCCACTTATACAGTTGTCATGCGCCTTGTTACGTTAATATTACGATTAACTCCATTCGGGGTTCTTGCACTTATGACGAATATGGTTGCAACGACTAACTTTGCTGGAATTATTGAACTAGGTAAGTTTGTCTTAGCTTCTTACGTTGCGTTAATTGTTATGTTTATGATTCACTTAATCCTTGTTAGTGGTTTTGGATTAAATCCTTTCACCTATTTGCGAAAAGTTTTCCCAGTATTAGGGTTTGCTTTTACTTCTCGTTCTAGTGCGGGATCTATTCCGTTAAATGTGCAAACGCAAAGAGAATCATTAGGTGTTGATGAAGGGATAGCAAACATGTCTGCATCCTTTGGGGCGACAATGGGACAGAATGGTTGTGCAGGTATTTATCCGGCAATGTTAGCGATAATGATTGCACCAACTGTTGGAATTGACCCATTCTCTATCGGATTTATTCTTCAGCTTGCAGTCATTGTGGGTATTAGCTCGTTTGGAGTTGCCGGTGTTGGTGGTGGGGCAACATTTGCAGCAATTATTGTTCTTTCATCCATGGGGCTACCTGTAGGGTTGGCAGGTCTCCTAATCTCCGTTGAACCACTAATTGACATGGGAAGAACAGCATTAAACGTTAACGGCTCTATGGTAACTGGTACAATCACCTCACGAGTTTTGGGTAATTTTAATACGAAGATCTTTAATGATAAAAACGCAACAACGGAAACAGATGGATTTTAGTGGAAGAAGCTTTTATTATGAAGAATAACTAAATTAAGGAGTAGCATACTAGATCGCAAATGTGATTGGTATGCTACTTTTTTACTGTAATAAATTCCTTTCTAGTTTTGATGAGTGCCCGAATGAAAGAAAAATCATAGTGTTCGGTCACTCATAGCATTGATGAGTGCCCGAGTGAAGGAAAAGTCATAGCGTTCGGTCGCTCATAGCTTTGATGAGTGCCCGAGTGAAGGAAAAGTCATAGCGTTCGGTCACTCATAGCTTTGATGAGTGCCCGAATGAAAGAAAAGTCATAGCGTTCGGTCACTCATAGCATTGATGAGTGCCCAAATGAAAGAAAAGTAATAGCGATCGGTCACTCATAACGATGGTGAGTGCCCGAATGAAAGAAAAATCATAGCGTTTGGTCACTCATAGCATTGATGAGTGCCCGAATGAAAGAAAAGTCATAGCGATCGGTCACTCATAGCATTGATGAGTGCCCAAATGAAAGAAAAGTCATAGCGATCGGTCACTCATAGGCATGATGAGTGCCCGAATGAAGGAAAAGTAATAGCGATCGGTCACTCATAGGCATGATGAGTGCCTGAACAAGGGGAAAACCTCTTCATTCCTCTGAAAACAATTTTCCACGTTCAAAAATAAATTTAACCTGCGAATGTATACTCCTCACTTAATTAAAGATAAAACCTTGCTTAAATTTTGCTTTTCTCTTGCTTCTTCATAGTATCTAAAAGGACAGCCCAATTCCTTCACACGGGATAATACATTTTTAATATGAAAATGTTCTGGCCTAAGGTTTTCATTGACTTCTTCCCAATATAATGGAGTAGCTACTGTACCTTCTCTTGTTCTACGAGGAGAATATGGAGCGATAATTGTTTTATCTTTTCCATGTTGAATGTAATCTATATACAAACGACCTTTGCGTTTCTTCTTCATTCTTTCCGTTGTAAATAAATTAGGGTAAGCTCCTTCCACGGTATAGGCAACAGCTTGGGTAAAAACAGCAGTTTCATCGTATGTTAAACTATTTTCCGGAATAGGAATATGAATTTGAATTCCTTTATTACCTGAAGTTTTTACAAAGGAAAGGAGGCCTAAATCATCAAGGATTGGTTTAATCAGATTTGCAGCTTGAATAGCTAAAGAAAATGCATCTCGGTCTGGTGGATCCAAGTCAAATACGATTTCGATAGGCTTCGGTTGGTCAACTATCTGAAAAGGGACATGATATTCCAATGCCCCGTGATTTGTAAACCAAAGAATTGCATCCATACGATTACAAATAATCATTTTTTCGCCTTCTATTAGTTTGAAGTCGATGAAATCCGGTGCATAAGCTGGAAGATGTTTTTGATAGAAGAATTCTCCATCTATGCCTTCAGGGAAACGGATTAAGGTTAAAGCACGATTTCTCAAAAACGGTAACATATATGGACTGATTTCTCGAATATACGAAAGTAAATCTCCCTTTGTGTACATAGGGTCAGGCCAGTAGATTTTGTCAATCTTAGAAATGCCGATATGTTCGGGTATCATCGCCAAATCGATTTGTAAATTAGCTAACGTACAAGTCTGTGGATCTGTTTGTGGCAAAAGGGAAACAAATTCTGGCTCTCGCAATTCTTCCTGATGTAAATCGAGCGTATGAACTTTAGCGCAAACAGCTGGTGGCAAGGAAACACCATCCTTTGTTTTCTCTCCATTCGTTATAAATAGCTTCTCTAATGTTTTCGCTTCATCTTCTTTTAAGCCATGCTTACATTTCCCAACAACATAAATTTCATCATTGTGAAATACATTGAACGTATAATAGCCATTTTGCATGTCATAATGCGTAAGAAATCCCTGAATCGTCCGCCAGTTTTTAATCTTAAACCAATCTTGATGATTTTTCCCAGATATGTATTTACTATTTTTCCGTTTGGCAATGATGCCTTCCCCTTTATAATCAAAAATGATCCCCCATAAATGATCGGCATTTTCAAAAGAAGGGACGTAAATCATTCGTTTGCTTTCTGGTAAATTTTTAAAAAGGTTTTGTAAGTTCTGTTTCCTCTTGCTAAAAGAAGTGATTAATAAGGTTTCTCCCTTTAAGGTCAGTAAATCAAAGGCCATAAAGGAAGCAGGGCGTTGGTTACTAGCTTGTTGAATAGCTGAAGATTTCTTTAGGCGTCCGCGTTTTTGTATCCAGTTGAAATTGGCCTGATACATATTGTTTAAAACGACCAATTCTCCGTCTATTGTTAACGGAAGATAGTCTTTTACTTGGTTGTAGTTTTTTTGACAAAAGGTAATTATTTCCGGGAAATTTTCTGTTAAATCCTTTCTGTTTTTACTAGTTAACTGAATGCTTCCATCCTTATCCCATGTTAATACACAACGGAATCCATCATATTTCACCTCGTAAACCCATTCCTTACCATATGGAATCTTTGTACTTGTAATTGGTTTCATCATATCCATAAACAAATTCCCCCTTCTTTAATAAATTGGCTAATTATGAGGAAAATAAACGAAGGGATAATAAAATGATGTAAAACAAAAGATAGGATTATGATTTGTTAATTAAAAGATGAAAAAAAATGCCTAAATGAATGGAGGTTAACCCATGCATACGATGTGGAAAGGTTCCATAAGCTTTGGTTTAGTTAATATTCCAATAAAAATGCATGCCGCAACAGAAAACAAAGATGTCAAACTACGCCAACTGCATAAAGAATGTAAATCCCCAATTAAATATGAGAAAGTTTGTCCTGTATGTGATAAAGAAATAAACAATGATGAAATAGTAAAAGCATATGAATATGCAAAAAATAAATTTGTCGTTTTAGATGATGAAGATTTAGAGGCGCTACGTAAAGAGCAGGAAGACCGAGCTGTGGAAATTGTGGACTTCGTGAAATTAGAGGATATTGATCCGATTTACTTTGAAAAAAGTTATTATCTTTCACCGAATGAAGGAGGGGCAAAAGCATACAGTTTACTTCGTAGTGCTTTGAAAGATACAGGAAAAATTGGAATCGCAAAAATGATGATTCGATCTAAGGAACAATTAGCTGTCATTCGAGTTTATGAAAATGTTCTCGTTGTAGAAACAATTCATTTCCCTGATGAAGTTCGTAATGTACAAGACGTTCCAAATGTTCCAGAGGAAACGAAAATTGGCGAAAAGGAATTAGAAACAGCGAAAATGTTAATTGAACAATTAACCACTGAATTTGAACCAGAAAAATACACGGATGAGTATAGAACAGCTTTACTAAATCTGATTGAAGACAAGAAAAATAATGAGGAAACATCTACACCAACACTTACGGAAAAACCAATGCCTGATAATGTGACAAACTTAATGGATGCACTTCAAGCATCATTGGATCGAGCAAAGAAAGACAAGCCAAAACCGAGCCAACCAAAGAAAAAAACAAAAACAACACTCAAAAAGAAGAAAGCAACATCTTAATGTCTCCCAAGGGGGACATTTTTTTGGCAGGCAGCAAGCAATAAGTATAACAAAAAGTCAATTCTCGAAATGAATGCTGATATCCCGGAGCGAATACTGATATCCCGGAGTGAGTGCTGATAACCCAAAATGAATGCTGATTCCATAGTAATATACTAACAGCAAATACCAAGTTTTTTAACAACCATTTTACTGGAAGTTAACAGTTTAGTAACAAGCATTCCAAAAGGTGATTTTTTCTTTTAAAAGGAGTAAAGTTATAGTACATAGTATTTTCAAGGAAACTAAGTCATTCGCTTAAACTAAAGCGAATGCCAAGTTTTCTAATAAGGAGAGAAAAAATGGAGAGAAATGCATTTATTGATAACGCAAAGGTACTTTTCATTTTTTTAGTAGTATTTGGACATATGATTCAACCGTTTACATCTGACTCTAGGGGAGTTGAAACACTTTATCTGTGGATTTATACGTTTCATATGCCTGCATTTATTATGGTCTCTGGCTTTTTTGCGAAAGGGTCGAGTGATAAAGGCTATTTATGGAAACTGATTAAAAAGTTATTAGTCCCTTATTTTATTTTCCAAGGGATATACACTTTATTTTATTTTAGCGTAGGAAGTGGAAGTTGGAAAACTGGGGTTTTTCAGCCACAATGGTCATTATGGTTTTTGCTTAGTCTTCTTTGTTGGCATCTTCTACTCATCGTTTATAAAAGATGGCCAGCCAAAATTGGCATTCCATTATCAGTAATAATTGGCTTAATAGCAGGTTATTTTAGTGAAATTGGCCACACCTTTAGCTTGTCACGGACGTTGGTCTTTTTCCCGTTTTTCTTGTTAGGTTTTCATTTGACACAAAAACAGTTGCTTTTCGTAAAACGACCGGTTGTAAAAATTGCCTCTGTCTTCGTAATGATAGCTGTAGCTGTGTTCTTATATTATATTCCGAATATTGATTCAGGTTGGTTTCTTCAGTCTAAGCCTTATGATGATTTGGATGCTGGGCAATATAGTGCAGCCATTAGGTTATCGGTTTATATTACAGCAGCTTTCATGACGGCAAGTATTTTAGCATGGGTTCCCGAGCGGAATTTAAACTGGGTTACAGAACTTGGTAAAAGGACATTATACGTGTATCTTTTACACGGATTTTTTATACAAACATTCCGTCATTATGATTTATTCCAAATGAATTCTTTCATTAGTTTTATCGAAATGTTGGTACTCTCTATCCTTATCGTTATCCTTTTATCTAGCAAACCGATTATAGCCATAACCCAACCAATCGTAGAAGGAAAGGTAAATTTATTAAAACAGTGGGGAAGAAGAGATAAACAAAGTCAATCCTATCATGTTTAAATTGTAATTTATTGGATATACTACTCATATAGACAACAAATTGTCTATATATATCTCCCCCTTTTATTATATAAATGAACGAAATGGTGTAGCAGTTCAAATTTGGACTGCTTATTTTTTTGCCACCTTTACGGGCAGTAAGACTATATTTAAAAACCTTACCCAAATTGGGCAAGGTTTTTTAAATTTCTTGTTCAAAAAGCTACGTCCTGGTTCCTCAATTACTTGTCTCACCGTATAGGTTTGTTGCAACGCCGACACTAAGAAATACGAAGCGCCATTTTCACCGGAGTTTTTGAACGTCCTCTTAAAAGAGAATATACGCAGCTATAGTGATAATTGGAAGAGTAATGATAGTACGTAAAAGGAATATAATGATTAAATCTAAGAAAGAAACAGGTATCTTAGTTCCTAATAGTAATCCGCCGACCTCTGACATGTAAATGAGCTGACTAACGGATAAAGCTGCAATAATAAATCTTGTTATCTCTGCTTCAATACCGGCTCCAATAACGGATGGAAGAAACATATCAGCAAAACCAATTATAATGGTTTGGGAAGCCTCTTGCGCATAAGGAATTTGCAATAATTCTAATAGTGGTACAAATGGAGTACCGAGCCATTGGAAAAATGGTGTATATTCAGCAATCATTAGTGCAACTAAACCGAAAGCCATGACGACAGGTGCTACACCCATCCACATATCTAGTATATTTTGTCCGCCTTCTTTAAAAAATCGATAGACACTATTTTGGGTTTTAGCTTGTTTTAGTGCATTATTATAACCGAAAGATAACGCTGTTTCACCTTCAGGAATAAGCTCTTGTGAATGGTTCTCCTCATCGTTAATAAAGGTGTCTGCTTTTCTTGATAAAGGTGGGATTCTTGGCATAATAATTGCCGCAACAATACCTGCAACCACTACGGTTAAATAGAATGGTCCAAACATATGGGCGAGGCCAACTTCCGCTAAAACCACTAAAGAAAAAGTAATCGATACAACGGAGAAAGTAGTACCAATGACTGCCGCTTCTCGTTTTGTATAGAAACCTTCTTCATATTGCTTACTTGTTAAAAGAACTCCAATTGTCCCATCACCAATCCATGATGCCAACGCATCTACAGAGGATCTACCTGGCAAAGTAAACAAAGGGCGCATTACTTTTGTCATCATCGTCCCAAAGAATTCCAATAAACCAAAATTCGTTAGTAAAGGTAAAAATAACCCAGCAAACAAGAACACAGAAAACAAAACATGTAACAAATCATCTAATAATTTTTGTCCTGTATCAGGTCCATAAACTGCCTCTGGTCCAATTCGGAAAAATACCATGACGGCAAAAATGGCTGCTAAAACTCTTGTAATCGTCCAAAAAAGGTTTACATGGAATAACCCTTGAAAGAAAGGGGTCTTCTGAAATAGCTTTGGAGAAATGTATCCAATAATCGTACATATTGCTGTTATGACAATAATGGCCATCATAATGAAAGACAATTGGTTCGAAAGCAAGTCTTGAACTTTATTAGCCAGTAATGCAATTGGTATCGAGAACCCATCTTTCGTTTTAACCGGAATCATAAATAAGAAAACCCCAATGATGGAGGTGAGAATAAATTTTAAATGAATGCTTAACTGATGTTGTCTCAAGAAGTAAGATCCTTTCTAATTTATGTAATATCAAATATAATATTTTTAGAAATAGTAATAAAAACTAGTTAGTTGCTGCTACATAATAGCCAGCATACATTGAATAAATATACAGGATTTCGGGGAAATATTCAATAGTAATTTTTGCATAAAAACAGGAAGAATACGAGATGGTATAAGTATTAGTACTTTAGAGATTATACACGAATCAAACAGACAACGATGGGGTGTCTCAGATGAAAGGGTTAAAATATAACGCAGTCTATCGTTTTACGGTGATTGTTTCGATGGTTATCAAATTCATCTTTCAAATCTATCTTTTCCATTTGAAGACAGCCATTTGGGATCGACAGGCTAAAAAAAGATGGAATAAACTTTTAGAAGAAATGGCTAAAGAATATCGGGTTACGGCAGAAAAGTTGGGAGGAGTATTAATCAAAGTTGGTCAGTTTCTAAGTTCAAGAACCGACTTCATGCCTGATGTATTTATTAACGAAATGTCTGGATTAGTTGACCATGTACCACCAATGCCTTATGAGTATGCAAAAGGCTTATTGCAAAAAGAATGGGGGGCTGACCTAGGTACGCATTTAAAGGCTATAAAAAGAGAGTCAGTCGCTTCTGCATCGATTGGGGAAGTATACGTTGGTGTGTTGAAGGATGGGACAGATGTTGCAATTAAAGTACGCCGTTACCGGATTGAAGAAATTTTTCATAAAGACTTTATAGCATTAAGAATGGTGTTTTGGATTATAAAAGTTTTAACGGCTTTTGGGAAGAAGTTAGACCTAAAAGCACTTTTCCGAGAGTTTATCACAGTGATGGATCGGGAATTGGATTTCGAAAAAGAACTTGAATTCGGCAAATTCTTTAAAGAACGATTCAAAGAAAACAAAAATATCCACATACCGACTTATTATGAAGATTTATGTACCGATAAAGTACTTGTTATGGAATGGATAGAAGGAGCAAAGATAACAGATACTGCATTTATGAAACAACATCATATTGACGTGGAACAAACGACCAAAACTGTTTTTGATTTTTTTATGGATCAATATTTACACGCAGGGAAATTCCATGCTGATCCACATGCGGGAAATATTATTATTCAAGCGGATGGCCGTGTTGGAATTATTGATTTCGGAATGGTGGGAGAAATCAAACAGAAGGACGTCGATCATTTTAAACTCTTTATACAAGGTTTTATTTTGGAAAACTATGATATGGTCGTTGAGGCACTATCTAAAATGAATTTTGTATTACCAAAAGCGGATAAACGAAAGTTAAAGAAGGTTATTGAAGAAGCAACTGAAAAATATTCAAACGGTATGTTAAAAGAGTTTGATGGTAATGCAATGGAGCTCATTGACGAAGAATTGGATGTTGTGATGAAAGACGACGCCATTCAACTTCCGGCAGACTATGCTTACTTATTAAGATCAATATCTATTGTAGCGGGAATTATTTTTGCCATTAACCCGAATATAAATATAATTAAATGGGCAAAACCTAAAATCAAAGATTGGTTTGGGACGAAAAGTATCGCAGAGTCAGTTGCAAAGCAATATGTAAAAAATGCAACAGAACCAATTTTAGCTTATCCAAGGGCTCTCTTAACATGGCTGGAGAGCGGAGAAAAGGATAGGCAGTGGGATAAAGAAAAACATTTTATAAATATGAAACATCAATATTATTTACTTTTAGAGATTACTTCTTTTATCATGGTGATAGTAGGATTTAGTATTTCTGCATATAGTATAAATAATAGCTTAGAAATAATGAAATGGGTCGGATTCATTGTCACGGGAATATTTACAGTAATATTTAGTATTATGTTATTGATTCATCATCGATTTATAAGAAAAAGACGTAACGGAGGTTAGGAAAATGAGCAATTACTTAAAAAAAGGTTTTTTATTAGGTCTTGGTGCTGCAGTTAGTGGAAAAGAAAAACTGGAACAGAAGTTAAAGGAACTTGTTGATAAAAATGAGTTAACACAAGATGAAGCAAAATCAATGATGGATAATTTTATTGAAAAAGGTGATACAAAAAAACAAGAATGGTCATCCAAGCAAAAGAAACAAACACAAAAGATTGCAAAAGAAATGGGCATAGCAACGACAGAAGAATTAGAAGATCTTAGAAGAAGAATTCATACATTAGAATTAAAATTAGCGGATAAGGATGTTATTGAAGAGTGAGCGCATGCTCACTTTTTCTATTTTTACATTACTAGGTGTCGATATTATCAAACAATTTAAAAAATATAGTTGCATTCTGTAAAAATTGTAGTATAATTAATACAAATTAGATGAAGTTTTTCCATTCGGGGGTGAATAAAGCGGTATGGTAAATTTTTTGCAATTTTGTGAGAACGCCACAAAACAACTTGGTAGACAATTAAAAGAAGAAGAGGTTAATTTTCTACATTGGATGTATCATCGCTACTCAGAGGAAAAACAAGAATCTTGTGCACAGACATTTGTAAAAGCTTAACTATAAATTAATACAAAAATGAAAACGCTTTTATCGGTCCTTGGGAACAAAACTCAAGGATTTTTACTTGTTCAGTATCATAATTATTCATACAATAGGATTCATGATATAATGAGTCTGTGTAAAACACAAGGTTTAAGGAGCGTTCGTATGGCGATAGAAAATGAAACGATTTTAAATAAAATGTTGAAAGAAATAAATGATGCGAAAGAGAACCAAAATAATCAAGATAAATTATTGATACATATTAATAACGTGAAATTGCTATGTGATTTGTTTCTAGAAGAAGATTCAGAAAAAAATAGTGCAGTTCAAGAACAACGTGATGAATTTACAGAAGCGGAATTAAAGGCAATGATTGGGAAGCAAGATACCATTAAAAAAATCCAACAACAACAATTGAAACAAAGCGAGACAATCGATCATGAACAGGCAAATGGCGATTCTATCTTTGACTTTTAAAGCTAATCCTCTTTTTAGAAAGGAGACAATGGGATGAAACTATTTTTAATCTTAGGGGCAATCAATGGATTTTTAGCAGTGGCACTTGGGGCATTTGGTGCACATGGATTAGAGGGCAGATTGACTGAAAAACAAATAGAAACATGGAATAAAGCAGTACAATATCAAATGTTTCACACATTTGCGTTAGTAGCAGTTGGAATTCTAATGACAAAAGCGCAAAGCGGGTCATTAACATGGGCTGGCTGGATGTTTTTCCTAGGAATTATAATTTTCTCAGGTAGTCTTTATATTTACTCCACCACAGCCATTAAAACCTTTGCAATGATAACTCCAATTGGTGGACTTGCATTTTTAATTGGTTGGGTATTATTGGGGATTTTTGTGCTTCGCTATATTTGAAAAATCATATAAGTGATAAAGATAAAAATACAGACAGCTCGTACTAATTGTTTTCCAGCATGAGCAGTATCTTTTTTATGTAAGAAGATAAAAGCTTCGCAAACTAAACTAATCGCTATAAAAAAGAAGGTTATAAATAGTAGGATGAGGTAACCTTGTATCATGGCAAACAGACCAACAACAGCTGCAATACCTATAGAGAGGATTTCAACTAGGGTAAACTTATCTAACGGGCTCTTCATCATAATACCTCCATTTTAAATATATTTGAGAAAAGAAAGGATGACACAAGATTTTTGGAAGTGTCATCCTTTTGATTTGCACATAGGGGAGTTAAACCTTTCTTCCTGCATAAGAACAACGGAGGCATTTGCCCAATGCCAATTTCCTTCTAATTATCTCGGTGGGAAGGTACTTAATTGCCCACTACTACCTCCAAATGGAGATTGATAATTGATTTCTTCATCAAATTCCACATAATCAAGGTAAACCATTAATAATAAGTATCGTTTTCCGGTATTTGGTTCACTTAAAATAAGATGATCTCTTCCTGCAGCCTCAATAACTCCGGTGAACACCTTTGCGTTCCAGCTCGGATTGTTCTCAAACGTCATGTAAACTTTCACTAGTTTTCCTTTATTAAGACGAAGAATATTTTCAACATAGGATTGTTCAATAGGTAGCATTCCAGGTACATCTGTAGATTGGTGTTGTTGTTGTTGAGCAGGTTGCTGCTGTTGAATTGATGGTGGTTGCACTTGTTGCATTTGACCTTGTTGTTGTTGTTGTACAGGATGCATAGGTTGACCGGGCACTGCACTCATTACGTATCCCGGGTAAGGATAAGCAGCAGCTACCGGATAAAAGTTCCCCTGTTGTCGGTTAACTTGATAATTAGACATTAAAATTCCTCCCTATTTTTAAGTGATTCCTTTTGATGCTTTGTTGGCTTCCCCTTATCTCTAGACTGCTGGGCAGTCGTATGGTTAGTGTGGTTATTACTTGAATCTTTTCTTTCTGCCCATAATCTGGGATGCTAGACTCAATAATTATATGTATGTAAATACCTAGAAAATGATGACAGATAAATGGGATTTATTTTGGGAGAGTTTTTTAATGGTGAATATAATTCCGGATAGAGGATGTCGATTGTATTCATTCAAAATAAATAAAAAAGCCATCACCACAAAGGGTGATAGCTTAAAGTTTTCTATATTAACTTTACAGTGTGAAATAAGTATCTAGATCTTCTTTTGGTAAGTAATTTCCGATGATAAAGTCGCCAAATTCAGCGTAGATTGCGGAAACTTCATCATAACGCATTTCGTAAACAATCTTTTTAAATTGAAGGGGATCGTGTGCAAATAGAGTTACGCCCCATTCCCATTCATCAAGTCCCATGGATCCAGTAATTATTTGTTTCACTAAACCAGCGTATTTACGACCAGTTGCAGCGTGGTCCGTTAGTAATCTCTGTCTTTCCTTACGATCAATCGTAAACCAGTTTGCTTCATTCCAACGACGGCGATTCATAGGGTAGAAACAAGCATGTTCCCATTTAGGAAGAATTGGTTTAAGGCGTGCTTCCACTGCCTCGTTGATTTTGCGGTTCTTCACTTCATCAACAGTATCATTTGTACCTAGCTCCACGATGGAAACATATGAATAACCTGGAATAAGGTAATCGCCAATTTTTGATTTATTCAGTTCTGTTTTGAATTCTTCCAATTCATCCATTGTCGGACGAACAACGATAAACATTAAATCGGCTTTATTACCTACTACTTTATAAATGGATTGGCTACCATTTTTCTCTTCTTCTATGGCTTCCCATTTGGTCATTAATTCTTTAAGCTCTTGTACCGCTTCTTTTCTATCATTTTCAGACGCCATCTTCCAAGAAGTCCAATCGAATGTACGTGTATCGTGCAAGGTGCACCAACCGTCTAAAGTTCCCACTGCTTCTACCATATGTATCTCTCCTTTAAAATGATTATTTTTTATATCATAGTCCTGTATACCCAAACTAACCATGATTTTAAGGATTTTAAGGACTTTTACTTTCCCTTTTACTATAGCATAATTGGGGAATACTAATCATGAGAAAGCATTTGGATTAAATCGATTATTGCAATTTGTCATTTGTTTGTCAAAAAATGTAGGAAAAACAATGTCAATTTCTTTAAATAAAGTATGGTTTGATTTATGATGGAAATGCATATAGAGGCTGTTCAAAAAGTCCGGTGAAAATGACACTTCGCATTTAGCCGAACTCGGTCTTTTCATCCTCCTTTTTGAACACGAATATATAGCATATTGGAGGATTGTAAAATGAGTAACTTATTCGATGATTTAACTAAAAAAATTTCAGGAAAAGATAAAAAGATAGTTTTTCCTGAAGGACTAGACGAAAGAATTTTAACTGCAGCAAGTAGATTAAGTGCAGATGGATTAGTAACTCCTATTTTAATTGGAAATAAAGAAGAAATTGAAGGCAAAGCAAAAGAAGTTGGAGCAAATATCTCTTCCTGTGAAATTTTAAATCCTAATGATTATTCAGAGTTTGATGAAATGGTTCAGGCATTTGTAGAACGCCGTAAAGGTAAAGCAACAGAAGAAGATGCACGTAAAATTTTACTTGATGAAAACTACTTTGGAACAATGCTAATATATATGGGAAAAGCGGACGGACTTGTTAGTGGTGCAGCACATTCCACAGCAGATACAGTACGTCCAGCATTACAAATTATTAAAACAAATGGTAGAGTGAAGAAAACGTCTGGAGTCTTCATCATGGTTCGCGACGAAGAAAAATATGTATTTGCGGATTGTGCGATTAACATATCACCAGATAGCCAAGATTTGGCGGAAATTGCTGCGGAAAGTGCGGTTACAGCTAAATTATTCGGTGTGGATCCACGCATTGCGATGCTAAGCTTTTCTACGAAAGGTTCTGCAAAATCACCAGAAACTGAAAAAGTAGAAAATGCACTTCAAATTGCAAAAGAAAATGATCCTTCTTTAGTTATCGATGGAGAATTTCAATTTGATGCAGCATTTGTACCAAGTGTAGCAGCGAAAAAGGCTCCTGATTCCGTTATTAAGGGGGACGCAAACGTATTTGTCTTCCCAAGTTTGGAAGCAGGAAACATTGGCTATAAAATTGCTCAACGTCTTGGTGGATTTGAAGCAGTAGGACCAATCCTTCAAGGGTTGAATAAACCTGTAAATGATCTATCACGTGGATGTAATGCAGAGGATGTTTATAACTTAGCCCTAATTACAGCAGCACAAGCAGTGGCAGAGTAAAATGAGAAGCTTGCAGCAAATCATACGTAGCTGCAAGCTTTTTCTATGACTTTTTTTAAAGAAGTGTGAATCTAAATTGATTTCATATCCGTAATGTATACAAAGTAAGGTAGGTTTTTTAGAAAACTTGACGTTTTCCAGGCTTTAGCGAATTCCTACCTTGTAAAAAATGAGACAGGAGATCAAAAGTGGAAAATCAAGAAAAAACAAAACTTAAACCATTTATTTCTTTAATTTTATCAACCAAAATACCAAAATGGTCCTTGTTCATCGGGTTAATCGGAAGTATTATTACGATGATCATTGGTCTTTCCATTCCCTTGCTTACAAAGGAATTAGTGGATGGGTTTTCGGTAGATGCCATAAGTACTGCACTTGTTGTTACGATTTTTGTCGTATTTGTTTTACAAGCGGTTGTAGATGGGGTATCAACTTATTTATTAGCAGCTGTTGGGCAAAAGATTGTTGCAAGATTACGAGAGACGATGTGGTTTAAACTACTTCGTTTACCAGTAAGTTATTTTGACAAACATGCAAGTGGGGAATCGGTAAGCCGTGTCGTAAATGATACTGGTATTGTCAAAGACCTTATTACACAGCATTTCCCGCAATTCATTACTGGTTTTATTACTATTATCGGGGCAATTGTCATTTTACTAATTATGGACTGGAAAATGACGTTGTTAATGCTCATTGCTGTACCGGTTACATTTGCAATTATGATGCCACTTGGTGCAAGAATGGCGAAAATATCAAAGAACTTGCAAGACGAAACAGCAAAATTTACTGGTGATATCCAACAAACCTTAAGTGAAATTCGCTTAACCAAAGCTTCGACCGCCGAAGAAGTGGAACAGAATAAAGGGATGTCTGGTATTACCAATTTGCTTAACTATGGATTAAAAGAAGCACGGATTTTTGCTTTAATCGGTCCGTTTATGTACACCATTATGATGATTGTCATTGTTGTTATTATTGGCTATGGTGGAATTCGTGTTGCAGAAGGTACGCTTTCGACGGGATCTCTCGTGGCATTCTTGTTGTACTTATTTCAAATTATTTATCCGATTACTTCCTTTGCGATGTTCTTTACAGAATTACAAAAGGCAAAAGGGGCGACAGAGAGGATTATAGGAATTCTCGATTTGCGTGAGGAAGAGAGTCAAGAAGGTTTGGAACAGGATATTGCTAATCAACCTGTTTCTTTTTCAGACGTTTCCTTTTCCTATGATGAAAATGAAACTGTTCTTCGGAATATTAATTTCACAGCGGAACCAGGAGAGATGGTTGCTTTGGCTGGTCCGAGTGGTGGGGGGAAAACGACCTTATTTGGGCTAATTGAAAGATATTATGAACCAACATCTGGTGTTATTCGGATAGGGAATACTCCCATTCACTCCTTATCAATGAAGTCATGGAGAAGTCAGATTGGCTATGTTTCACAGGAAAGTGCGATGATGGCAGGGACGATTAGAGATAACTTAACTTACGGATTAAGTAATGCGAGTAGTATTACCGATGATCAATTATGGAAGGTTGCTGAAATGGCCTATGCCGATACGTTTATTCAATCTTTTCCTAAAGGATTAGATACAGAGGTTGGAGAACGTGGTGTGAAACTCTCTGGTGGGCAAAGACAGCGAATTAATATCGCTCGGGCTTTCTTAAGAGATCCGAAAATATTAATGCTAGATGAAGCAACTGCAAGTTTAGATAGTCAATCCGAACAAGCTGTTCAGGAGGCATTATCCCGCTTAATGGTTGGACGTACAACGTTTGTTATTGCACACCGACTATCCACCATCGTTCACGCTGATAAAATTATGTTTATCGAAAAAGGACAAATAACAGGGGAAGGAACGCATCAGGAGTTGATGGCTTCCCATGAATTATACCGGACATTTGCTGAACAGCAGTTAGGGGATTGACTGTTGAGGAAAGAACGGAGGGATCGGGAGTTCTGAGGTAGATGAGTGCCCGAATGGAATAGAATTATAAGAGAACGGTCACTCATGAGGTAGATGAGTGCCCGAATGGAA